>CAJTRT010000012.1 GCA_910579105.1 uncultured Muribaculaceae bacterium | reverse complement strand
CCGATAGCAGGGCACCACGAGATGGTAGATTTATTGAAAGGATAGGTTCCTATAATCCGAACACTAATCCTGCTACAATCACTCTGAATTTCGAACGGGCTTTGTATTGGGTAAATGTGGGCGCTCAGCCCACCGACACCGTCCGCTCCATCCTCTCCAACGAGGGTGTGCTGCTTATGAAGCACCTTCAGGGCGGCGTCAAGAAAGGCGCTTTCGACGAAGCCGAGGCACAGCGCCGCTTCGATGCCTGGAAGGCAGAGAAGCAGAAGGCTGTCGACGCGGTGAAGACATCCATGGCTTCCAAGAAGGAGCTCGCCGAGAAGGAACGCATCGAGGCCGAAAAGGCCAAGAACGCCGCCAAGGCTGAGGCCGTAGCAAAGAAGAAGGCCGAAATCGCCGCCGCTAAGGCTGCGGAGGAAGCCGCCAAGGCCGCTGCTGAGGCTCCCGCCGAGGAAGCTCCGGCTGCCGAAGAGGCTCCCGCCGCTGAATAAGTCGGTCAGCCTTACGAGTCTCTTGACGGCTCGAACTGATCGCTGCGAAGCAACTCAATAAACCGTCCGGATGAATCCATCCGGACGGTTTGTTTTTATGTCCGGGCGATTTATTTATGGAACATTTATGGACGATTAATGAAAACGTAGGGACGCACGGCTCGCGCGTCCGCCAGTGGTTTGAGGATCAATGATACGGCGGACGCACGAGCCGTGCGTCCCTACGTTTCTAACTGTGTAAGAGGCGCTTTCCGCGCTACGAGGCAAGCGCGGACACAAGCAGCCCCGCTTCCGATAGCACTATGTTACTGCTCGGAAGCGGGGCTGGCCGGATAGGTGTTCTTGGCTTACTTCACGCGTTCGAGGTAGGCGCCGTTGCGGGTGTCTACGCGCACCTTGTCGCCGATGTTGCAGAACAGCGGCACGCGCACTTCCGCACCGGTCTCCACAGTCGCGGGCTTCAGCGTGTTGGTCGCGGTGTCGCCCTTGATGCCCGGTTCGGTGTAGGTGATTTCAAGAACCACGTTGGCGGGGAGCTCGCAGGTGAGGATTGTTTCGGATTCAGCGTGAACCATGGCCTCCACGATGTCGCCCTCTTTGAGGAACTGGACGCCCTCGATGCTCTCGCCGGGGAGGGCGATCTGCTCGAAAGTCTCGGTGTGCATGAAGTTGTAGCCCATATCATCCTTGTAGAGGTACTGGTAGGGACGGCGTTCGATGCGCACCTCGTTGATTTTCACGCCCGAGTTCCAGGTCTTGTCGAGGATGCGGCCGGTCTTGACATTGCGGAGCTTCGTGCGGACGAAGGCGGGACCCTTGCCCGGCTTTACATGGAGGAACTCCACGATGAAGAAATAGTTGCCGTCGATGTCGAGGCACATGCCGTTCTTGAAATCAGCTGTTGTTGCCATAAATTCGTTCTATGTGTATGTGTTGGATTTTTCAGCAGGTCAGGCGCGTGAAGCGCGACCGCGAAGTTAGGAATTTTCCGGCAAACGGCAAAAAACAAGGTCGGCAATCGGGTCGCTTTCGGGTCAGTTGCTTTGAAATTCTCAAAAATGAATGGGAAAATCGATTGGTAATCTGACGGATTTGGCGTAAATTTGCATTCCTTAATCGGCAGCGGCCACAGCAAAGACGCCGGTGCCTGAATCCAACGATATTCTGAATTTCCCCGATGGACGATTATAACTTTTCACCTGAAGGCCTCGATTATGATCCAGACCTGCTTATGCCTGATCCCGACCGCATGGCCCGACGCGGGCCGTCCGGCAACCAGCCGCGGCCGAACAGGCCGCATGACTCCGACCGTCTGAGATACAGAGGCGACGAGAGCCGCGGGGGCGCCCCCGCGGGCCGGGCGCCGGAAAGTCGAGGCGCGGGACGCTCGGAGAGTGCAGACGCTTCCCGCCGCAGGGTAGCGGCAGATGACGTTCGCCGCGAACAGCGGCCTGCCGCGGCGCGCCCGCGGCGGCAAAAAGCTGATGCCGGCAGACTGGCGACGGATCGGAAGCCGTTCGCCAACCCGTTCAGGGGGGTATGGAATTTTTTCTGTGACAAGAGAACGCATGCCGTGTTTGGTGTAGGGCTGATCTGCCTGGCGCTGTACATAGTTGTCTCGGCGATATCTTTTTTAAGATACGGCGTGGCTGACCAAAGCGTGGTCACGTCGATGGATCTGCCGGAAATCGCGGCGGACGGTACCCGGGTCGGCAACCACGGGGGGCCGCTCGGAGCCGCGCTCGCCCAGTCGGTGTTCGCGCAGGGGCTCGGGCTGGGGTCGCTCGTCCTGATTGTCTACCTTGTGGTGATAGGCCTGGGACTTATGGGGATCCGAAAGTGCCATTTCTGGTCGGCAACCTTCAAGACGCTGCTGGTCGGTATAACTGTTTCCATGGTCCTTGGCCTCGCGGGCATATGGCTCGGTCTTGACATAAACCTCGGAGGAACCCACGGACGCTATGTGAACCTGCTGATCCACAGCTATGCCGACTGGATAGGCGCGTTGCTTGTCAGTGTGCTGCTTGTCGTCGCGGTGGTATATGTGTATATCAACGACCTGCTAAAACTGTATAACAAATATGCCGCGATCCGGCGCGCCCGCCGCGAGCGGGCCGAGCAGGAGCGCGTCGAGCAGGAGGAAGCGCGCCAGCGGGCACGCGAGGCGATGGAGAACTCGGAGCTTAATTCCGAGCATGAGGCAGAGACGGTGCCGGAAGAGGAAGATTACGACCCGTTCAACGAGCCGCGGACTGTCGAAGAGGTGGGTTTTGACGCTTCTCCCCGCGAAGCCCTTATTGACGAGGCCGAAGCGACGGAGGCGCGGCTTTCTCCGACAGAGCCGGAGGAGCTGTCTGGCGATGAGGATGTGCCTTCGGATGACCCTGAGGATGAACCTGTAGCGGAAACGGCGATGCCGCCGGAAAAGGAAGAGGCGGAAGAGGACGCGCCATCGTCGCAAACGCCGTCATCCGTGCGCACCGCCGCGATCTCGGATCCCGGCTTCGAGGTGTTCTCCACCGAGATCGAGAAGGCCGACGTCAAGAACCAGGAACTTTACGATCCGACAGCCGAGCTTTCGCGCTATGTTCCGCCGTCGCTCGACCTGCTCCACGAGGCTTCGAAGAAAGCCAGTTCCGTAGACCGCGAGGAGCAGGAAGAGAACAAGGACAAGATCACCAAGACCCTGAATGACTACGGCATACAGATCTCCCATATCGAAGCTACCGTAGGCCCGACCGTCACCCTTTACGAGATAATACCCGCGGAAGGGGTGAGAATAGCGAAGATTCGCCGTCTCGAGGATGACATAGCGATGAGTCTCGCCGCTCTCGGCATACGAATCATCGCTCCCATCCCCGGCAAGGGAACAATCGGCATAGAAGTCCCCAACAAGGATCCCCAGATGGTGGCTATGCGTTCCATCCTCGAATCGAGAGCCTACCAGGAATGTAAATACAAGCTCCCTATGGCTTTGGGCGCGACTATTTCCAACGATGTCTACATCGCCGACCTCGCGAAGATGCCGCATCTGCTCGTGGCCGGAGCGACAGGTATGGGTAAGTCGGTAGGCCTCAACGCCATCATAGCCTCGCTGCTTTACCGCAAGCATCCGGCCGAGCTCAAATTCGTGCTCATTGACCCCAAGATGGTTGAGTTCAGCCTTTACGGCGTGCTCGAGCGCCATTTCCTCGCCAAGCTGCCCGACGAGGAGGACGCCGTGGTGACGGACATGGACAAGGTCGTGCGCACGCTCAACTCCCTGTGCGTGGAGATGGACCAGCGGTATATGCTGCTGCGCGACGCCAATGTGCGTTCCATAACCGAGTACAACGAGCGCTTCGTGAAGCGTATGCTCAATCCTGAAAAGGGACACCGCTACCTGCCCTACATCGTGATGATTGTCGACGAGTTCGCCGACCTGATCATGACAGCCGGAAAGCAGGTAGAGACCCCCATCGCCCGCATCGCCCAGAAGGCTCGTGCGGTGGGCATGCACATGATCGTGGCCACCCAGCGCCCGTCTACGAACGTCATCACGGGTATAATCAAGGCGAACTTCCCCGGCCGCATCGCGTTCCGCGTGGCCCAGATGGTTGATTCCAAAACCATTCTCGACCGCTCCGGCGCCAACCAGCTGATCGGCAGGGGCGACATGCTGTTTTCGCATAACGGGTCGATGGACCGCGTGCAGTGTGCCTTCATCGACACCGACGAGGTGGAGGCCATCTGCCACCACATTGACTCCCAGGCAGGCTACGAGCACGCCTACTATCTGCCCGAACCCATTATGGACGACGGCGACAGCTCCGCCGCTGTGAACCTCTCGGAACGCGATTCGTTATTCGAGGAGGCGGCCAAGTTCGTGATCACGTCAGGCACGGCCTCGACTTCGTCGCTGCAACGCCGCTATTCTATCGGCTACAACCGCGCTGGAAAGATCATGGACCAGCTCGAGGCGTCGGGTGTCGTGGGCCCCAGCATCGGAGGCAAACCGCGCCAGGTGCTGATGGACACCGTCGGGCTTGAACGAGTACTTCAAACAGACATTTGACATATGACAAGGAAACTATTGATATTCATTACAGCCATGGCGGCTGTATTGCTCCCCTCCCCTGCCGACGCGGCCAAAAGTTCCGCCGCGCAGGTGGTGAACGCCATCTCCCAGACGCTCGCGAAGTCCGAAGCAATCAAGGCGGAGTTCACCTTGCGTCAGCAGGGGCAGCCGCCGATGGCCGGAACCGCTTTCATTCAGGGGCGTAAGTTCGTGCTGGCGCTTCCGAGAATGGAGGCCTGGTTCGATGGAAAGACCCAATGGACCTACTCCAAGGATGCCGAGGAAGTCAATGTGACCGAACCGACAGCCGACGAACTCGCCGAGACGAATCCGCTGACTATCATCACAAACAGCGCCAAGGGATGCAAGGCGCACCGCCTGGAGGCTGCTGCCGGCAGTGACAGAATTGAGCTGGTACCCGCCGATAAGTCAAACTTCCGCAAGGCAGTCGTCACATCCGACGCGTCTACGAACTTTCTCCGCGAGATAGTCGTTACAATGAATGACGGCTCACAGGCCGTAATCACGTTCGCGTCAATGAAAAAGGCGGCGAAAAAGCCGGATTCTTATTTCCGCTTCGCCAAGAAGTCTGCTCCCGCGGCCCGTGTCGTCGATCTCCGTTAAACAAATACACGAACAATGAGCAACAAACCAGTTTCCTGCGTGATTATCGGCGCGGGGCCCGCCGGATACACGGCGGCGATTTATGCCTCCCGCGCCAATCTTTCCCCCGTGCTTTTCGAGGGGATGCAGCCAGGCGGCCAGCTTACGACCACCACCGAGGTGGAGAACTTTCCAGGTTACCCCAACGGCGTTAACGGCCCTGAGATGATGGGCCACCTGCGCGAGCAGGCGCTCCGTTTCGGTGCCGACATCCGAACCAAGGTAATCGCTGAGGTAGACTTCGATACGCGGCCTTTCCGCCTTACTACCGACAGTGGCGAAGTCGTTGAGGCGGAGACCGTGATAGTGGCAACCGGTGCGTCGGCGCGCTACCTCGGGCTCCCCGATGAGCAGAAATACCTTGGCATGGGGGTTTCCGCCTGCGCGACATGCGATGGGTTCTTTTATCGTAACCGCCGCGTGGCGGTAGTCGGAGGTGGCGACACCGCCTGCGAGGAAGCCCTTTACTTGTCGACGATCGCCAAAGAGGTGTTCCTTATCGTGCGCAAGCCCTATCTCAGGGCCTCGAAAGTGATGCAGAACCGCATAGAGGGCGCCTCCAACGTAACCGTTCTCTATAATACCGTAACCGAAGGTCTTTACGGGGAGGAAGTGCTTGAGGGTGCCCGGCTTGTCGAGAACGCGGGTACCGACAAAGAGCGGCATTACGACCTCGCGCTCGACGGTTTCTTCCTCGCCATCGGCCACACGCCCAATACCGGTATGTTCGAAGGGAAGCTCGCTCTGGATGAGCAAGGCTATATCGTGGTCAACTCCCCGTCGACCCGCACGAGCGTTCCCGGGGTGTTTGCCGCGGGTGATGTCGCCGACCCGTTCTATCGCCAGGCAATCAACGCCGCCGGTTCCGGATGCCGCGCCGCCCTGGACGCGGACCGTTTCCTTCAGGAGCTGCGCTGACCTGTGACCTAAAAGGTGCTGTGTCAGATTCTGACACAGCACCTTCTTTGTGTTCGGATGGGAGGGTGTTGTCAGTCCTCGTGAAGCGCTTCGCTCCGCAAAGAATGGTTCAGAGATATGACTCTACCTTGCTGAGCAGCGCCTCTCCGTCGATCTCGCCGGTGTGCCGCCACACGGTTTCCCCGTTGTTGTAAATCAGGAAAGTCGGTATTGACTTCACCCCGTTCGCGTCAGCGAGCGCCTGGTTCTCGTCTATGTCGAAGGTGTATACCCCGGCTTTGCCAGCGAGTAGCTCTTTTGCCCGCGCCACTGCCGGCATCATTTTCTGGCAGTGCGGGCACCAGCTCGCGAAAAATTCGACGAGCACTACGGGCGAGGAATTGATGATGTCGTGGTATGTGTCTGTTTTCATAAATCTATATTGTTTGGCTGTTGATATCCGGATTCCGCGGACTTTCATAAGAGAGAACACGGCAGGCTCAGTGCGGGTTGGCCGAGGAGCCTGTTTTAAGTAAAATTAAGCCGTTCTTCCACAAAATTGAAAATGAATCGGCGCGGGTATCCGTCACAAGTATCTGTCGAGATAACCGCGACAAATGCCCTGTTGATTTATTTTGACATTTGGCCGGGTTTTGCTAACTTTGCGGTATGAATCTGCTCATCCGACATGCCGAGTACTTGCTGGGGCGCCGCGACTGCGTGGTGCTCCCCGGGCTGGGTGCCTTGATTTGCGCCGTCGATTCCGCTCGTTTCGACCGTCGCAACCCCGGCATGCTGCTCCCTCCGCGGCGGCGGGTGGCGTTCAACTCGTCCATCACGGCGGACGACGGCCTTCTTGCGGCCTCGTTAAGCCGCGGCCTGGGAATCACCCTCGCGGATGCCGCCGAGCGGGTGTCGCGCGGCGTGGAGGCGCTGCGCCAGGCAGTGACGCGTGACGGGAGTGCCTCTTTCGGTCGTCTTGGCTTTTTCCGCGCGACGGCCGATGGCTCTGTCGTGTTTTCGGCGGCCCGGGTCTCGGCAGTAAACGCCGCATTCGCGGTTCTCCCCGATGTGGATGTCGATCGTCTGAAAGGCGACGGATCTTCCCGTCCCGCGGTTCGGACGGTTCCCGCGCCAGTCGCGGCGACGCGGCCCGATACCGGAAACGTCGGGGCATCAGGCGCGGCCGCTGTCGGCTCCCGGTGGCGCAAGCTGCGCAACGGCGCTGCCGGTGTCGCGGCGTCGCTGGCGGTTATAGTTACGATAACGCTCTTTATGCTCCATCCGATCAGGATGGCCAACGAGCCTCAGAAGGCATCGCTGGCGCCTATCCCGGCAATTGCGGCTCCCGCTGCCGGCAACACTGAGGCGCCACGGACAGAGCGCCGCCTCACGATAGGCCTTCCTGCCGAGAGAGGCTTTGTGGAGGTTACACCGGACGAGATCAAAGCCAGGAGGGAGGCACGGGCGAACCGCGTCTCGGGTGACCCTGCCAAACAAAAAGCCTCCGGGATGTGTTCTTCCAAGACAGACCGTTTCTGCGTGGTCGTGGCATCGTTCCCTACCATGGGGCAGGCCCGTACTTACATAGCGTCGAAAGGAGGAAATCTCGAGGTGCTGCAAAGTGACGGCAAGTGCCGCGTCTACGCCGCTACGGCCCCCACCTACGCGGCGGCTAACGCCCTGCGGGAGAACTGCGGTGTCGCTGACGCGTGGGTGTGCCGTCGTTAATATCCTATTCTGAAATACTATCCCATATGGAAAATTTCCACGAACTTCTGTTAAATAGGCGTTCGATACGTCGCTACACATCCGAACCTGTCGACGCTGAGCATGTGAAGCTCATAATGGAAGCCGGGCTCGCATGCCCATCCTCGAAGAGCGGCCGCAGCTGGCATTTCATAGTCGTGGAGGACAAAGAGATGCTCCAGAGGCTCGGCGAGTGCAAACCCAATTACGCGCTTTCCGTTGCCAACGCTCCGTTGGCGGTCGTTGTATGCGCCGATATGACCAAGTCGGACGCCTGGATCGAGGATGCCTCAGTGGCGGCTATCGTGATGCAGCTCCAGGCTGTCGATCTCGGGTTGGGAAGTTGCTGGGTCGAGGTGCGCGACCGTTATCGGGAAGACGGCACCCCTTCCGAGGAATATGTGCGCGAGCTTCTCGGCATTCCTGAGAATTACGGGGTGGTGGCGATTGTTTCCATCGGGCATAAGGACGAGGACCGCAAGCCTATAAATCCGGAGAAACTGCAATGGGAGAAAGTCAGCGTGGGCCGGTTCAAGGAAGTCGTGCGGCAATGAATTGACGTAGCTCTGACTGGCAGTGGTCTACAACGACGGTGTTCCGAGAATATGCGTTATCGGGTCGGGCAATGTCGCGACCCATATGGCCATGGCGCTCGACAAGGTCGCGAACGTGGCACAGATATGCAGCCGGCATATTGAAAACGCCAGGGTTCTGGCCGGAAAGATAGGCGGCGGTGTGTCGGCGGTACGGCTTGACCGGCTTGCGGCTGACGCGGACTATTATATAATCGCCGCCAATGACGACGCTATCGCCTCCATTGCCGCCGATACTCCTCCCTACCCCGGCATATGGGCGCATACCTCCGGGAGCGTGCCCATCTCCGTGTTTGACGGAATCAAGGAACGTTATGGCAGTTTTTATCCGTTGCAGACATTCTCCAGGAATGTGGCGGTTGATTTCAGCCGGGTTCCTATGTTCATAGAGGGGTCTGACGCTTCCGTGCGCGACGAGCTTGTGGCGCTTGCCAGGCGGATTTCGTCGCGTGTGGATCTTGCCGACAGCGACCGCCGCAAGGCGTTCCACCTTGCAGCGGTGTTTGCCTGCAATTTCGCGAATCTCATGTGGCTTGACGCCGACGGGCTTCTGAGGAGGAACGGCCTGACTGTCAACTACCTGATGCCGCTGCTTGAAGTGACGCTTCAGAAACTCGCGAGCGCGTCGCCCGAGGAAGCGATGACCGGGCCCGCCCGCCGCGGGGATCTCGCAGTGCTCCGTGGGCAGCTCGCGGCGCTGCCCACGGAACTCAAAGAGACTTATTCCTTGCTGTCGCAGAGGATTCTGGACATATTCCACCCGTCGCTCAAAATATAATGCAAGTTTGATATACAATGAGTAAGATCTGCCACGACCTGTGCGCCATAAAAGGAGTCGTTTTCGATGTGGACGGGGTGCTTTCCCCCTCCACGATACCCCTGGATACCGACGGCCTCCCCCGCCGTATGGTCAACATAAAGGATGGCTACGCGTTGCAGCTGGCCGCCAAATGCGGGATAAAGATGGCAATTATATCGGGCGCTGATTCGCCCGGTGTCAGGGAGCGTTTCGAAGGACTCGGCATCAGGGACGTGTACATGAAGGCCGGGCAGAAACTTCCCGTGCTCCGCGGATGGCTTGAAGCTAACGGGCTTGAGGCCGGAGAGGTCGCCTATGTCGGAGATGACATACCGGATTACGAATGTATGCGCGAGGTCGGGCTTCCCGTCGCTCCTCACGACGCGGCGGTCGACATAAGGCGCGTAGCCCGGTACATATCACCCTGCGACGGCGGCTACGGAGTGGCACGCGACCTCCTTGAAGAAATTCTCAAAGCCCAGGGGCACTGGCTGAACGCCGCGAAAGCCTTCGGATGGTAACCGCTACTCGGATGGAAATGTAGGAAACAGTCATGGAAGAGAAACAGTCAGAAAAATTCGACATTCTCAACGGATGGGAACTGTTGCTCGCGTCGGCCTCCCCGCGCCGCCGCGAGCTGGTGGGGAACCTGTGCCTGACCTGCGAGTTAGCCGAGCCGAGGGATGTCGACGAGGCATATCCGGGCAGTATGCGTCCCGAAGAGGTCCCGGCGTATCTTTCCCGAAAGAAGGCCCACGCGTATCTTTCTTCCCTCAGACATAATCAGATACTCCTGACAGCGGACACAGTCGTCATCAACCGGGGCGAAGTTGTCGGGAAGCCTCGGGATCTGAGCGATGCCGCGTCGATGCTGCGCAGGCTCTCCGGCCACTCCCACAAGGTGGTCACCGGCGTGACGCTCGCCACCGTCCGGTCGCAGCATACGTTCGCGGAGGAAACAGAGGTGGAGTTCGCCCGGCTGACAGACCGGGAGATAGCGTATTACGTGGATAACTTCCACCCGTTAGACAAAGCCGGAGCCTATGGCATACAGGAATGGATAGGTTATATTGGGGTCAGCGGGATCAGAGGAGATTTTTACAACGTCATGGGGCTGCCGCTCCGTGCGTTATACGAGAACCTGCTGAAAATAACCGCGAGGCCGCCGGTCAAGATGCCGTTGGACCATATCGGATGACAGGCCGTCACACCAGTCCTATGAAATAGCATCCGTTGCGCGGCACGAGCCAGAAGGCGTTGTCGGCAGCGGCAGATGCCGGGCCAACAAGCAGCTTTTCGTATCCTGTGCCGCGAAACCGTTCGGTCAGGCTATGCGCGACGACCCCCATCGTGAGCCTCAGATTCAGCTCCACGCACGGGGCGAGCCGGAATTCGCCCGTCTTTTCGGCATATACCATCATATCGACCCCGAAGTCGCCGGAATAGTCAGCGGCCACAAGCCCGGTGAGTGCCTGACATAGCGTGTCGGCGACATTCCGTAGCAGTCCGGGCGACACAAACGCTGAAAGCCTGTGCTCGATTTCGCCGTCAGTCAGAAGCAGGTTGCCCCCATACGAGCTTCCGCGCCCGTTGAAGAACAGAGAATATCCCGCGAAGCGCACGCGCCCGGCATCCGATCGGAACAGCATTGCGAAATCCACAACCTTATCCAAAGCTTTTTCAACCATTACAGATCCCTGGCGCCGGATAGTCCCCTCCGTGCGCCTTACGAGCTCGTCGAGCGGCATATCGTCGGAACACATCACTCCGCGGCCTGTTGACGACCACGGGGCTTTCACATACACCGAACCCCACACTCTCTCAATGTCGCTGATGTCTCTGGCGTTCGTTACCTCTCTGGGCAGAGGAGGGAACTCCCCTATCGCCGCATCGTAGAGCGACTGGTTGACAACCCGTGAGACGCGGCGGTGTGAAAGCTGGCGCAGGCGGTTCATCCGTTCAGTATCCGAAGCCGGGAAAGTGGCTCCGGCGCGCTTAAACTGGCTTAGCGCGTCAACGCTCCATCCCCATGGGACAAAACGGCCGACGGAAAGCCCGTTGACGGAACTGGCTATTTCCGGTCCGCGTCCGAACCGCTCTTCCGCTGAGGATGCGAAAGCGGCGGCGTCATCGCGGTCCCCGGCCGGGACGAGGACGCCGTCGCCTTCCGAGCCGAGCCACCACGGGAGCATTGCTCCGGCGCGGTGAAGAATGGCGGCGTTTTTCGGAGGGGTGAATACGGCGTTGCCGGCCGCGAGCGCTATGTCGTTTTCGGGATTGAACAAAAAGAGGCGTTCCATAGCCGCGAAATTAGCAAAAAAGCGCTAACTTTACATTTCCAATACAAATTCAGTCAATACGGATGAAACTGGTTTCTGACATATGAGCGATGTAATCAAGCTATTGCCCGACTCAGTGGCCAACCAGATCGCGGCCGGCGAGGTGATCCAGCGGCCGGCATCGGTTATAAAGGAGCTCGTGGAGAACGCTGTCGACGCCGGAAGCAGGTCGATAAAGATAATACTGCGCGACGCGGGGAAGACCCTGATACAGGTCATTGATGACGGTTGCGGGATGAGCGACACCGACGCTCGCCTTGCCTTTGAGCGTCATGCCACGTCGAAAATACGCCAGGCGACCGATTTGTTCGACCTCCGCACCATGGGGTTCCGCGGCGAGGCGCTCCCGTCGGTGGCGGCTGTCGCGCAGGTGGAGCTGCGCACGATGAAGAGTGGAGAGACAATCGGCACCCATCTGGAAATCTCAGGGTCGAAATTCGAGGGGCAGCAGCCGGAGGCGTGCGCCCAGGGGACCAACATAATGGTGAAAAATCTTTTTTTCAACGTCCCGGCCCGCCGCAAGTTCCTTAAAAGGGATTCCGTGGAGCTATCCCATATAATACACGAGTTCGAGCGGCTCGCCCTGGTGAACCCGTCGCTGGAATTCCTGCTGGTCCACAATGATGTAACCCTGCACCAGCTTCTTCCGGGTTCATTGAAACAGCGTATAGCCGGACTGTTCGGCAAGTCGCTCGAAAAACAGCTGATACCCGTCGAGACATCCACGCCGCTTGTCAAAGTCTCAGGGTTCGTTTCCCTGCCTGAGAACGCCCGCAAGCGCAATCCCCTGCAATATTTCTTCGTAAACGGCAGGAATATGCGCCATCCGTATTTCCACAAGGCCGTCCTTACCTGTTACGAGGACCTGATTTCCGCCGACGCGCAACCCAATTATTTCCTGAATTTCGAGGTCGACCCGCAGACAATCGACGTTAACATCCATCCAACGAAGAACGAGATCAAGTTTGAGAACGAGCAGCCCATATGGCAGATACTCGCCGCGGCGGTCAAGGAAAGCCTCGGCAGGTTCAATGTCGGGCCGGCGATCGATTTCGACGCGCAGGATGCGCCGGACATACCCGTGTTCAAGCCGGACGCTGCGGCCGAACACGGCGATGTGACTGATGTTTACAACCCGTTCGCCGGCAGCCGGCGGGGGAAGGCCTCAGCTTTGAACGGTAGTCCGGCGGATACGTCCGGTAATTGGCGGCGCTCCGCGTCGCGGGCCACTTCCGACTGGGACAAGCTGTACGAAGGATTGTCGCGCCAGTCTGACGCCCTGCCGGCCGGTGACGCGTATAATCCCTTTGCCCCGGATACCGTCGGTAGCGACGGGGACGAGGAGGGCGTAAGCGCTTCCGTACTGAACGACTTTCTTCCCGACGAGGAGGCTCTGACATCCGGCGCCGCGGCTCCGCGAGTCCTCCCTGAAATGGAGGGCACCTCTACCGCTGGCACGATCATGCAGGTGCGCAACAAGTATATCGTGACTCCCTCGCGCGAAGGGCTGCTGATCGTGGACCGTTACCGGGCGCATGTGCGCGTGCTGTATGAGAGGTTCGCCTCGCTGACGGGGGGGAGCCTCGGTGAGACCCAGCGGGTTATATTTCCCGAAGTGTTGTCGCTGACCGCCTCGCAGAACGCTGTGTTCCTCAGTTTGCAGGAGGAGGTCGCCAGTCTCGGTTTCGACCTGTCGTTTATCGGTGATAATTCATGGAGTATTAACGGCGTCCCGTCTGTGTTAGCCCAGGGGAACCCTTCCGACGCCCTTCTCGGCATTATAGAGAACGTTACGGAGACAGGCCGGGAGACAGGTGAGGAGCTTCGCAAGGCCGTGGCCCTGGCGATGGCACGGTCGGCGGCGATCCGGCCCGGACAGCCGTTGGCTCCGGCGGAATCCGAGCGACTGTTGAGCGACTTATTCTCTCTTCCCGATCCCCGTTATACACCCGACGGCCACCAAGTTATGTTCACTCTTTCGGCCGAGGAAATAGCCCGACGACTATGAACAAATTAACAGAAGGCGCTGTCAAGCCTCTTATGATAGCTGTGACGGGGGGGATCGGGAGCGGAAAGTCTGTCGTGTGCCGGATGCTGTCGTCGCTGGGATATCCCGTTTATGACTGCGACAGCAGGGCGAAGGCTCTTATGGACGCGTCGGACGAGATCAAGGCTGTACTTGTCAAGGATATAACACCCTCGGCGGTCAATCCCGACGGGATTGTTGACAGGAAGGCTGTTGCCGCCGAGGTGTTTTCCAATCCCGCCAAGCTCGCGGTTCTCGAGAGATTGGCGCACTCGGCTGTGAAAACCGACATCGCCGAATGGCGCGACGCGCTGATGGCGAAATACAGCACGGACCTGAACGGCGGCGGTTCGCGGGAATTGCCAGGCCCGAGGTTGTTTTTCGTGGAGACCGCCATCCCGTTCAAAAGCGGCCTTCACGAGATCGTGGATGATATGTGGGAGGTGACGGCACCGGAAGACATCCGCGTGGCCCGTGCCGCCGCGAGAGACAATGCCGATGCCGAAAGCATACGCCGCCGCATGGCCGCGCAGATGGCCGAATCGCCGTCAGCGCGTGCGGCGGCCGGTACGGACTCGCCCGTTGTTGGTTACCGGACCATCGCGAACGACGGCACCACTCCCCTCCTCCCCTCCATCCTGCGGCTGTTGTCGCGGTACGATCCGCATGGCACGGTGAAAGGCTGACATCCTGTCAGAAAACAAAAAACGAGGGTACAAACAAGGCGCTGTGTCTAATTTTGACACAGCGCCGTCGGTGGTGTGGCTTTCTGGATTACGCTTTCGACTCGGAATCTGCTTTTTCGGCGGATTCGGCAGCCTCGTCCTCCGCGATTTCCTCGTTCTTGAAATCTGTCACTCCCGCGGCGACAAGCTGGTTGTACCAGGAGAATAGTTTGCGGATATCGGTGGTATACACGCGGTCCTCGTCGTATTCCGGGAGGATGGTCTTGAAGTAAGCTCTCACGGCCGCATCGTCACCGATGGCCTTGACGTCGACCTGCTTGCCGTCGGCGGCTTCCTTGACTTTCTCCAATACTTCGCCGAGAGGCATATCCTCCTCGGTGGTATAGATGGATATGTCGCCTAAGGAAACGACCTTGTCGCGGGCATAGGCCGGCATACGCTTGCCGTTAAGGAGACTCTCAACGATGAGCATATTTTTCCCGTTCGTCACCAAGCGGTACAGACCAGGCTTTCCCGAAATTGATAAAATCTTTTTAAGCATATTTATTGTGTTTGAAGTGTCTTTTCAGACAATTGACACGCAAAGTTAGTCAACTATCCCATCCCGCGCAAACCTTGCGGACATTATTTCGGCGGTATGGGATTTTTGCCGTATCTTCGCGCCAAGTCATAAAAAAGTATGCGTGACGTAAGCAGAGAGATAATGCTCCGTATGGAAGGTATGGGGGATGCCGTGCAGGCCGCCCACCTATGCCGGTTTTTCAAAACCGGAAAAGGTGAATATGGAGAGGGCGACCGTTTCCTCGGCATCAGAGTGCCTGCCACAAGATCAATAGTCAGGGAGTTCCGGCAAGAAGTGGAGATAGCGGATATCGACCGTCTGCTTATGTCGGGATGGCATGAGATTCGGCTGGCGGGCTTTCTGCTGCTTGTGGAGATTTTCAAGCGGTCGAAAGACAAGAGGCCGGTAGTCGATTACTATCTTTCGGTGATCGACCGGGGCAACAACTGGGACCTTGTAGACCTCGTGGCACCAAAAATCCTCGGAGAATGGCTGCTCGCCCACCCGCGAGAACGCTCCTTGCTGTATGAGCTCGCGGGCATGGACGGTAGCCTTTGGCATCAGCGCGTCGCCGTCGTCGCCTGCTGGACGCTTATCCGCGGCGGTGAGTTCGGAGACACGCTGCGCCTGGCCGAACTGCTGATGGGCCACAAGCATGACCTTATCCATAAGGCAACCGGCTGGATGCTCAGGGAAGTGGGCAAACGGGGCGGCATGCCGGAACTGTTGTTGTTCCTTGACCGGCACGCCGCCCGTATGCCGCGGACTATGCTGCGCTATTCGATAGAGAAGCTGTCGATGGAGGAGCGGGCGCGTTATATGTCGCTCGGCAGATAGGCTTACCAGTGGTTGAAGCGCACGCGTTCGGGATCCCACTTGTCCTTTGGCTGGTGGTCGGGATTCTCGGGATGACCGATCGTGACGATATTGAGCGGGATTATGGAATCGGGAAGTCCGAGAACCTGCTTTACGCCGGGAATACGTTCGGGATTCGGGTATACCCCGCACCACACGGCGCCGAGGCCGTAGGCGTGGGCTGCCAGCAGGATGTTCTCGGTGGCGGCGGAACAATCCTGGATCCAGTAGGCTCGGTTGTCCCCTTCGAGCGCTTTCTCCATATCCCCGCAGACCACGATAGCGGCTCCGGCTTTTTTGAGATGCGAATATGGATGCACGGCGTCAAGACTGTCGAGTACGGCTCTGTCGGTAACTACCACGAAAGCCCATGGCTGGGCGTTGACGGCCGTCGGGGCGGCCATACCGGCTTTAACGAGTGTTTCAAGGGTGTCTTTTCCGACCGGTTGGCCGGTGAACTGGCGGATGCTGGTGCGGGTCATTATATTTTCCACGACAATCCCGGCAGTATTGTCGGGAGTCACAGGAGCCTGTCCGCCATATTGCGAGCACGAAGAGGTTGCCATAATTGAAAGAGCCGATATTCCGGCTGTCAAAACAGATTTCACATTCATAGTCAATTCAAAAGATGTTTTTGCGAAGTTACGCGAAAAACATCTGATTCCAAAACGCAGCGGGATCGTTTTTTGTTCTACCGCAACCTTATGCCTCCTGGAATTGTTCCATCGGTAAAAGAACCAGCATATGGGAAACATCCAGATCAAGAGAGCCTACGAGCCGGAAAGTCCTTCCGATGGCTTCAGGGTGTATGTGGACAGACTGTGGCCGCGCGGGCTGTCGCATGAGACGTTCCATTACAATCTGTGGGATAAGCAGATCGCTCCGACAACCGAGCTCAGGGAATGGTACCATGCCGACCCCGGGCACAGGTGGGCGGAATTCGCACGTCGCTACGGGGCCGAATTGGCAGCCAACCCGGGTTTCGAGGCATTGAAGAATGTCGTATCGGGCAAAAATGCCGTCACGTTGCTTTATTCGTCGCATGACGAGGAACATAACAACGCGGCAGTCCTGCGCGACGCGCTTCGGAAGGTCTTAAACGTCAATTGAGTCGAGGATGAGGGCGTTCGCGCGGTCTACGGCGGCGGTATCGAATTGTGCGAGGTAGATACGCGTGGTGCGCTCCGAGTCGTGTCCCATCCCCTCGCTGATAACACTGATGGGAATTCCCTTGGCCATTGCCGCTGATGCCCAGCTGTGGCGCGCGGCGTACAGTGTAAGGGGCATCGCCACGCCGGCTATGGCTCCGACTGTTTTCAAGGACCGGTTTATGTTGTATGCCGAGTTGCGGTACGCGCACCGCTCGTCGCTCCCTTTGTGCCGTATGATCGGTAGCAGGAAATCAGTCTCGTTCGGAGGGTATTTGTCGATGATGCGCTGCATCTGGCTGGTCCACTCTATTTCGAGCCGTTGTCCCGTTTTGCGGCGCCGATAACAGAGGCGCCCGTCGCGGAGGTCGTTTTTGTGCAGGAAGGCCATATCGATGAAACTCATGCCCCGCAGGCTGAAACTCAGAATGAACATGTCGCGGGCGAAATCGAGCGGAGGTTGCCGGGAGAGGTCCAATGCGGCGATTCTGCTTACGGCATCCAGCGGAAGGGCGCGCTTGCGGGTCTTGTCGACCCCGGTGTAGACTCTGCGGAACGGACGCCGGTCCTCCATCATTTCCTCGGTATCGAGCGCGCGGTTATAGATTGCCCTGAGCACCCGGTTATAGAATGAGATGGTGTTGTTGACCGCTCCGCGGTCCCTGAGCCACTCATTGTAGCCGCAGACATTGTCAGCGGTCAGATGGTCGATTCCGGGTTCCCGCACAGCGCCTGTCGATAACCAGTACTGGCGGAAACTTCTGACGGCGGCATGGTAAGTTTCTGCCGTGCGCGCGCGTCCCTGCTGTATAAGCCGCGACATCGTCTTCCCGGTAAATTCGCCCATACGCAACTCGCGGTCAATGCGGCGGAACTCGAATGACACATCGTCGGCAGAGAATCCCGTCGGTTTCCTTTGCAGACCGTCGATTATGCGGCGCAGCCTGTCGAGATCGAGGCTTATGCCGTCCGCCACGCTTTTCAGCCGGCAGTTGCGACAGCTGCCTGAAATGATCTCTTCCCATTCCGCTGTCGTCAGCCGGTATCCGGAGGCGAGCAGCCTGACTTTGCGTTGTTGGATGACCTGGTAGTAAACCGTGCCGTATGCTGCTTCATGCCATCCTGCTTTCCCGCCGTTCCCTTTTCCCGTCTCAAAAAATTTTCCCGTCCTGAACTTTACAGAAATTGTAGCCATAAGTCGCTTTTTTAGTTTTCCATTCCGATATATGCGTATCCGCCATCGTGCTCATATAAAATAAAAATCCCGGGAAGCCTCTCCCGGGATTTTGTCTTTATCGGTCGTGTGTTACGGCATCGCGGGTACGGGCCGCGGCGTTATTCGGTGCTTTATCTTGCAGTAAATCAGCCCTATTATCTTCGGCAGATAGCGTATCACGTCAAGGGCGAGGTTTATGGCGGAATTGCACTTTCGTAACACTGGCCATGGGAACGGCTTGTCGGGGATGTTCTTGGAATATGTGTTGAGATGGTCGATGATTATCTGCCGGTGAGAGGCTATGCCGGAGGTTGACGCTCCGCCGACACGCATCGTCACGAAATCAGCATCGATATACCGCGTCTTGATCCGGTGGATGTAGATCAGCCGGAACAGCAGCTCGAAGTCGGCCGCTATTTTGAAATCCAGGTCAAACAGTCCGTATTCGCCATATATCTCGCGGCGGCAGTAGAATGACGGATGCGCGGGCATGTAGCCCATGCGCATTTTCATACGGGAGCAGTCGCGGGAACTGTAATACCGCACACAACGGTTTAAATCAGACGGGCTGACGTAATGTATGTCGGCATAAACTGCGTCAACACCGGTTATTTCGCCGGCCACCCGGCTAAGGACGTCGGATGACGTGTAGAAGTCGTCGGAATTGAGGGTGCCGACGACCTCCCCCGTCGCCATGGCGATGCCCTTGTTCATCGCGTCGTAGATTCCGGCGTCAGGTTGGGATGTCCATTTCAGCTCTTTGCCGGCTTCCCGATAGGCGGCCTCGTAGCTTCTGACAATCTCCATTGTCCTGTCGCGGGAATTCCCGTCGACAATTATATGCTCAACGTCGGCGTGGCTTTGGGCGAGAACGCTTTCCAGGGTGTCCCGGATGGTTTCCGCCGAGTTCCACGCCGCCGTAATGACCGTGATCTTCATAAATCTGGTTTGTTCAAATTTTAACGCCGTAGACCGTTTCAAGGTAACCACGGACTTTTACCGGGTCTGAGCCGCATGCCCGTTTTATTTCAAGCACTTTCGCGTCGACCAGGGTCCTGTACCACCATCCTTGCATGAATGTGAACAGGAAACCCTCCTTCCCTTCCAGGAAGGCTCCTTTTACTACGTATCTGTAAATAAAATATGCTAACGACCGCCAGAACAATGGCTGGCGGGCATACCTGTGTTTCTTTTTCCGTTTTGACGATGCCTGGGGGTTTATGATTCTACTATCGTCCCCGGCCGCCGCGCCGGTAAGCCCGATCTCCATGTCGAGCAGGTCGGCGGCCTCCCTGACGGCGTAATTGACATGCTTGTGGCAAAACCAGGAGAGATTGTTGAGGTTGTGGTCGCAAAAGTCGTTGTCGAACTGAATCACGTCGCCGTCAGAAACCTGTATATGCTCGTCCATCAGTCTTTCCTCGCAACGCCCTTTGCCGCGGCGGAACAGACGGAGCAGAGTGACCGGGTAAATGCCGCGTCTCATCCATTTATCCATGAAAATATGCCGGCGGTTGAATGATATGCCGGATACCGACCCGGGCACAGAAGGCAGTTTCCGCTTGATCTCCTCAATCAGTTCGGGCAGCAGGTATTCGTCCGCGTCAAGCCTAAGAATCCATTCTCCCGAAACAGGGGCGTTGTCCAGCCCCCAGTTGAACTGCCTGGCGTGGTTGTTCTCCCACTTGTGCTGAAGGACGCGTACATTCGGATATTGTCGCGCTATACCGATCGTGCTGTCTGTCGAGTAGCTGTCAATAATGAAGATTTCCCGGGCTATCGGAGCCACGTTGTCCAGACACCGCTTGATGTGCGGCTCCTCGTTGTATGTGAGGATGATGACTGATAAGTCAAGCATTGCCAAGCATTCTTTTTTTGATGAATTTAGCCGGGTTGCCGCCGACGACCTCCCATGGATTGACTGATTTGTAGACCGAGGCGGTCGCTCCGACGACGGCCCCCTCGCCTATCTCGACACCCATCCCCACATACGCTCGGACCCCTATCCACGCGTTGTCGCCTATGACGATCGGGGCGGTTATCAGTTCATGCGTTTCCGAATCGATGTCATGGGATGCCGTGCAAAGCATCGTTCCCTGGCTAACAGTGGCGAAACGTCCGACTTTTACGGTAGCGACATTATAGCAATCGACATCCGATGCGAGGCAGGCGTAGTCGTCCATGACGAGATTGGCCGGATAATATATTTTAGCGGTGGAGTAAATAACAGCGGTGGGCGCTATACGTGCTCCGAACGACCGCAAGACGAACCGTTTCCATCCGGAACCCGCTGAGCGAGGAAGCCATCGGCATAACAAGGCCCACGCGCAGTTCCATACAAGTCGGATAATCTGATGCCTGCGTCCGAGATGGTTGACGTATTTCTTATTCATCGTAGACAAATTCAGGTTTTGAAGCGGTGCCGGCCAGCCATTGATACAGGCGGAACATAGAGGCGGCCACTTTGGTGGCCGCAAAGCGGTCAATGACGAGGCGGCGGCCGCGGCTGCCCATCTCCCGTAGCCGCTCGGGGGCCGCCGTTTCGATTTCGCCGATTACTTTCGCGATGCTTTCGGGCGAGTTGTCAGTCCACCAGCCGCAACATTCTTCGTTTAGCGACTGCCATGGTGTGCCGAGCGAGGCCATCACGGGTGTGCCTACCAGCAGTGCCTCGGGAATTATCATGCCGAAGTTTTCCATATCGCTCGGCACGAAGAGCGCGTCAAGTCTGGCGAGTTGTTCAAATTTGGCGTCGCCATTGACAAAGCCAAGGAAATGGACGCGTTCAGCGATTCCGAGCCGCTCCGTTTCTGACCGCAGGAATGTCTCATATTCGGACGAGCCGCTGCCCATAATGTTTATTTCAACATTTTTCTCAGGCTTAAGCGCTACTGCCCGGATTATATTTTCCACGGCCTTTATTGGGTGCAGACGCCCGAGAAAGCCGATTCTTTTTGTCGAAAACGGAGCGGAGTATGATCTTTCAGAGATAAGTTTCTCCGCTATGGCGGGACATACGACCGGGTTGCCGATAACCGCTACCGGTCCCTTATAGCCAAGGGTGCGGATGTGGTGCGCCTCGGTCTCGCATGTGGCGTGCAAGCATGATGCCTGGAGAATGTCTTTGTCGAAGAATAGTTTGCGCAGGGGCCATTTCTTCCACGCGCTTCTTTGGAGCGCCTCGGGATACAGCATCCCGTGCGGGGTGATGACATACGGCTTGCCGAACCTACTGGCGGCGGCGCAAGTGGCATGGTTCACATCAAGCCACATACCGTTTGTATGGTATATGTCATAAGGCTCTTCTTTGAGAAAGCGCCGCAGGTTGCGGGAATACTGATACGAGGTCCTGCCATCATTAGGGACCGCCCTGGACCACGTTCGTCCGTCAGCGAGATTACGGTCGCCGGAGCCGTCCCTGACATCCAACGACGCGAGGTGGACCGCGTCGCCTTCGGGAAGGCCGAGGCCGTTAATGGCAGACAGAAGATCGAACGTGGCGGTCGAGGTGCCGCCTGACTTTGCCCCCATGGAGGCTATTGTCTGTAATATTCTCATATAAAGGATTATCTGCCTCCTGTGTATATGCTGTATGCCGTAGGAAATCGCCGTTTTAAAAGGCTTCCGCACCAACATGCGAACACATAAAAGATGACAGGTATGCTGATGTAGGATATAATCAGTGTTGTTTCAGAACGGGAAAATAGCAACGGGAGCTTTTTGAAGACATTAAGGAATGGCTCGTGAATGAGATATACGAAGAATGTATAACGGGCGAACCAGTCAATCAGATGGTTTTTCAAATCAGCGGCGATGAAATCGTAGGCAGTCCATAGGAACGTGATGCCGAATAACGGCGTCATGGCCCCGGATATCCGGTTGTACCATCCGAACGCTTGCGCGGTAACGGCCATGAAAACCAATATGGCGGATGCGGCCGCGACCCGGCCTTTGATGGTGGCTTGCCCGATATCGAACCTGGCCATTGCGATATATCCTCCGGCGAGAAACCAAAAGAATGTAAAGCAATAGCCAAACTTAAACCCGCACAAAAACAATAACCCCAGCAACGCGGCTGACAGCCATCCATATCCACTGTCGCGCAAGCGTGTCAACCCTTTAAGCCCCAGCCATAACAATGGCGACAGCAGCACCATCACCATAAGGTCTCTGACAAACCACAGTTGGAAAGCTATCGGCGGATTGATGAATACCAATTCAATCGTGCCCCATATTCCCAGCCGGGCTATATCGTCGAATATCTTAAAATTCAACACATTGCTTACCTCCCCGAATTTGAGTGCGATAGCGTTTACGCCACAATAAAATAAAAATGTAAATATATTGGCAATCAGATACGGCACAAGCAACGTCCTGGCCCGTTTCTTTATCTTCTGCCTTATAGATTTTAACCCGTCAGGGACTTTCAGAAAGAACAGATAGCCCGAAATGATATAGAACAGCGGTACCGCGGTGCGGCAGAAACCGCTCACAATTGTTTCAAGCAGGTTCAGTGTAGGCGTCACAGCGCCTTCGGTGTAATACATGTGTATGTATATCACCATGATTATGGCGAATGCCGATAGCAACTTTAACTTACGACTGAGATATTCTGTCATCAGTAAGCGATGTGGTGAGCCAAAAACAAGGGAACAGCAAAGCACTGGAATAGAGCAGCCAGCCCTCGCAGACACCATTGAGCAGGAGGAAGAGGAGCGAGGCGGTCGCGAGGGGAGTGCCGCGCCGGATGAGTTTAGCGGTGGCCGGCATCAGGAACCACAGAAACGACGCCGCGCCGAGCAGCCCGGTCTGGGCAAGGAGTGCGAGCCATGAGGAGCCGGGCTCGGGGGAGGCGCCTTGCTCTATTTCGTCAGGGTTGTCGTATTTTGAGTTGAACACCGTTTGCGCTCCGAAACCGATGCCTGTCAGCGGGGCGCTTGCGAACTCTGCGAGCCGTCCCTGCCATTTGTCAGTGCGGGACGAGAACGGGGTTCCGGCTTCGATAGCCCATGAGGTTTTGAGCCGGATGTTGTTACTAATAGCGGGGACCGTTATGGCGATGGCCGCAGTGGCTAATGCGAGGAGGACTATCATTGATTTTTTGTCCCGTCCGGCGCTGGCAGCGATGATAACGCACCCGACTATCAGACCGGCAACCGCAATGCGCGACCCGCCTGTTACAGCGGTTACCGCGGCAGCTGCAAAAGCCATAATCCATATGAGCCTGAGCCAACGTGGGGTCGTGGCGTTTCCGCCGGTTCCGTCCACTGCTTTATATAGAGCGAGCAATGCCGTGAGGGCGGCAATTGGTGACAATGTCATGCCCATCGCCATAATTCCTTTGAACCCGAAATAATGAAAGTCAGGTGTTTTTGACGCGGCAAGCGCATAGAGTAGAACTGCGAAAGAACAAACTGTCAGAACGGCGGCACCGGTCCACCAGCCAACCCATATTCCCCGCCTCAGCGCCCTGAATGATTCAGAGTTGACCAACGATGATAGCCCTGACAAGGCCACGACAAATCCGGCCAGCCGCAACCAGCAGGCTGCAAGCGAATTACCCCCCCCGATTAAACTTTTACTTCCGATGGCCAGCGACAGCGCGCAGGTACCGATGAATGATAAGAGCGGGTAATTGATTTTGATGTTCTCCTTATGAAGCAGGCTTTTCGCCAAAACGCCGGTGAACGATAGCGCCAGGATCGCGAGCATCACGGGAGTGCTTATACGTAGTCCGTCGATATGCCGCAGGGTCAGGAAAAGTCCGACAGCGATGCCGTAGTAGCATGTTGCTGATGCGCTACGTTTGGTTTCGGATACGCAGGGGTGTATACCCGCATCGTTCAATATATTGGTGTTGAACAATTCGCTAAATTTTGAGGGCCTGGTGGTAGGCGTTGATTTGTTCCCTGTCGCGAGCCTCGAAGTCTATATTCCGGGCCGCCGTAGCGAATCTGTCGTAGTTGGCGGAAACCTCGTCGATCGCACGCTGGAGGTTATCGGGGGAATCATGGCGGAAAGAAACGCCAGAGCCTGTGTCAAGAACCATATCGGGACCCGCGCCGATTTTATCGCTTACGACGCATGGCAGCCCGCGGTAGAGCGCTTCCTCGACGACAAGCCCCCAGGGTTC
Source organism: uncultured Muribaculaceae bacterium (assembly GCA_910579105.1). Lineage (GTDB taxonomy): Bacteria > Bacteroidota > Bacteroidia > Bacteroidales > Muribaculaceae > UBA7173. Next base: position 35,205 of record CAJTRT010000012.1, on the reverse strand, counting down.
TGACAACGACGGAAGAATGAAAACATCATGGCTTTCATATATTTCCGACAGCTTTTCGTTGTCGATAAAGCCGGTGAACCTTATGTTATCCCCGGCCATCGCTTTCAATTCAGCCTCCTGTTCGCCTCCGCCTACGATGGTGAGCGGTAGCCCGTTGCGGTTGAAACATTCAATTAGCACAGGCAGGTTTTTCACCGCGGTCAGGCGGCCGACGTAAAGGAATCGGAGCGGTGAGACGGGAGCGTGGTATTTCACACCCTCTTTTCGGAATATGCCCACCGAGCCGGTGATGAACTGGGGGCCTTTCAGGCCGAGAGTATCGAGCAGCCGTTTGTGCGGGGTGCCGCTCGGGAATGCGCCCGACATCCGGCCAATAATCCGGCGCTTCACCCAGCCCCGCAGCCCGTCGGTGCGTACCTCGAATTCCGATGATTCGCAGACAATTAGATTATGGCTGCGTTTGGAGAGGAAAGAGAAGAGATTGTATTCAGGCGTGCACCAGCCTGAAAAGAGTATCTTGTTATATCGGATGGAGCGCATAAGCCGCCGCAGCTTGTAGAAAGTTTTTCGCTTGTCGCGGTCCTGGTATCTGCCCTCAGAAATGAACACCCAGTCGAAGCCCCAATGCGGGCGGTCTTCCTCTTTCAACAGGCAGTTGACGGCTTCCGAGCCGTAGCCGAGCAGCACCATCAGGATTTTCCGCCCTTCGGCGGCGAGGCGGCGGCATAGTTCGAGCTTGTAGAAGCTCGGGGTGTTGGTCAGATAGACGAAGTCGTAGGGCTTCTCAATCTCCTCGATCGTTTCGCGCCATACTTCGGTTGAGAAACGGCGGGCGACCTCGTCCGACTGGTTGACATAGCCCGCGGTTTCCTCCCGCGGCAGCGATATTATACGTTTTATTTCCCGCGCCATGCCGTCAACCGTAGACGGTATCTGGAAATATCTGATTCCGTCGATTTGCGTATAGGCTATCGTGGAGACAATGGCCCTGTTATGAAGCAGCGCCTCTATGATTTTCGACGGGAAGTTGCATAAGTTTTCGGGATATTCTGGGTCGCGGGTCGACAGCAGGTAGGTCGCGCCGTGCAGCAGCCGCAGGTATTCGTCGGCGGCGACCCGGCCGTGGAATGTCACGTTGGGGTATCTGTCGGCCATTGCCGTTATGCGGTCGGGGTTGTCGGAAACGCCTGTGATATGGAGCCGGGCGTCAGGTACGCGGCCGAACGCCTCGATAACCTTTGTTGCTTGCGATATGTTCTCGCCCAGCACGCCTGAAAGGAGGAACACTGGTTTAAGGGTCTCGACGGACGGATATTTCTGTCCCGATGGCGGAACGACTCCCGGGAGGCAGCGGAAATTGTGTTTGGCTACGCGCTTGTAGGTTGTCAGGCTTATTCGCCCTGCCGCTGCGTTATAGGTACTCATAACCCGTTTTTCGTCCGGTTGGCCGGGAGTGAAGTCAAGGATTATGGGGTAGACCGATACCGACGGCTTGAAGAGGCGCAGCATCCTGACAAGGAAGTAATTCAGATTAGTGATGTTGTAGAGCCACAGTGCGCTCCCCTTCGGGATATACCTCATCAGTTTCACCTGTTCGACAAGCGCGCCGAATGCTCGCAGCTGCCGCGGCAGGCGGCGCAGAGGTGATGCCATCGCTGTAAAGAGCCCGCAGGACGCCGCTTTCGCATCCTCCAAGCCGACCACCGGAGGCAGAATCGAATAGGCTGTGTCGAACATTCCGCCCCGCAGGAGGTTGCAGGAGAAGTGGCTGGCGGCAATGCTGACCCCTTCGGGAATCTCCCTGGTGTCGGGAGCCATATGTCCTAAGAAAACTCGCATCGTCGGAAGTTGAGACTTATTTCAAAATGAGCGCTATGAGGTCGCGGAGGTCTCGGGAACGGAACGCCAGCGCGAGGCCGAGATAGACGAGGATGCCGGTGGTTATGCCCAGCAGGGTTTTGACGGCGTTGTCGTCAGTCGGAAGTATCCAAAGCAGCGCCGCTATGGCAGCGTACATGGCGGCGGCGAACGCCAGGCTCGGCATTACGGCCTTGAGCTGCGTCGCGAGGCCGAGCCCGATCACGCGTCCTGCTCCGATGACCGCTATCAAAAGGCTGGCGGCGGCGGTGACAACCAGTCCGCAGCAAACCGCCGACAGCCCGAACGGGAGTGTCGCCACAAGCATTATGATTCCGATTGTTTTGCCGGCCAGTTGCAAACGCAGGTAGCGCCGTGAATTGCCGAGAACCTCGAGAACCATGAGGTTGACCGAGATCAGCGGGAACAGCATCATCGCGAACGCCAGTATTCTCAGCAGCCGCGCGGCGTAGACCCACTGGCTGCCAAGGAGCAGCTCTACAAACGGGACGGCGACAGCCGAGAGGCCGGCCATGAGCGGGAAAACGATGAACGCGTAATAACGGATGTGGCGGAAAAACGCCGCTTTCAGCCTTTCCGGGGTCTCGCGCAGGGAGCAGAGGGCCGGAAACGTGGCGCGCTTCACAATCCGGGTGACGTTGGCCGAGGCGAACTCGCCGAGCTGGTCGGCCCGGGTGTAGCATCCGAGGCTGTAGGCCGAGAACACCTTGCCGATTGTCATCATGTAAACGTTGCTGTAAAAGGTTTCCAGTATGTCGCTCGCCATGATCCGCGAGCCGAAGCCGAACATACGGCGGAACGACTCTGCCGCGAACTTCATCCTCGGCCTCCATGGCGAAAGCATCCATAGCGCCGCGCCGGTGACGGCGTGGTTCGTAAGTTGCAGCCCGGCTATGGCCCATACGCCGTAACCAGCGTAAGCCATCCATACGCCGACAACGCCCGAACTGATCGCCCCGGCGAGGGTGGTCTTCGCCTGGGTCTTGAAGTCGATATTCGAAGTCAGCAGCGCCCGGTGCACCACCAATGTCGAGTTGACCAGCACGCTCAAACCGAGCACCCTTGCCAGGTCCGTGAGCCGCGGTTCCCCGTAGAAATCGGCTATTAGTGGTGCGGCCGCGAACAGCCCCGCGTACAGCAGGGCCCCTACCCCGATGTTGAAGAAGAACGCCGTCGACACATCCTCCTCGGTGTGTTTTCCCAGCCTTATAATCGCCTGGGAGAAACCGCCGTCGGCCACGAGCTGCCCTATGAGGATAAAGATCGCGAGCATGCCCACGAGGCCGTAGTCCGTCGGCGTGAGCATGCGGGCCATCAGCACCAGGATCGCGAACTGCACTCCCTGCACCGACAGCCTTTCGACAGCGCTCCACGCCGCCCCCCTCACCGTCCTCCGGGCGTCAAACATCTGTGAATCTTATTTGTGATTCTTTGGAAATTCGCCAAACAGGATCAATCTTGACCACTTGTTTAACGATAATATCTTATATGTTACTATGCTGAGTAACACTATGACAATTAATTATATTTACCGTCATTCCACCATTCTGAATCAAGCATTTCTTGTATTTGCTCTAAGGTGAAGCGGTATTTGATTATTTTGGCAGGCACTCCGCCGACAATGGCATATGGAGGTACATCCTTAGAGACAACAGCTCCGGCGGCAATAACCGCACCATGTCCAATTGTCACGCCATCTAAAATCATTGCCCGGCATCCAATCCAAACGTCATGACCAATACACACTGCTTCATATTCCTGAATTGGGCAAGTGTATTCAGGGATTAATCCGTAATAACTCGAATCTTTGGCATAAAAGCCTGGATATGTCGATTTCAAATTCAAGGGATGCTTGCCCAGCCCTATACGAACTTCGGGGCCAATACTGCAAAACTTGCCGATTTCGGCATATTGAACTCGACTATTGCCTCCGACATATGAATAATCGCCAATTCGGGAATTGACAATCACAGTGTCGGCGTAAACTATGGTGTGCTTCCCTAATCGAGATTGATTGATGGTTACCGGATAGAATAACTGTGAATCCGGGTTTTCTCGCCTTGCCTTAAGGTAGTGCCAGTAATTCTTTATGAAATCAGGAAGCATATTGAAAATAGGCTTAGTCCGAGACAAATCAGGCTCGCTTCATATAACCGCTTATGTCGAATTTCGCTATTTTCGCATTAAGCATGTTGAATAATTTAGCGACGCACAGTGAGGAGGCAATCAATAGAATCGCAATATAAAGATTGCCGTTAACCATTCCATAAAACGGCATATGAACCAAATACAATTCATATGAGACAGCCCCGGCAAAAAGGAGGAATCGACTTTGTTGAATAATAGGGAAAATCCATACGATGCTCATCAAAGCGACGGCGTAAGGCAGTTTTATGAATAGCTGCACGATGTTGTAAACATAATCGTCAACATGAATGCGTATTGACGGGAGTTGCTTTATAGCCAAGAATATTGTGCCCAGTAAAAACGCCGCAAATCCTACCGCTGCCATTTGTTTCGCGGTTATACGGCAAACTCTATCAGTGGATGTGCCTGTCCACACACCGGCGATAAACGAAAAAGATTGTTCTGCCTCTATGTTGGGAAGCATGAATAGGAAACCGAGAGCGCATAGCGCCATAATCCTCATCCTATATCTGAATGTAAACCGGGATGTTAGCCAGAAAATCAAATACCACCTTAGCAGGTAGCCGATATACCAGTAGCTCGTTTTTATACCGCATATATCCAAAAGATATTCATATGGCGACATACGACCCCTGACTATTGCAAGTATTGATATTACAATGAAATAGGGGATGAAAACACGTTTGATCTTTTTGTTCCAATATCGTGACGCGCCATGTCTTTTCCATGATTCGTTAAGCCCGAATCCGCTGAGAAAAAGAAACAACGCCACGCCTGTTCCGCCCAAGGGTGACAGCGCCACCGTGCCCATCGTACCGGAAATATGCCCCACCATGATTATTAGGATGGCTATACCGCGTAGCGCATTGGTGAAAGCAAACGATATGTCATCCCCCCTATTTGCTTGGGAATATGACGCTTAGCTGTTGTTATCGATAGCAGCGACACGGTTAGTAGGAGTAATGCGGAGTTAAGCATTGCTGTCTTTGGCAGGAGTGATTGAGTTGTGAAACGAACTCGGAATTTCCATAGACTCACCTAATACGACTTCGAGTTGTCTGCCGTCATATACGGTCGGGAAATGACGTTTGGAAAAAATTATAGGGACATTCCCAAGGAAAGCTCCCCATGCCGAGAATGTGGAATCAGACCCAATTAGGAGTTTACATTTCGAAATTGCCCATATGTCAGCGATGGCATTACCGTAAAAGCGTCTTTCCACACCAGGCATAACAAGCAGATCTGCCAATTCCGCATCGGAACCATCTGAGAACAGAATGATTCGCTGTTTAGGGTTTATTTTTGTAATGTTTCGCAGAATCCCCACATACCAGGAAATCGGAATTCTTAACGATGGCACATAGTCGCCAAGACGCACGTGAACCGCAACACACTCCCGCAAATCAGAGCCATCGACAGATGTTATTATTTCCGGGTTTATGATTGATTCAAAATATTTCTTGACCTGGGGCTGATACTGGTTTATATTGCTAAAATAATTGCCGAGGGTATTAAAATATAAGCATTTACCCCCCCCGAACTTTATATTTAGAATTGTCAGCGCTTTCTTTATGCCAGAAATACCTCGTGACTTGAATAGATTGGCATAATTACGCTTGTCTCGTTCACGCCGTATATACGGACCAATGCTGAATTTCAGCCAGGTGGGAGTTATATATCGTGTCTCGTCACATCCTGCGGCAATCCAGGCTTGAGCGGCCATAAACATACAATTGGCAAGTCCGGGGCCGCCAAGTCGGATAAAGCCTAAGTCAGTGTTAGATAGTTTGGGATAATAATACATATTCATAAAATGTGATTATTGGTCAAATGCTGATTTAACGGCTATTGGCTGTTTGACAATAAAATTCTTTTTGTCTATGAATTTCCAAAGAAATAAGCTACACCACCAAAACGGCCCCACTGTCAAGAATGGTTCATTCATCAAAATAAGGACAATTATCATTCCCCATAATAAATTCCATTGGGGCAATTGCCTTACTATAAATAATTTTCCTAAGAAAAATATAAAACCAACGACTCCGGAATATCGGAGTAGGCCAAGTATGGCTGATGCTGTTTTTATGTCGCTATTGAATAGGGCATCGTTAGAATAGCTGTAGCCAAACCAAAAAAACAGGTCAGAGCCCAGATCATTGATAGATACCCCCGTCCTTGCGGTATCAGAGGATACCTTGGAAGATAAGAAATCTAAATTATTATACAGATATGCGCAAATCATAATAAAGCCCAATAGCATTGTCGCTTTTGAAAGTGGGGATAAACTCCGTCTGCGTATTATATAAATAAATATCAAGCAACCTAATACGATGAAACCGCCAGTGCTACTCGTTGTAAGCACCGTGGCACACAATATTAAAAGGTGTAAGAAACATCGTTTAGATAACGATTTGGGCCCAAACACAATAAAGGCTATTGCAAGGTTCAGAAATCCCTGAAACGCACCAGGTTCCCAAAAGATTCCACAATTTCTTAATGTTAATTCCCCATTATATAATTGAGTATAAATGAGAGATGACACCCTGTAAATATTGCCGCCATCGATAGTCGTCTTTTCTATGCTAATAAATGGTATTACAAATCCGGCACAATTAAGGCCAAAGCATACAAGACTTATCACCGCTATTCCAACGATAATATCAACATAATAATGTATGAATTTATGCCCTATCAGTCCTAACGTTAAAGCGCCTGTTACTATTTTTATTGTAATATGTATATAACTGTTCCAAGAAAATTCATTACCCAAATATGTCATTGGGATACCCAATAATAAAATATACGGTATTATAAATGTCAAATAGCATTTTTTCGGGAAACTCTTCAATATTGACATTATAGAAACAAACATAAATGCGATTATTGTCAAGATCCTGTCATTAAACAGTATTGAAAACCCGAGATTGCCGCTAATATTAATAATGTATAGTAATAGCCAAAAGCGCCAGTCTTTATACCAGCCATTTGATTTCTCAGACATCATTCGTGTTTCTTGATATTAAGACTACCAATAGCAGGCTCCTTCTACCTTGGTCGCCGCAGCCGGGGTTTCGGAAGTATTTGGTCGAACCCAAAACTTGTTATATAGAGAGCTGTAATTTGTGTTAAGCTGGGGCAGGTTGGGCCAGTGGTATCCGTCATCGTCCCAGCGTTTGCCTTTAATGCCGAATAAGAGCTGAGAGCCGCCTCCGAGGTGTATGGCTTTTTTCCCGAGCCTTTTGATATGTGCGGCAAGTGGAAGTCCGTAAGCGCCACATCCAATAATGGCAAAATCGAAGTCTAATTTGCCGATTTCACTCTCCATCCATTTTAACGCCTCGAACCAGTCGCGGAACGAGGTCATCGCCCCGGCGTTAGACTGAACCGCGCGCAATGTCAAGAGGTAATAATCGGGATATATATCCGGGTTGTCAAATAGTAATGAATGCTGTTCGTGCTGCGACCTTATTGTTTCCACAAAGGGATGAATAACCAACACCCTCTTGCCCGTAAGCGCCTTTGTCCATGGCCGGTCCACGAAAAAGGGATAAAGACACTCGAGGTGGACGTAGTCTACATCAGTCCTCAACGGCATAAGCCGTTCGGTAGCATTAAACGATCCCAGCAGGTCGATTTCTGGAATATCCCGCAAATATCTTTCTGAAAATCGGTTCAAGGTGTCGACCGATTCGGGGAATATTCCCGCGTTTAAGCGCATGGACTTGTATACCAGCTTATCCCACCAGGGGAGACCCTCGTTTGCTGAAATATATCGCCAAATTCGATTGACAATATTCCTATCGGAATGAGCGGCAAGATAATTCACCAAAATGCCGATTTCCCCCGTTCCGAAACGGCTGATCATGCAAGGCTGGTCAGAGGAGAGACGGTCGAGAATCAAATTATTTGCACGCTGACGGTCCATTTCGCAGTCTGGCAACGGGTAAACAGGCCTCATAAGCCGGCGGTAGACTTTGCGGCATCCTTTGAGAGCATAATCTTTAACGTCCATGACGGGTGTTGTTAAGGGTGACCAACCGCATCGTTAACACTGCATTTTGACTGATCTGGATGATTTTTGAACCATTCAAACAGTTTTGCGTCTGTTTCAGGATTAAAAATTCTTCGGATGCCGGTTTTTATGACTTTTGCGGGGGAGCCGCCAAGCATTTGGTTGTCGCCGTCAGTGGCAGTGTAATCTTTGCCGATAAGCGATCCGGAACAAATAATGGTGTATGGCTTTGTCCTGGCACCAGCACTTATTGTCGAGCGGTTACCCACCCAGTTAAATGAGCCGAGCGTTATCGGTCGGGATGGATATGAAACCATGCCTGTCTCCAAATCTTCGACAAAATGAAATCCGCTGTTCATCAACAGTGTTTCAAAGGCGATTCGGCAACCCTCCCCAATCGTCATATCCGCGCCGTTGCAAATAATTCGGACATTAGACGAGATGTAGACGTTTTTGCCGATAGTCAGTGTACCCCCAACAACACGGACTTTTGAGTTAGCTCCGATTTCGCAAGGTCCCTCGAAGATTATCTTGGAGTCATCTACGATTTGAACAAAACCGCTTCCATCCTTGCATGTAAAAGATCCTGTATTATTGCCGATTTTTATCAAACCTTTGCGTATCGGATGCAAAATCGCTATATTGCCTTGTAATTGAAAGATTTTTACACCTCCATAGATATAAATTGGAAGTTTTACAGCTTGCTTAAATGGCAACGTCCGAAAATTGAACCAAACTGTTCGCCATAGGCTGACCCATGGTTGGGAGAGTCTGGCTTCCAGACTGCCGCAGATGCGGGAAATTATAGACATATTGGTAGCTTGCTTTTAAGGAATAGCAGTATCTCGGCTCTTTGCTGGCTGGTCAGGGCTAAACGAAAGTACACCGGCATGGTGAGCATTGACGATAGGATTAACGCCGCGAATGGGTTCGCGCTTAATAAGGCCTCCGTATGACGGGCTGCGAGAAAAATCAGAGATGACGCGGCTATTGTCAACAGGCAGGGAGACATGACCTCCGAAAGGAACGATTTGTAGCTCAATCCGAGGTTCTTGTGGCTGTAATAGACATTCACCAGTCCTCCGATTACAGATTTCCATACAAGCCAGTTGATGAGGACCCAGCAGGGATTGAAGTCATATACCGATACCATCAGGATGCTTATCAGCAGTGGCATTATGTTTGAAACCGAACGGGCGATGTTGTAGTTTCTGACGTTCCCCTCGGCCGATATGCTCTGGTACAGAATGACAGTCATTTGATTGACCAGGGCATTCGCGATCATTATAAGACAGAACGGAATGGTCCAGTCCGGAATCTCGGTGAGCCATAGATCCAGTACCGGCGCGATGTAGAACATGACAGGTATTCCAAAAAAGGCGAAGAGGAGGAAAGAGAATTTGCACCCTATAAGCGACACGGACAACATCCGCTCTCGCTGATGTCCACCCTCGGATTTCACCAATACCGGGGTAACGGCCTTGATCATGTTTTCCGACATTCCCATAAGTATGCCTGAAAGCTGCGTGGCGATTCCCATGGCGGCGTTCAGCTCGACACCGAAATAATGGTTGATCACGAGGTTCATGCCAAAGAGCGAAATCATCCCGGTGCAGATATTGGTCAGATTCCATCCCGTGAACGACAGCATCTCTTTGACAACCGATTTTTCGTAGTGTCGCAGTATGTTCGCGCGCCGGCACTCCTCGTATTTGCGTCGGCAGTAAACCTGTGAGGCGAAGCGCATAGCTAACGCCTCGGCAGACATCAACACCGCGTATATGACAAGCTTGTCCCCATCGCAGAAAAGAATCCCCAACGCTATCCCGAATTTAAGCACAACGTCTGTGACGCCGACAACGGAGTAAAACAACATGTTCTCATGGGCGTTGATCGCGGCCTCATAAGGGGCGACGGTAATCGAGAACACGGTCGTGACCAGCAAGCAGCCGTATACGAACATAGCGTCGGCAAATTTGCCGTCGGGAATGTTCAGTACTCCGTTAAAGAAGAAAAATCCGGCTATGACAAGAATCACGACCGTCATTACAGCCAGGACGTTGTGGATCAGTAGCGCGTTGTTGAATATTTTCACTATGCGCTCCTGCTTTCCTTCTCCCTGGGCGTAGCTTATAAAGCGCTGTGTCGACGAGCCAAGTGACGCGCTCAGAAATCCCAGCATGGAGATCGAGCCGCCAACCACGTTGTAAATGCCGAAGTCTTCCGCGCCGAGCCCCTTGAGCAGGAACCTGGTTGTGAATATCCCGAGTAGCAGAGACGCTATTGTCCGGATATACAGGAAGGCGGTATTTTTTATGACACGCGACTTGGTAGACATTTCATTTAATAACCTGGAGGTAGGGGTCGGGGATGGAGGCGGTGACGCGGAGGCCGAAGTCGGAGGTGAGGGCGACGGTCAGGAGGCGGCGGGTGCCGCTGGTGATGACGCGGCCGCGGTAGCCGGCGAAGGGGCCGCCGGTTATCTCGACCATGGTGCCTTCTGAAAAACCGGTTGTGTTATCGGTAACCTCGATATCGTCGGGCGCCTCGCCGAGCAGGATGCGGAAATTTTCCATCTCGCGGCGGGGTATGCGGGCGAAGGGCGCGCCGGGGGCTCGGGTCTGGCGGTAGACACTGGCGGCTGGGGCGATGGCTTTGGCTGCCTCGACAATCAGCGCCGGTTCGACCCGTAGGAACATGACGTGGCGGATGCGCTCCACCGTTGTGGCACGCAGCCGCTTTCCCTTGCGCACCACGAGCTGCTCGACAGGCGCGTAAGGACGCACTCTGGCAAGTCGTTCGTCCGCGGCGAGGAGTTTGCCTACCGTTGCGGCATCGCTCCCGGTATGGATTCTTACGGCGTACCATTCCGGGTGGTTCCCAAGTATGGCGGCTGACACGCGGCTTAAAATGGCGTTGCGGTCGGCGTGGTGGTCAGCGCCCGCGCCGTTTTGTGAGACCAGGTTTTCGGCATACCCTTCTGGGATATTGCCGCAAACGGCGGCGATGTCGGCTGCCGGAATCCCGCACTCGCGGGCGGCGCGGATCCACAGTTCTGTGGCGATATCCGTGGCCGAAGTGTCAAAAGAAATTCCGGCACTCCGCATAATAAGCTGAGTATCAGAGGATAATCCCCCCCTATCGTCTTTTTCGGCAACGTCGTTGCCCGCCGACAGGATATCGGAGAGTAACGCGTCGCGTGTCGCGGCTATCGCGGGGTCTTTTATAGGCATGCGCGCCATGCGGCTCAGGGCGGCTACGACGCTTTTGCCCGCGCTTTTGCGAGCGGCGGGATTCCCGGCGGGATGGTCTGAGCCGACGCTGTCGAAACACCCCGCGGGTTCGGGCAGCGCCCTCCCCTCTTTGACGAGCCGGCGGTACAAGCTGCGGAAGTTTTGCAGCCGTTTGGCGATGTATGATGCCGTGTGGCCGTTGTCCGCGAGGAAGTCGCGGTAAGCGCTGACCGTTCCGGCGTCGACGTCGGCGGGCTTAAAGTCCCGGCTCCTGGAAAACGCTTTGAAAGATGACAGGAATTTCGCGGCGTCGCGCCGCGTGTTCTCGTTGGCGATCGCGCCGATGGCTTCGGCGAAAAGACCCGATAGCGATTCCCCCGCTTCCGTGGTAAAATATACCTTTCCGCTGTTTGCGGATACAGTCATCATCCCCCGGCCAGCCATTGATAGTTCCTGACCGCGGTATGTCGCTGTATCGCTCAGCGCGGATGCCTCCGGCTGACGTTCAGAGCTTTGTTCCATCGCAAGGTAGTCCGTCCCCTCCGCCGTCGTTGTCCGGCGGGGTGGAAAACCAACCGCAAAGGTACGAATTACATGCCATATACGGAAACAGCAGCCGTTGTATATGGCCGTTTAAAAGGCGCCCTGTGACGAAATGGCTACATGCGTCATGGCCTCCCGGAGACGTTAAAATGCGAAAAAAGCTAACATTCGGATTTTACTTTCGCTTATTTCGCGGGTATAAATATCGTAGACCGATGATTATCCAGGGCAATGACATACTCCGGGCTTTCGCTTCCGATCCCGAACGCGGGTTCCGGATGCTGACGCGGCAGGCGATGCGGCCGCTTTACTGGCACATACGCCGCATGGTGATCTCCCACCACGACGCGGAGGACGTGTTGCAGGAGACCCTGGTGCGGGCCTACCGCTCTCTGCCATCCTTGCGCGACGGCTCCACGCTCGCGGCGTGGCTTTACCGCATAGCGACGAACGAGGCTCTGCGCTATGTGGAGCGGAACCGGCGCGTTGTGCTCGCGCTTGACCCGGCGCCCGAGGAGGAAGCCGCCATGGTTGCCGCGGACGAATATGTCGACTACTCGGATCTCGAGGCCGTCAAACTCCGCGACGCGGTGCTCTCGCTCCCTCCCAGGCAGCAGGCCACGTTCAATCTCCGGTATTTCGACGAGCTTGAATACAGCGAGATTGCCTCCATCCTTGAATGTTCCGAGCCTACGGCGAAAGCCAACTACCATTTCGCGAAAGAAAAGATAAAGAAATACATAAACTCCATCTCTGAATAGCGTATGACTGACTTCGATTTTGAAAAACGGACTGTGCCGTCGCCATACACCGTCCCCGACGGCTTCTTCGAGCGGATGGAGGAGCGGGTCGCCGCAAGCGTCGCCGTGCGTCGCCGCGAGCGCGCCGGATATCTTCCTCCCAGGCTCCGCTATGCCGCGGCCGCCGCTGTGGCCGCGCTTGTTGTGGGCACGGCGGCTCTGTTCCAGCCGGCATCGGAAGCCTCCGACGGCTACGACGAAATAGCGCGGCTGTTTCAGCAGATGTCGCCCGACGACCAGAACTCGATGCTCGACTCATACAGCGACGATGTTTTCATCAACTACTGACCCGAGGGCTGTCTGAGAAAATTTGCCAAAACATACGACCGATATGAGACACATATTGAAAATCACGTTATTGCTCGCGACACTTCTGCTCGCGGTCCCCGTCGCGGGACGCGAAGCGAAGGAGCGCCGCCATAAGCCCTCGAAGACAGAGATGGCGCAGAAACAGGCTTCCCGGATTGCCGATGAGCTTGGTCTCGAGGACGAGACGAGGGATCGCTTTGTGGCCACTTTCGTCAATTGCCAGAAAGATATATGGGGCCTGCATCCGGGGCGTCCGAAAAACAAGCGCGGCCCGTCGATGACGGACGAGCAGGCCGACAGCCTGATTCGTGCCCGTTTCGACCACAGCCAGCGGATGCTCGACACGCGTCGGAAATATTATGAGGAATACCTGAAATTCCTCACGCCCCGTCAGATTGACCGCGTATATGATCTCGAACGCGATATGATGAAGCGCCTTAACGGGAATAAATGCAACTCCGCGAAACCAGGGAAGTCTGACGCCCGTAAGAAGGCGCGCCGGTCGAATCCCGGATAACGCAAGGCTTGTCTGGAAAGGGCGCCCTTTCCAGACAAGCCGCAGAATCCTGGTATGTTGAAAGTTCTAACGGGCGCCTTGCCGGAATGTCGGGGAAAATTGCTAACTTCGCGGCCATAAACAGGACAGAAGAATGATTTCGGTAAACAATTTAGGCATACAATTCGGTAAAAGAGTACTCTTTCAGGATGTTAACCTGAAATTCACCCCGGGCAACTGCTATGGTATAATAGGCGCTAACGGTGCCGGAAAGTCGACGCTGATGCGCATACTCTCCGACCAGCTCTCCCCTACCCACGGGTCCGTGTCTATGGGTCCGGGCGAGCGTATGAGCGTGCTCGAACAGGACCACTTCAAGTTTGACGACTGCACGGTGATCGGCACCGTACTGCGCGGCCACACAGTGCTTTGGGACATCATGGAGGAGAAAGAAGCCCTGTATGCCAAGCCCGATTTCAGTGATGCCGACGGGATACGCGCTTCCGAGCTCGAGGAGCGCTTCGCCGAGCTTGAAGGATGGAACGCGGAAGCCGACGCCGCAGCTCTCCTCTCCGGCCTCGGCATCAAGGAGGACCGCCACCAGATGCTGATGCGCGACCTTTCGGGTAACGAGAAGGTGCGCGTGCTCCTGGCCAAGGCGCTTTTCGGCAATCCCGACAACCTGCTTCTCGACGAGCCCACCAACGACCTCGACCTCGACACCGTGGCGTGGCTCGAGGACTATCTGTCGAAATTCGAAAACACGGTGCTCGTGGTCAGCCACGACCGCCACTTCCTTGACTCGGTGTGCACCCACACCCTCGATATCGACTACAACAAGGTTACGCTCTTTGCCGGCAACTATTCGTTCTGGTACGAGTCGTCGCAGCTCGCCCTGCGCCAGCAGCAGCAGCAGAACAAGAAGGCCGAGGAGAAACGCAAGGAACTGCTGGAATTTATCCAGCGTTTCTCGGCCAACGTTGCCAAGTCGAAGCAGACAACCTCGCGCAAGAAGATGCTCGAAAAGCTCAACATCGAGGAGATCCAGCCGTCGTCGCGCCGTTATCCGGGCATAATCTTCACTCCCGAGCGCGAGCCGGGCAACAAGATTCTCGAAGTACGCGGGCTGACAGCCTCAGTCGACGGCGAGGTGTTGTTCAAGGATGTCAACTTCCAGGTAGAGAAGGGCGACAAGGTCTGCTTCCTAAGCCGCGACCCGCGAGCCATGACCGCCCTGTTCGAGATCATATGCGGCGACCGCAAGCCTGACGCCGGTGATTTCGACTGGGGGCAGACTATCACGACGGCCTACCTGCCTCTCGACAACAGCGCGTTCTTCAACACCGACATGAACCTTGTCGACTGGCTCTGCCAGTTCTCGAACGATTCTTCCGAGATTTATCTCAAAGGTTTCCTTGGCAAGATGCTCTTCTCCGGCGAGGAGGTGCTGAAAAAGGCTTCCGTGCTTTCCGGCGGTGAGAAGATGCGTTGTATGATCGCCCGTATGATGCTCCGCAACGCCAACACCATGGTGCTCGATTCCCCGACCAACCATCTCGACCTGGAATCAATCCAGGCGTTCAACAACACGTTGCAGGCTTTCAAGGGGAACATCCTCATGTCGAGCCACGACCACGAGTTCATCCAGACCGTCTGCAACCGCATCATCGAGCTCACGCCGAACGGCATCATCGACAAGATGACCGAATACGACGACTATATCACCGATGAAAAGGTCGCGGCGGCCCGCGAGCGCCTTTACGCTCCCGCTTAATGATCCTTAACCCACAAACTGATACCATCCCCCCGTTCTAAAATGGTAAGACATATCGTAATGTTCAAACTGTCTGGCGCTCCCGGAGAGCGTCTCGAAGTCGCCACCCGGTTCAAAGAGGCTCTTTTGGCTTTGCCTGAGAATATCGACGTGCTCCGCTCGATGGAGGTCGGCATAAATCAGAATCAGGCCGAGGAGTGGGACGTGGTGCTGACGGCCGTTGTACCGACAATGGCCGACGTGGCTGTCTACGCCAACCATCCGGCGCATGTCGCGGCGGCCTCGCTTCTCGCTGGCCACAAGGAAGCGCGCGGGTGCGTCGATTATGAATTTTAACTCTCACACCATACCTTATTTCCACACGATGCTTCAATTCTTCAAGCAAGGCACGGCCAAGATTTACGCCGTGGAAACCGACCATCGGTTGCAACCCGACGAACTCGACAAGCTGTCATGGGCTTTTTCCGGAGCCCGGCCGATGGCCGCGACCTCTGTAAAGGGTACCTTTGTGGGGCCCCGCCGCGAAATGATCACGCCTTGGAGCACGAATGCCGTAGAGATTGCCCAGAATATGGGGCTCCGCGGCATTTCTCGTATCGAGGAGTTCACCCGCGTGCCGCAAGGCGGGCAGCCTGTTTTCGACAAAATGCTCTCGCGCGTGTATGACGGCCTGAACAGCCGTTCGCTGACGGTCGACAACAAGCCGGCTCCGGTCGAGCACATTTCCGACATACACGAATACAATCTCCGCGAGGGGTTGGCCCTAAGCCCCGAGGAGGAGGATTATCTGCGCTCGCTCGCCGCCAAACTCGGGCGTCCGCTGACCGATTCGGAAGTATTCGGCTTCTCGCAGGTTAACTCCGAGCACTGCCGCCACAAAATCTTCAACGGCACGTTCGTAATCGACGGCGAGGAGAAGCCGACCTCTCTCTTCAAGCTCATCAAGAAGACATCGCAGGAGAATCCCAACACATTGGTTTCCGCCTACAAGGACAACGTGGCGTTCTGCGAGGGCCCGAGGGTATGGCAGTTTGCTCCGGTCAACCCGGACCGTCCAGACTATTTCGAGACCCGCGAGATCGACACCGTCATATCCCTCAAGGCCGAGACCCACAACTTTCCTACGACAGTGGAGCCTTTCAACGGCGCCGCCACCGGCACCGGCGGCGAGATCCGCGACCGCCTCGGCGGAGGCCGCGCTTCGCTGCCGCTCGCGGGCACGGCTGTATATATGACCTCGTATCCCCGGCTGAGCGAGGAGCATCGCTGGGAGCTGATGATGAATCCCCGCGTGTGGCTCTATCAGACCCCGGCGGAAATCCTCATCAAGGCCTCCAACGGAGCCTCAGACTTCGGCAACAAGTTCGGGCAGCCCCTCATATGCGGCTCCCTGCTCACTTTCGAGCATGACGAGAACGGCCGGATGTATGCCTATGACAAGGTGATAATGCTTGCCGGAGGCGTGGGATTCGCCGCGAAAAAGGACGCGATCAAGGGGCATCCGCAGCCTGGCGAGAAAGTTGTCGTCATGGGTGGCGACAATTACCGCATTGGCATGGGCGGCGGCGCTGTCAGCTCGGTGGAGACCGGTCAGTATGACAACTCTATCGAGCTTAACGCCGTCCAGCGAGCCAACCCCGAGATGCAGAAGCGCGTGTCGAACGTGATCCGCGCGCTGGCCGAAAGCGAGACAAACCCAGTAGTGTCAATCCATGACCACGGAGCCGGCGGCCACCTCAACGCCCTTTCGGAACTCGTCGAGGAGACTGGCGGCAAGATAAACATCGACGCGCTTCCCGTGGGCGACCCCACCCTCTCGGCCAAGGAAATAGTAGGGAACGAGAGCCAGGAGCGTATGGGAATGGTGATCAAGGCCGAGGATATCCCGTACGTCGAGCGCGTCGCCCAACGCGAACGCGCGCCTATGTATGTAGTCGGCGAGACTACCGGCGACGACCGATTCGTGTTCGAGGAGAAGGATGGCTCGCGCCCGATCGATCTCGAGATGGCCGACATGTTCGGCAACTCCCCGAAAACCATAATGCGCGACAACACAGTCAACCTTACTTACAAAGAGGTTGAATACGACGAGGCGAAAGTCGCTGAATACGTCAGCGCGGTGCTCTCCCTCGAGGCCGTGGCCTGCAAGGACTGGCTGACTAACAAGGTCGACCGTTCGGTGACCGGCAAGGTGGCGCGGCAGCAGTGCCAGGGCGAGATCCAGCTCCCCGTGAGCGACTGCGGCGTGATGGCTCTTGACTACACGGGCAGCCACGGCATAGCCACGTCCATCGGACACGCTCCCCAGGTGGCGCTGGCTGATTCCGCCAAGGGCTCGGTGATGGCTGTCGCCGAGGCGCTGACCAACATTGTCGGCGCTCCGTTGAAGGACGGGCTCAAAAGCGTGTCGCTGTCGGCCAACTGGATGTGGCCCTGCAAGAATCCGGGCGAGGACGCCGCTCTCTACAAGGCTGTGGAGGCTTGCAGCGATTTCGCCTGCGCTCTCGGCATAAATATCCCGACCGGCAAGGATTCCCTGTCGATGACGCAGAAATATGGCGCCGACAAGGTGTTCGCTCCGGGTACCGTCATAATATCCGCGGCAGGAGAGACAACCGATGTCCGCCGCACGCTCACCCCCGTGGCCCAGAAGCGGAAGAACTCGGAGTTTTATTATGTCGATTTCTCGTCCGACGCTCTCCGCCTCGGCGGTTCCGCCCTCGCGCAGAGCCTCAACCGCGTCGGCTCTGACGCTCCTACCGTTAAGGACGCGGCTCAGTTCAAGCGTACGTTCGACGCTGTTCAGAAGCTCGTCCGCGACAAGAAACTCCTCGCGGCGCACGACGTGTCGGCCGGAGGTTTGATCACCACTCTTCTCGAGATGGTGTTCCCCAACGCCGACGGCGGTCTTGACATATCGACCGAAGGCTTCGTGGCGGCCGGTGAGACGGATCTCGTGAAGATTCTGTTCGCCGAAAATCCGGCCCTCGTCATCCAGGTCGAGGACGGCAAGCGAGCCTTTGTGGAAAAAGCTCTTGCGTCCGCTGGTGCCCGCTTTTGGATTCTCGGTCGTCCGGCCGAGGAGCGAGTGCTTATGCTCGAGCATAACGGGGCCGAGCGTCTGCTGGGAATCGACAATCTCCGCGACGTGTGGTTCAAGCCTTCCTACCTGCTCGACACATTGCAAAGCGGCACCGATTGTGCCCGCGCCCGTTTCGAGAATTACAGCCGCCAGCCGTTGCGCGTGGCGATTCCGGCATCGTTCGACGGTTCGCTCGCGTCGCGCGGCCTTGGATACACCCGCGACGGCAAGACAGGCGTGCGTGCTGCGATTATCCGCGAAAAGGGTGTCAACGGCGACCGCGAGATGGCCTATACCCTCTTCCTTGCCGGGTTCGACGTGAAGGATGTGCATATGACCGACCTGATGAGCGGCCGCGAGACCCTCGACGATGTAAACATGATCGTGTTCTGCGGCGGTTTCTCCAATTCCGACGTTCTCGGTTCGGCCAAGGGCTGGGCTTCCGGCTTCCGGTGGAACGATACGGCCAAATCGGCGCTCCGCCGCTTCTATAACCGTCCCGACACCCTTTCGCTGGGAATATGCAATGGTTGCCAGCTTATGATCGAGCTGGGTCTGATTTCTCCCGAGACCTCTTTCCTAAGCGAGGACGGAGCCGCCGAGACCGCCAGGAAGCCCCGGATGGAACATAACATCAGCCATAAGTTCGAGTCGCAGTTTATCGGGCTGACGATTCCCGCCAACAATTCCGTGATGCTCGGTTCACTCGCCGGGATGAAACTCGGTGTGTGGGTCGCCCACGGCGAGGGCAGGTTCAATCTGCCCGGTTCACTCGCCGGCTACAACATCGCGGCGAAGTATAACTACTCGGCATACCCCGCCAATCCCAACGGATCGCGCGGCGCGGTGGCCGCGGTAGCCTCGGCTGACGGCCGCCACCTGGCCATGATGCCGCATCCCGAACGCGCCATCTTCCCATGGCAGTGCGCCCACTATCCTGCCGGACGCCGCGGCGACGACGTGACCCCCTGGCTCGATGCCTTCGTCAACGCCCGCTGCTGGGTCGAATCCCGCCGCCAGGCATAACGCGCAACTCATATCCATCAATACGACGGCTCCAAGGGCGTTTGTTCCCTTGGAGCCGTCGTATTGATGAAACCCCATTGATTTTTTTGAGAATTATAGCTTTATATTTGGCTGTCAACAAATTTAGATTTATCTTTGTGGTGATTACTGCCAGAAAGTTTCATGCGAAAACTAATCATATATCATCTATAAAACTAAACAAGAAATGCTTTTATCACGAGTTCGCGGGTGCGTGTTACTTGCGGCTATCTGCCTGCTAACCTTTATCGGAGCTAATGCCGGGGAAAACAATGTGCCGGTTATCGATCTGTCTAACAACATCAGCGCCATAGAGCGCCTTAAAATCAACTCGGATCCTACCCTTATGACGAGTGTGACCACGGAGTGGGAACTCGCGCTGGATTCTCCGGCAGATGCCAATGAAAACGGCCACGCCCTGTTATATCACGATGGCAATATTTATACATATACAAATGTCTATGGGGTCAAGGCTAATCCAGTCATAAGGCAGTATGACGCTTTCTCGTCGGAGGTGGCTGTCGTTGAAAGGGAGGTGAATCTCCAAAGCATCAGCGGTATATGGAACGGTAATTCGCTAATGAATCATGCGGTTGCCGTGGACGACAACGGCGTATTCCTGCTCGTGTTCGGCGCGCAAAATAATAGCGACTTATATCTTGTCGCTTACGATTTTGAAAGTGATGCCGCGACATATATTGGCAAAGCGACCCTATCGACTGGCGCTCTCAATATATCAGGGTTGAACAATTCCAGCATTTCTTTCAGCGACGGTATTATAAGTGGTGACGTGTTTGGCGATTGCTCCTTGACAATCAATGTGCTGGCTTCGGTTGGCGGCAGCGTTGATTGCTCGATTCCCATCTACATTACGATCAACGACGGCGTATGCGCCGCGTCGCGCGTAAAGCCCGGTACGGATGTCTCCCAATTCTATATGTACGGTGAGACTTTCTGCGAGTCGCGCGCGGCCCATTTGTGTGAGATTGATGACACATACATGGTCGTTTCGCATTGTCTGCCGCAATCGTTTACACCCAAATCCGAATTGGGAAGAATCTCGCTGTTTGAACGCAAGGACGGGTACTATGATGTGAAAGAAGTGTTGGCAGACGAGATGCTGATGCCGAACATATCCACCGACGGCAATGGCGAGGGAGACTGCCTGGGCATGTACGTTGTAAGGCATGACGGCCATAATGTAATGGTGTACGCGTCGTCATATATCGGAAGCGTCAGGTATAATCTTGTTTTATGGGATGACCCATCATCATTTGCCAATATGCGATTGATCGGGCAGATAATGGTTCCCGGCAATATATCTCAGGGATCTGCGTATGAGCGTGGAATAAGGCAGATGGTGGTCGCTGAGCCTCAAACCGAACCGACGGTGGGTGTGGAGACCTATCCCACAAAGGACTATTTCAAAACCACCACATTCTACACCTACGCT
Source organism: uncultured Muribaculaceae bacterium (assembly GCA_910579105.1). Taxonomy (GTDB): domain Bacteria; phylum Bacteroidota; class Bacteroidia; order Bacteroidales; family Muribaculaceae; genus UBA7173. The sequence continues at coordinate 14,433 of CAJTRT010000012.1, read as the reverse complement.
CCAGGAGCGGCGCTGGCAAAGCATAGGATTACCACCGAGGAAGACAAAATCTACACGGCTCTGTCGGAGCCGACCACAACTCAGATGTTACGCGTTGAGGGCGGCATAATTGTTAGTGGAGGCGACGCTCCTGTCGTTGTGTGCAACGCTGGCGGCAGTGTGGTGGCCGAATATGCTCCCGCCCGCGAAATAAACGCGGAAGCGCTTGGATGCGGACTCTACATCATCAGGTGTGGTATGGAAACCGTCAAGGCCGTATTCTAACCAAACAGATAGGTGAACGCGGCTTCGAGCCTGGGAATCGGCGACGCGTAATGGTCGCCGGGAACAAGGCGATAAGTCAGGTTTATGCCGCATTGACGTAGATACGCAATGATGCGGTCGGTGTCTGTCCGCACTGTCTGGAATGTTTTTACGCGGGTGTGTGATTCCCGCTCACCAAGTAGGAAAAAAGCCCGGCCGGTTTTGACCGGCATTTTGCGGGATGTAATCCAGTCCGCGAATCCGTCATACCAGAATGAACCTGACAGGCAGGCTATGTTATCGAACGTGTCGCAGCGCGTCCATTGCCATAAGGTAAATAGGCCGGATAGAGAAACGCCTATCAGCGTTCTTGTGACGGCAGGTTCGTGTTCTTTCGTCAAACATTCCGCATCTGTCGTCTCTCGGTCTTCCTTATCCGGGGCAAATGATTCCGGTGGTAATTCGAGTGCGCTCTCTACGCGCGGCACGACCTGACGCCTGACCAGTTCGAGGAAACTATCCGCCTCCCCTTTGAACGCCGGCTCTCCTTGCGGAACGCCGGCTGCTGGCCACGGCGTGAGGTCGTTATCCCAGTCCATACCGCTTATGGCCACGATGTTGACATCATAATGTCTCGCTGACCTAAGCATCCACTCCGACGGCAGATCCATAGGGTAAAGCATATAGGCTATCCTGAAGCTCCCCGGGCACGGGGCGACTTTGCACCTCAGTCCTGCGATATCAATTTTCCGCGTCATAATCCATCTGTTTTTAAGTATAAAACGTACCCTGGCACAATGGTTCAAACAAACAGCCGCCGCGGTCGGCTGACCGCGGCGGCTGTTTGTCTTTACGCCAGTATGGGATTATGCTTCATAGGAAGTCATATCGGCGGGTGTTACAGTGTTGATGAAGGTTGAGTGGCGGGCAACTTCGGCTTGTGCGAGGTTGCAGTAGACGCGGGCGCTCTTGGCGAGGCTATCGGCTGCCGCCTTGACTTCGGCATCGTCCGATGCGGCGTTGCGCGAGGCATCGGTCACGAGCAGATAGCCCATGAACACGTTGCCGGCGATCTCGACCAGGTGGCGCGCCATGAAGTCGGTGTAAGCGGGCTCGTTGATTTCGTGAACCTTGGCCACAACCTCCTTGTATGTTTCGGTCATCTTGTCGAGCATAGCCTTCTGGGGAGCGAGGCAGTCGCACACGGGCATCGCGGCGCACTGCTCGATGAGCTGGAGGTAGGTGCCGGTGAAGACGTGGCGGATTGCGGCTACTACCTGCAGCTGGGTGGTTCCCTCATAAATCGAGGTTATGCGCGCGTCGCGGTAGACGCGTTCGCAGGCGTAATCCTTCATAAAGCCCGAACCGCCATGGATCTGGATGCAGTCGTAGGCGTTCTGGTTGCAGTATTCGCTGGAAAGTCCCTTCGCAAGCGGCGTGCAGGCATCGGCGAGCTTGTTGTAGAGCTTCATTTCCTGACGCTCCTCGGGAGTGAGCGAACGCTCGCGGGCGATATCCTCGTAAGCCTTGTAGAGGTCGACGTAGCGGGCGGTCTCGTAAAGGAGGCAGCGCGAAGCGTCGAGCTTGGCCTTCATGACGGAGAGAATCTCGCGAACTGCGGGGAACTCGATGATTGCCTTGCCGAACTGCTTGCGGTCCTTGGCATATGCCTCGGCCTCGCGGTACGCAAGCTCGCTGACGCCGACGCTCTGTGCGGCGATGCCGAGACGGGCACCGTTCATAAGGGCCATAACGTATTTGATCAGGCCGAGGCGGCGCGAGCCGCAAAGTTCAGCCTTGGCATTCTTATAGACGAGTTCGCAAGTGGGCGACCCTTTGATGCCGAGCTTGTTCTCGATGCGGCGCACGTTGACGCCTCCCTGGCGCTTGTCGTAGATAAACATCGACAGGCCGCGGCCGTCCTTCGTGCCTTCCTCTGAGCGGGCGAGCACGAGGTGGATGTCGGCGTCGCCGTTGGTGATGAAGCGCTTCACGCCGTTGAGAAGGTAGGAGCCGTCGGGCTGCTCCGTGGCTTTGAGCATGACTGCCTGGAGATCAGAACCCGCGTCAGGCTCGGTGAGGTCCATCGACATGGTTTCCCCGGCGCACACGCGGGGGATGAAACGCTCGCGCTGGTCCTCGGAGCCGAACTCGTAGAGTGTCTCGGCGCAATCCTGGAGACCCCACAGGTTCTCAAAGCCCGTATCCGCGCGCGACACGATGTCGGCGGCCATGATATAAGGCGTGATCGGGAAGTTGAGGCCTCCGAACCGGCGGGGCATCGACATGCCCATCAGGCCGGCCTTGCGGCAGGCCTCGAGGTTTTCCTGAGTGCCTGAGGCGTAGGTCACGCGGCCGTTGGCCACGGAGGGACCTTCGTGGTCAACCCCCTCGGCGTTATCGGCGATAGTTGTGCCGCAAAGCTCGCCGACGATGTCGAGCACGCGGTAGTAGTTGTCCATCGCGTCGTCGAAATCCACGGGGGCGTAATCGAATTTCGCCGCATCGGCGAAGTCCCGTTCCTTCAATGCGACTATCTTGCGCATCAGAGGGTGCTGCAAGTGCAGCTTCAGATCGGGATTGTCTGTATAGAAGTTAGCCATAGCTTCTTAGGTAGCTTATTTAGAGTTCTTCTTGTAGTACTTGATGAGCTTCGGAAGCACATCCTCGTAGTTGCCGGTGATCACATAGTCGGCGATAGCGTTTATGGGCGCGTTCTCGTCGGGGTTGATCGAGATGATGATCGAGCTGTCCTGCATGCCGGCGATGTGCTGGATCTGGCCTGATATGCCGCAGGCGATGTAGAGTTTCGGACGGACGGTGACCCCGGTCTGGCCGATCTGGCGGGCATGGTCGGTGAATCCGGCGTCAACAGCCGCGCGGGTGGCGCCCACTTCCGCTCCGAGCACGCTGGCAAGCTCGTGTACCAGGTCGAAACCCTCTTTTGAGCCGATGCCGTAGCCGCCGGCCACGATGATGGGGGCGTTCTTGATGTTGATTTTGGATTTCTCGATATGTCGGTCGATGATCTCCACTACGAAGTTGGAGTCGTTGACATATTTCGACGCGTCGAGGTTTACGACCTCCCCCTTGTGGGCGGGGTCGAACACCTCTTTTTTCATCACGCCTTCGCGCACGGTAGCCATCTGCGGACGGCAGTCGGGGTTAACGATCGTTGCCACGATGTTGCCTCCGAAAGCGGGACGGATCTGATAGAGAAGGTTCTGGTACTCCTTGCCGGTCTTGGGGTCTTTGTGGTCGCCGATCACCAGTGATGTGCAGTCGGCGGTCAGGCCGCTGTGGAGCGCCGAGGAGACGCGGGGCCCGAGGTCGCGGCCCACGCATGTAGCGCCCATGAGGCATATCTGCGGCTTGATTTCCTTGAAGAGGTTGATCAGCACGGAAGCGTGCGGGTTGGAGGTGTATGGATAGAGGCGTTTGTCGGCCACCTTGTACACCACGTCGGCCCCGTAGGGGAAGATCTGATTCTCGACACCGTCGAGATTGTCCCCGATGACGAGGGCTTCGAGCTTCACACCCAGTTCAGAGGCGAGCTGGCGCCCCTTGGTAAGCAGTTCGAGGCTCACATCGGCCACTTTGCCATCCTCGAACTCGCAATAAACGATAAGATTGTTCTGGTCCATATATGCAAACGTTAACCGATTGTGTGATTCTTGATGAGTTCTTTTACAAGCTCTTCGATCTGGTTGTCGTCTGAGCCGTTGAGGCAGAGGCTTTCCTTGGCGGTAAACACCACGTTTTCGATAGCTTTTACCTTGGTTGGCGATCCGGGAAGCCCGATCTGTTCGGGATCAGCCTCGACAAACGCGGCACCCCACTCCTTTATTTCAAGGTCGTCGCGGCCTGCTACCAGGGCGGCCTGCTCGGGCGAGAGCGCGGCGCGTTCCGAAGGCGACACGGCGCGCTTGAACTTCATGACGCGCTTGGCGTTGCGCGGCCGGCACTCGGGTGCTGACCCGTTCACTGTGACCACACACGGGAGGGGGGCCTTGACCGTCTCCACGCCGGATTCGAGGCGGCGCTTGATTGTGATGTGGCCGTCGGAAAGGTCGAGCACCTCTTCGGCATAGGTGACCTGGGGAAGACCGAGTTTCTCGGCGATCTGCGGGCCTACCTGGGCGGTGTCGCCGTCGATGGCCTGGCGGCCGCATATAACCACGTCGTAGTCGCCGATTTTCTTAACTGCCTGGGCAAGGGAATAGGAGGTGGCGAGAGTGTCAGCGCCGCCGAGAGCGCGGTCGGTCAGCACGATGCCGCCGTCAGCGCCGCGGAACATGCCTTCGCGCACGACTTCCGCAGCGCGGGGGAGGCCCATTGTGAGCATGGTCACCTTCGAGCCGGGATGTTTCTCTTTAAGTTGGAGAGCCTGTTCAAGCGCGTTGAGATCTTCTGGGTTGAAGATCGCCGGAAGGGCGGCGCGGTTGATGGTCCCATCCTCTTTCATAGCATCTTTTCCTACGTTGCGGGTGTCGGGCACCTGCTTTGCAAGAACAATGATGTTTAAACTCATAAGTTAAGCTATTAAGAATGATTTATTATATTTTCACAACAAAGGAATACGGTTAATGTTGATAATCAACCATATTCCATGGAACATATGCGCCACAAAGTTAGCAATTTTTCGGCAAAAAACGCTAAAAATCACCTGAAAAAGCCATTTTCGGGTATGATTGAGCCGGGTCAGGCAGCCCCCGCAGGCCCGTGCGGCGCGGTCAGCGGGCGGCTTTGCGGTAGAGGATCACGGCAATCACCGAGTAGAGGATGTTTGGAATCCACATGGCCACCAGGGGCGACGTGATACCGCTGACGGCGAACGAGGAGGTGACCGTCATGAACAGGATGTAGCTGAAACTGAGCACGAGGCCCAGCCCGATGTTGACTCCCATTCCCCCCTTTACCTTTTTTGAAGATAGCGACATGCCGATAACGGTCAATATGAATGCGGCGGCGCACATCGCGTAGCGTTTCTCGTACTCGATCTCAAACGCTTTGATGTTGGCCACGCCGCGCTCTTTCTGCCTGTCGATGTATTCGCGCAGTTCGGGCAGCGTGAGCGTCTCCTGGTCGTTGCGCGAAATGAGAAAGTCGCGCGGCTCGAAAGGGATCACCGTGTCGAGTTTCGAGCCCCTGGTTATCAGTTCCCTGTTATCCTTGAAATCACGGATCTGATAATCCCGCACCTGCCATTGGAAGAGCGTGTCCCAGCGGATTGACTGGGCGGTGAGCCTCGACACCAGTTTCTTGTTCTTGAATTCTTCCAGCGAGAAACGGTAGCCGGTCTTGGTCGTGTTGTCGTAGCGCGACATATACGCGATGCGTCCGGGACCGACCTGCAGCATTATGTTGTCGCCGAAATCCACTCGGCGGTTCCTCACATAGGTGTTCATGAACTCGATGCGTTTGACATTCGCCGGTGGGATCACATACGCCCCGAGCACGAAAGTTCCGGCGGCGATTACCGCGGCCGAGATCATATAGGGGCGCAGCAACCTGCGGAAACTAAGTCCGCTCGACAGCATGGCGATGATTTCCGAGTTGTCGGCAAGTTTCGATGTGAAGAAAATCACCGCTATGAATGTGAACAGTGGGCTGAACTGGTTGGCGAAATATGGCAGGAAGTTCAGGAAATAGTCGAAAACCGTGGCTTTCAGCGGGGCTTTGAGGAAAGAGTCCAACTTCTCGTTTATATCGAACACGACGGTGATCGCCAGTATGAGAAGTATCGCGAAAAAGTAGGTGCCGAGAAATTTCTTGATGATATACCAGTCAAGAATCTTCACGGGAGCGTGCTTCCAGAACGCCGGCGCGGGATATTTCGCCAGCTTGGCAGGTAGCTGCGGCTTACGGGGAAGTTTTATGGTGAATTTCATTAATCGGCGGTGTTAAACGCGTTTTCGCACGGAATCAGAGGCGCTGGGTGACCCGTCGCGCCATTTCCGGCTTCCATGTGGCGAAATCGCCTGCCTGGATGTGGCGGCGCGCCTCCCCTACCAGCCACAGATAGAACGCGAGGTTGTGGATTGACGCGATCTGCATGGCCAGCAGCTCGCCGGCTATGAACAGGTGGCGCACATAAGCCTTTGAATATACCTGGTCGACGAAGCAGTCGCTTTCCGGATCCAGCGGAGAGAAATCGTCGGCCCATTTCTTGTTGCGCATATTCATTATGCCGTTACGGGTGAAAATCATCCCGTTGCGGCCGTTGCGGGTTGGCATCACGCAATCCATCATGTCGACCCCCCTGTCAATGGCTTCGAGAATGTTCGCGGGGGTTCCCACCCCCATCAGGTAGCGGGGCTTGTCGGGCGGCAGAATCTCGTTCACGACCTCGATCATCTCATACATCACCTCTGCCGGCTCGCCGACCGCGAGACCGCCGATCGCGTTGCCGTCGGCTCCGAGGGCCGCGACCTCTGACGCCGATTCGCGGCGCAGGTCGGCGTACGTGCATCCCTGCACGATAGGGAAGAACGCCTGGCTGTGGCCGTAAACCGGGGCTGTATCATTGAAATGCTTCCATCCGCGGCGCAGCCAACGGAGGGTCAGGTCGAGCGATTTTCTGGCGTAAGATTTTTCCGATGTGCCGGGGGGGCATTCGTCGAGCGCCATCATTATGTCGGAACCGATAACCCGCTGTATGTCCACTACCTTCTCGGGAGTGAACAGGTGTTTCGACCCGTCGATGTGGCTTCGGAACCAGGCACCCTCCTCGGTGAGTTTGCGGTTTTCTGACAGGGAGAACACCTGGAAGCCCCCTGAATCTGTCAGAATCGGGCGGTCCCAACCGCCGAATTTGTGGAGGCCTCCGGCCTGCCGCAGGATTTCCGTGCCTGGCCGGAGATACAGGTGGTATGTGTTTCCGAGGATGATCTGGGCCTTTATGTCGTCGCGGAGTTCGCGCATGTGCACTCCCTTCATCGCGCCGACCGTGCCGACCGGCATGAATATGGGTGTCTCGATTGTGCCGTGATCCGTGGTAATCAGTCCCGCGCGGGCGGCACTCCCCGGAGATGTTGCCTGTAACTGGAAGTCCATGCCGCGAATTTACGAATTAACCGCGGGCCTGCCAAACGCGTCGGCCAGGATGGATGGTTCGCTCGGGTCTTTAAACGCGTCCAGCGGTATCATCAGGCGCCTTTCGCCGTTTTGGAAAATTATATCAAGAAGTCTGCCCCGAAATTCGATTGAGTCAATTTCTTCCCGGCCAATGGTCACGGGCGCGGGTACGCGGGGTGCCGGCGCGTCGCCATCCGGGACTGTCGGCATCTGTGTGACAATGATCGAGCCGTCAGTATCAAAGACGGCCTTGCGGGGGGACACTGCCGCGACGGCATCCTCGTCGCCGATAGCGTGCATATATCCGAATAGAGCGAGGGCCGGGATTACGAGGAGGGTTATAGCGACAGCGACAATCAGCCAGCGTATGTCCCAGAAACAGCCGTAGGCGGCAATTGCCGCCAATGCCATAAGCGCCGCCCATCGCCATCGGCCGGTTATTTCTTCCGCCGCGGCTTTGGCGTGTGGCGCGCTTCCGGTCCGGAATATGTCTGTCGAAATCTGTCGTTCCAATATGCGCATATCACCGCGAAGATACTCATTTTTTGCCGATATGAGAACAACGACGTCCCTGCCGGCACCGGCAGGGACGTCGTTGTAAGCCGATATAAGCGGCATCGTGGTTACGCTTCGCCCATCAGCTTTTTGGCGAGTTCCGGAGTCATCTCGTAAAGGGGGGAGAATCCTTTTGAAGGCTTGCATTTTTTTATGCAGTTGCCCATAAGGGGTTCTTTCGCGTTGATGACATCGAGTTTCATGATCGGGGCACCTGGGTACAGGTCGAACTCCCGTAGTTTGAGCCAGAAGATAGCCGGTGCGGATGTCGGATGAAAATAATAGGTGATGTCGAGCTGGTCGCTGACGGAGCGCCACTGGGTTGTGGATATTTCAGGCTGGTCGGGGGTGGTTATGCCTGTCGGCACCGCGCAATTCCCTATGATGCCGAATACACCGGCAAGCGCTTCATTATGAGAGCTGTTTTTCGGAATAACCCCGACGTAGTAGGACGCGCGCACGAAACGGTCCTGACTTCTGTTTGTGCCGGGAAGCATAGCCTGCCCCCCAACTGCCTGCCAGTACTCGTTTATTGCCAGCTGTTTGTCGTAGGCAGGGGCGTTGGTCATGACCTGGTACTGGTAGCCTTCGTGAATACGCATCTCCCCGTCGATATATTCGATTATGGCCGAATAGCCGGTATTGTCGCATATAGCCATGTGCAGCGTCGTCGCCGATCCGCCTGGCATTGCGGGCGCGTTGATCTGGAACTGGTTGAGCTTCAGCTGTTGCACGGCTTCCGAGGTGGTCGCGAAGTTGTCAAGGACATACGAGGCCCAGAGGGCGGTTGACATATAGGGGCGTGTGTCACCCTCTTTGGCGTAATAGGTTCCTGGCAGGTACAGCAGGTTGCATGCCAGCCCTTTCTCGTTCAATCCCTCGGAAACGCCGCAGTCGTAGCTGACGGCCACCACGGAACCGTATTTGGAGGTCCAGGAGATAGATTGTTCCGGCTTGTTGTAGCTTTGGCGCGCGATACCCCGAGGCATGACGTACAGGTTTGTAGGTATGGGGGTGCGCCAGTCAAGCGTGCGGCCGGTTATCACAATGCCGCTGTCGCCCACGAATGTGACACGCGTACACGCGTCGGCTTTCTGCGGAAGTATCATAGCTGTCGCCGCGAGCAGAGATGCCCCGGCTGCTGATAATGTTATGAATGTTTTCATATGTCACTGGGTTGTATGTTTTCCAGATATAACAAGGCGCGGTCAGTTAAAGTTCTGGGCAGTCACGGCGGTGTTGAATAAAAGCGTGGAAGGCGCTGTGACCATACAGGTCACAGCGCCTTCCACCAGGATGGATTCCGGTCACTTTCCCGAGTGAACCGGACGAAGCAGGTCGTTGACAGTCTTTACCGGGTTGAACGTCGCGATCGGCACCTCGACGAAGGCGGTCAGCCAGTCGCTCATCGCCCCGTTCCAAAGCCCTGGAAGCTCGAGCGCTTTCAGCGAGCGGCCGTGCAGCGATTTCGAGGAGATAAATCCCGTCTCAGGATCCACATACGTCGGGAGGTCGTATTTCCCCCCCTTATAGTCGCGCACATAACATACGAGGTCTACCGGGTTGAAGTGCGTGGCTTTCGCCATCATCTGCCGGTTCTCTTCCTTGGAAAGGTCGATTTGCGAGCTTTCGAGAATCTGTAGCGAGCGGGATCCGTCGGAGTTCCGGGTTATGTAAGGGCCTCCGCCTGGTTCCCCCTCGTTACGAACCATGCCGCAGACTCGCATCGGGCGGTCGAGCTTTGAGCGTAGATACGCGGCGAGCTCTTCGCCTTTTAGTCCGGAAAGCTCGGGAGCGTCAAACGAGAATTTCCTGCGGAGGAAGCCGCAGATTTCGTCCAGATCGGTAGCGGAATATGACCGGGAGTCTATTTTAGCCACATAAGCGGCAGCCTTGTCTCGGAGTTCCATCAGATAGCCGGCAATCACCTTCTTGTAGCGCAGTGTCGCGTCGCGCTGGTGGTCGGGCACCACGTTGTCGATGTTCTTGATGAACACGACCTCGGAGCCTATCTCGTCGAGGTTCTGGATAAGGGCGCCGTGGCCTCCGGGGCGGAACACGAGCTGGCCGTCTTCGCGGAACGGGGTGTTGTCCTCGTTCACGGCGACGGTGTCGGTCGAAGGTTTTTGTTCCGACATCTCCACGTGGATTTTGACATTCATGCGCTTTTCAATGGCGGGAATGGCCTCGGCGAGTTTCTTCTCAAACCCGGCGCGGTGGGAACCGGAGACGGTGAGGTGCATGTTTACAGAGCCATCGGCCTGGCGGGCAGACTGGGCCCCTTCCATAAGCTGTTCTTCCACCGGGGTGCGCGTCCCGTCGGCGGCGTGGTGGAAAGTCAGCAGCCCTTTGGGAAGGTTGCCGTAGTTCAGGCCGTCCTCTTTGATTATGGCGGCTATTACTTCTTTCTGTTTTCCGTCAGCCAGGAGCTGGTCAACGCTTTTACCGTGCAGGCGCTCACACGCTGAGTTAAGTTCGCCGAAGAAAGCGACATCGTGGATGCCGCGAAGAAGCTTGTCGACATCCGATCCTTCGGCCGCGCGTTCCTCCGCGGAATCAACGAAGGCGAAAAGGGCCTTGAACATACGGGAGGCCGCTCCGGAGGCCGGCACGAATTTGGTGACGGTGCCCCCGTCAGCCAAGAACTTTTCCCAACGGGCGACTGCGGCCTGCTCGCCTGCGGCGTCAAGCACCGTGATTCCCTCCCCGGGGCGTGCCGAATCATAAATTTGCAGATAAGGGAATCCTGTCTTGAAGCGGTCGAGCTGTTTTAGCAGCTGGTCCTCTGCGATTCCGCGCTTTTCGAGAAGCGCTTTGTCAGCGGTAGTTAACATGGCGTGATAATGTATGATTGTGTTAGGTTGTTAAGGTTGTTCTATCGTTGGATTTTCATTCGTTTCAAGAGGTTGTATGACGGCACCACACCCAGCTCGCCGGCTTTGGAGAGGTCGGCGGCCCCGCGCTCGCTGTTGCCGAGCTGGAAGAACACGCAACCCCGGTTGTAGTATGCCTCGCCGAAGTCTGGTTTGAGATCAAGCGCCTTGTTGAAGCAAGCCAGCGCGGCGGTGAAGTCTCCTGCCGAGGCGAGCGCTACACCCTTGTTGTAAACCGGATATGGCGAGTGTGGCGAAAGCCGGGAGGCGGTGTCGAAGTCGGCAAGCATTTCGCGGAGCTCGGCCCGCGTGTCGGCCGGGGTGCCTGGGGCAGTTAGATTCCCGCTGCCTCCGGATTGCCGGAGGTTGAATCGGGCTATTCCCCGGGCGAAGTACGCCAAGGCGAAATCGGGTGTCAGCGCGATAGCCCGCGAGAGGTCGTCGACGGCCTGCTGGTAGTCGCGCACCGTGTAGTAGTCCATCGCCCGGGAGAAGTAGTCGATTGCCCGGGGCTGGTGGGTGGCGAGGAAATGTGTTGCCCTTTCTATCGAGCGGAAATGCCGGTTGGCCGTCTCCTCGTCGGACGCTGGAGGGTTGGGCAGCAATTGCAAGGCCGCCGCGAGCACTCGGGTGTCGTTGATCTGTTCGATTTCCCTCATATAGGCGGTACTCTGCCGCAGCTCTGTCGGCGCCGAGTAGAAACTAAGCACGAACATTGGTTCCGTCTCAATCCTCATGTCGCGGTCCTGCACCCTGCCTCTGATGCTCTTGTTATTGAACTCCCTGTCGAGGTCTATGCTGTTCTCGGCCTTGCGTAGCGAGGCGAAGCGGCGGCTGACGGCCTCATCGGAGAAATCGGAATTCGATTTACCTGGCTCCCCATTCCCGACAGAACCAGGCATTGCTGTTTTTGTTTCTTTTTCAGTGAGCGCTTTGGCAAGTGCCATAGCCTTGTTGTAGTCTTTTTCGGCCTGTCCCATTTTACCGCTCTGCCGCAGGATGTCGCTGCGCAGATACAGTGGTTCGGGTATGTCAGGCATACCTTCGATCAGCCGGTTGATGTCGTCGAGCGCGTTGTCGAAGTCGCGTTTCTCGCGATAGAGCAACGAGCGGTTGTACAGTGCCCGGTAGTCGTCGGGGTCCGCTTCGAGAACCCTGGAAAAGTCCTCGATGGCCTTGTCGTTGTCGCGCGATTCCATCCTCAGCAGTCCGCGGTTGTAGATCGCGGCTGTGTTCCGCGGGTCGAGCGTCAGGGCGTAATCGTAATCGGCCATGGCGCCTCCGAAATCGTCGAGATGGTAGCGGAGATACGCGCGGTTGACGTATAGTCCGGCTTCGCGTGGCAATAACTTGATCGCCTCTGATATGTCGGCTTCCGCCTCAGCCGGATTGTTCTGGTTTATGGCTGCCCGCAAAATGTAGGCGTTGGGGGCGCTCTTGTTTAATTCGAGCGCTTTTTCTATGTCGGCAGTGGCTCCGGCGGTGTCGGCGAGCTGTTCGAGACGCAGGCGGGCGCGGCCGATGTATCCGTTGTCGAAACCGGGGTATGACGAGAGCAGTATGGAGAATGTGGCGTCGGCGCTGTCGGCCAGCTCCAGCTCCTGCTGGGCCAGAGCCTTGTTGAACAGGATGGCGCGGCTTCTCGGCGCAAGCGACAGCGCGTGGTCGTAGTCCTCGATCGCGTGTCGGACGTTTCCGAGATTCTGCCGGGCCACACCCCGTACTTCGTAGGCGTCGGCGATGAACGGGTTGCGCTCGATTGCCTCGGCGGCGTCGGCCTCGGCCCCCCGGTAGTCCTCGAGGTTGAGCTTGGCTATGGCCCTCAGGAAGTAAGGCTGCGCGAGATATGGCTTTGCCTGGATGGCGCGGTTGAAATACTGTATGGAGAGCACGTAGTCCTCGAAATACAGGGCGTTCTGCCCTACCCTTACCATCTGCTCCGCGTTGACTTGGGCGCGTGCAGAGACTGCCGCGGCCATTATCGCCGTGACGCAAAGGAGCTTGAGCCGAAATATGGCCGTGGACACACGGCTCCGTTCACACCTGCAGGAGCTAAACATACCACAAATTTACACATTCCCCGCAAGTTGTGCAAACGCGGTCGCTTCATTGTGCGGCAGACAGGAATTTATTTGCCTGTTTTGCCCGCTTGGGCGAAATTCTTAACTTCGCGCTGAAAACAAACAGAGTTGAAAACTGACAGATTATGAATGAAAGAATAGCCCGTTGCCAAGCCGCGCTGTTCGACCTCGACGGCGTGCTGATCGACAGCGAGACCTTGTACACCCGCTTTTGGGCGGAGGTGGGGAAGCACCACCATCTGCCGTCCCCTACTTTTGCCTATGACATAAAAGGCACGACCCTCACGGATATTCTCGAGACTTATTTCCCGTCGGAGGATGTCAGGGCTGATGTCGACCGGCTTCTCCACGAATTCGAGGATAACGTCGTGTATCCGATTTTCCCCGGAGCGTTGGAATTCGTGGACTTGCTTCGCCACGCGGGTGTCAAGGCCGTGATCGTGACCAGCTCGGACGAGAGGAAGATGGAGTTCCTTTACGCTCAGCATCCGACATTCCGCTCGCATTTCGACGACGTGGTTACGGCCGCTGACGTGACCCATTCAAAACCGCACCCCGAGCCGTATCTGGTCGGGGCGAGGAAAGCCGGGTGCGCTCCTGCGGATTGCGTGGTGTTCGAGGATTCCTATCAGGGTCTTCAGGCCGGGCGGGCAGCCGGGGCGTATGTCGTCGGGCTGTCGACCACCAATCCGGCCTCGGAGGTCGCCCGCTATGCCGACCTCGTGGCCGCGTCTCTTGCCGAGCTGATGGAGTGAGCGTCAGCGGAACAGCCGCTTCAACGCGGGAGCGGCCACCACGGCTCCGCTGAACATGGTGGTGAGCGGTATCGAGCAGACGACGGCGAGCGACGTCAGCGTGAGCTCGTTCGACAGGAACCACACCCCGCCGGCCACCCACCCCGCCGCGACAAGCAATACCGCGCCAAGATACACGGCCGCTCGGAGCACCGCCCCGCGGCGCTGTTTCCTATCGGGCAAGGCGGCCATGACGCGGCGTTCGAACCAGGGATTGCCGGAGGGGACGCGCCGGGCTTCTTTCAGCCTTTCGCGGAGGCGCGTGTCGATGGTGTCATCGTATAGTTTGTCAGAGTTCATATCGGTCTTTTTTTAGAAATTGAGCCATATGGGTCCGCGCCCTGGACAGGTGGGATTTTACAGTACCTTCCGGCATTTCTGTCAGTTGGCATATTTTTTTTATGGGGTAGTCCTCTATATAAAACAAAACAGCGACGGCGCGTTCGGTCGGCGGGAGGGAGTCCAGCGCCAGGCGGGCGTCGTGGCGGGCATCGCTGTCGTCGTGAGGAGTGGATGCAGCCAGCATGGCGTCCCCTTTCGCGTCGTCGAGCGACGCGGAAGGACCTGAGCCGGGCCGGCGGCGGTATGTAAGGTACTCGTTTATGGCTATCCGGAACAGCCAGGTCTTGAACCCCGACATTCCTCGGAACGAGCGCACCCCCTGCCATGCCTTTATGAACGTATCCTGCGACAGGTCGTCGGCAAGCATGGCGTCACCCCCGGTGAGGTTCAGCAGGAACCCGCGAAGCGCGTCGGCATAGGCGCTGACGAGCCGGGAGAATGAGTCCCGGTTGTCGGTCGCCGCGCACA
>CAJTRT010000011.1 GCA_910579105.1 uncultured Muribaculaceae bacterium | reverse complement strand
TTGAATTTCAATAATTTCAAAGTACTCTTATGATTTTTTAGTGGACACTAATGACCGCATATTATTCATTCTACCACCTTAAAATATATATATATTTCATAACATCTGTTAAAGCTGCATTTCCTGCGGCATTTTGCCACGCTAAGCCGCCCCTCCCGCGCCTTTTGCCACCGTGACATCGACCATGCCCCATTCCCCCGTCAGTCGCTGCCCTACGTAGGGACGCACGGCTCGTGCGTCCGTCGGTCAGGGTGGATGACGTGCGGGCGCTATCACAACACGTGGGACGGCTCTTGACTGGCGGGGATATACAAGCGCCTCCGGCGCTCAATCTGTGCGAGGCTTTGGCAAAGCGGTGGAACGGCTGCCACGGCGCTCCAGGGGGGCATAAACGCAGTGAAGCCGCGTCCCAGTAGAGGGGCGCGGCTTCCGCGGTTTGGGTTATCCGGCAGGGTGCCGGGAGCCGCCGCGAGGGCGGCGGGGTGTTTCTGTTGGTTTAGCGAGCGATCATCTTGGTCACCTTGCCGCCCTGCTTCTTGATCACGAGCTGGCCGGCAGCGGGATTGAGGACTTTCTGACCCTGCAGGTTGAAGTACTCAACGGGAGCGTTAACGTCGGTGGAGGCCTCCACGTTCTCGATAGCGTCAACCACGCCTGTCTCAATCAGGAAGTCAGCAGTATTTTGGGGGCTGCTAAAATTCGAGATACCACCGTTTGCCAACATTATGAATCCGACAAGCCCGGTCATTGTTTTAGTCTCAACCTTAGTGGAACCATCGTTCATATTAAAGGTGAAATCTTTTTCATAAGATGTCGCAGGCATAGTCAGTTTGTTATTTGCATACGTGCCAAAGATATCCTGGATGCCAGTTTCTCCCTTAAACAGCATATGGGTTGAACCGAAGCCGAAGAACAATGAGTTCTCCCCGTCAATAATACCAAGACCTGTGAGGGACGGCTCAACATAAGTCTTATTGGGATCCGCAACATTATAGTAGAGATAGTCCATCTCTTGAATGTAGTCCATCTTGCCCTTATAGGGATACTGTGCATACGGAGCACGCAGACGATAATCGCCGGAAACCTTTTCAGATTTTTCAACCTGGCAAGTAGTGGTGTAGACACTCGGCAGACCTAAATTACCCGCAGTGGTTCCAATGGCAGCGAAGATAGCAGGCATAGCCACGTCATTGTACTTAGCGAAACCATCGAGAACATACTCTGCTCCGTCAAGGCTTATCTCGATATAACCTCCTACGATATTTGTATTACCATTGGCATCAACTTCTTTTCCGACTCCATAAACGAGCGTGTAATCACCATCCTCATACGGGTTCACAGCTAAGTCGAACCAGCCATCCTCGCCTTCGAATACCGCCATATCAGGAGTTGGCGCATTCATTGCGCTAACCATTGCGTCAAACTCAGCCTGCAGATTCGTAAGATTCTTGCCTTTTAGAATTTTAACGACACCTACGACATTATCGTTCAGATAGTAGCGACCTTTATAATGTCCGGCTGTCTCTCCTGCGTTACGATAAAAGTAAGACGCATCAGTATCGATGTCGAAATCGTAATTGTAGAACTTACCAGAAAGCTGGATTTCGTCATACCAGTATTTCGCATAACCAGTTCCTGCCGAATTCAGTTCACCATAATCAAACCTAAGTGCAAGATTATCCCCGGTACCACCATAAATCGGCATTATGGAAAATTTACCAGTGCTCGGGTCATATGTAGAGCTACCCGACCACGACTGTGCGTCGTCAGAAGTCATTTTGCCAGCTTTGAACATTTCATTAGCCCATGTGAAATGATCATAATAATACATATCCAGCATACCATCTGGGCCTTGTGCCTGCCATCCGAGTGCTATGCCCTCGCTGGCGTTAGTTTCCGCGTTGGTGGTCGTGACCCCGAAAACGGTATTACCTTCAACATCGATAACACCGGGTGTCACCGTAAGCACGAGTTCGCATCCGGGAAGTGCGCCCTGGCCGGCATTTTCCTCCGAAGTAAGGGCGCCCCAATCGGCGACCTTGATCTGGAAGTTGTTTTCGTTGCGCGTATTAACGCGTTTTTGGTAGTTGTAAGTCTTTGTCGGACCATTACCCTCAAACATATTATTGAAAGTATATGTGAGAGTTCCGGCATCTTCCCAAGGGCCATAAGGATTGATGGCACGGCTTACTGGTTGCTGCTGCACCGGTTCTGCTTTCTGAGAAGCGTTAGTTATCTTGTGGGCTGCGGTCAGCGAATACGATTCAACCAAGCCGGATTTTACAATCCGCTGAGCCGTGTTGACTCTTTCTGATTTCAGTTCGATCTTGCCCTGGGCGGGAGCGATCTTGCCGAGCTGAACCTGCGGGCGAGCAGCCGACGCACCAAACGTGGCAACGGCGGCTAAGCCGAGCGCCAGCGCTTTTAGAGTAAAGCTTTGTTTCATAAAGCAAGTATTGGTTTGTAAAACGATTAATAATTCTCTTCTTTGACTGGCGGCAAAATTTGAAAGCCGCCGCGGAAACGCAAGCAAAATGCAAGCATATGCCGCCATAGGGCTAATCCGGGTGCCTGAAACGATTGTTTTCGCTGTCACCAGATACTGATTAACCGCAAAGTTATTTTTTTTTTTTCACTTACCAAAGTTTTTTCACGGAAAATCGCGGCTGCCCCGATAAAAACACCGTAAAAACGTCGTTTTAAATTGTAGGGACGCACGGCTCGTGCGTCCGCCAACCGACCCGTCAGCAGTTTGGTCATTCGGACGCACGAGCCGTGCGTCCCTACAATTCGACGTCGCAACACATAAAAAAGGATACGACATCACCGGGCACTCTGATTCATACCGTGCGCAGTCTCATACAATTAACCTGTTCAGTCGCTTTTTCGGAACAGACACAATTTATACAATTCAAACACAACTCAATTTCAAAGCAAAAATAAATCGGGATTTTCTTGACTTTCGCAATTTAATTGTTTATATTTGCAAAAAACAACTTCAATATCAGCATCAGGCAACCGTCAAGCACTGTCGCACACTCAACATATACCCCGCTCCGGCAACCCGCCGCGGGTCATCGAGACAACAAACCAATTCAATAACCAAATCTGACAATCCCATGAAAAGATTCATCTTAATGCTTGCGATGCTGGGCAGCATCCTGACAGCTATCGCAGACGGCATCGTCGTTCCGGCCCCAAAAGATGTTGAAATTAGCAGCGAAACTGCTTTGGTCGCTGCGAAAAGAACATTTAAAGAGGAAGGCACAGTAGTCCTTGCACACGATTACTATCTGATAAAGGATAATGACAGCACACAATGGACTTTCCTTGTCGATCCACTTCCCGACGCAGGCTGGGAACACAAGAGTTATCTCGCCACTGTTCCCAAAGTCATCAACAGCAAGCTTCTTGCGTTCCTATCGGCTTCATTGGATTCTATCAACTGCCCGCCAGATGTTGAAATGACACTAATGGCATCGCACGCGACCCTAAGATTTGACACCTCTAAGAAACCTTTCGTAGCATATGGCAGCCTCAGCCCGGGAGAAACGGAGGCCGCTAACCGTACTTACGCCGTAATCCTCAACGGCGGCATCAACAAGAACGCCAACCACGAAAGGAACTGGAACGACTGCTCCTTTATCTATCAGACACTCGTCAAGAAGTTAGGGGTGCCGAAGGGGAATATCTCAGTGCTTATGGCTGACGGAACCGACCCGGCTGACGATATGCGAGCGTATGGCAGCATGTATGCCTCCTCGCCCCTCGACCTTGACTTCGACGGGGAGCCAGATATCCAGTACGCGGCCACGGTGGAGAATGTGAAAAACGTGTTTTCCCGGCTTACCGGCAAGATGCGCCGCGACGACCACCTGCTTTTCTTCGTAGCCGGCGCGGGAGGTTTCGCAAACGACACTGCTTCTTTTCACTACATACGCCTATGGGGCGACGAGCGAATCTCCGACCTCACCCTTGACGGGATGCTCAAACCGTTACTCATCAAAGGAGTTACAGTCAACACCGTTTTCGGGCAATCATACGGCGGAGGGATGCTCTCCCGGCTGTCGGCTCCGGGATGCGTCACAACATCGGCGACCGACGCTTCAAGCCTTCCAACTTCATGCTTCGACATGCCATACAGCGAGTTCTTGTATTGGTGGACTTCCGCGATCAACAGAGCCAACGCATATGGCAGCCCGGTTGAAGCGGATCTCGACGGCGACGGGCTGGTATCGATGGCGGAAGCCGCCTCATTCGCCAAAGATAAAGTCGCGGCAACCCAATATGCCTCCAACCCGGCCTACCTGGGGGCGGAATTGTCGTTCGGCAGTCTCGCGGAAACCACAAACCTGTATATCAAGGACAACCACGCGGACAACGGCACTGAGCCGAATCCCACGACAGTGTTCTGGGACAGCCCGTCGGTATGGGTGCGCAACCGCGACGACGGAGGGACGGAACACGAGACCATATCCTATTCCGAAAACAACGGAACGGCATATGTTTATGTGAAAATCCACAACTGCGGCAAAGACGTCGCAGGGGGCACAGGCCGATGTGTCGACCTGTACTGGGCGCAAGCCTCCACCGCGATCGCCGACAGGACGTGGACGGGCCAGGAGACCTACGGCGGCCATCCGACAGGAGGACATATCGGCAAAGCCGACATAGGGTCGCTCGCATCGGGCGATTCCGCGGTCGTGAAAGTCGAGTGGCAGCTGCCATCGTTCTTTCAGCATATCCCCGACGGCAATTTCCAATTCTGCGTCGGGGCGAGGATGCCGAGCAAAGGAATCATTCTGTCGTCATCCGCATATGCCGACACCAACGAGCTGATCACCCCGGGCAAGAAAAGAACCCAGGCGGTCAAAAGCGTGTCGGTAGTCGCTCCGGCCAATGTCTTTAACGGGGAGAAAGCATATGTCCGCAATACCAGCCGGCTGAAAAAAACATACAGCCTGTCGCTCGTCCCGCGGACCAACCGCGACGCCGGAATCTTTGCCGGGGTGAACCTAATCCAACTGGAAATGGACGCCGTGCTTTTCAACGCTTGGAAAAACGGAGGAAGACAGGGCACAGGAATACTCGAACTCGCGTCTGCCGGCGGGGCACCTTCAAAGATACGCTTCACAAACCGCGCCAACAGTATCGACGGCATCGAACTCAACGGTCGCGCGCTTGCCACGGCCACAATGAAGATGAATATTGTATCGCAGTTCGAAAACATTCCGAAATTCGTGCTGGACCTCGTTCAGAAGGACAGCGACGGCAACATAGTCGGAGCCGTGACGTTCGAATTACGGAAGGGCTCCCAAACCTCAGCCGCTAATGAATACGAGCTGGCGGCGGTCGGCCAAGACGAGTTGGCAGACGAGCTCAGCGCCGAGGAGGGCATCAAGGTCGTCACCCCCGCGGCGGCAGGCGACCGGCTGACGGTGGAACTGCTCTCCCCCGCCCCGGCCAACGCCTCGCTCGCGGTTTCCTCCGTGCTCGACGGAACCATATGCGCGACTGCGGCGCTGCCCCCCGGCGACACGATGGCGGAAATCAACACCGCCACCATGAAGCCCGGCATCTACGCCGTCGCCTACACGGTCGACGGAGCGCTGACCGACACCGCCAAGTTCACAAAGAGATAAACCCGGACTGCCAAATTGCGACGTTGTGTCAAAATGCTGACACAACGTCTTTTTGCATCCGGATGGGAGGGTGCTGTCAGAATGGTTCAGATGGTAGGAGCTTGGAGGTGAGGCCGATGGGAGCAATCTAAGGATTGTGACCGAGGCCGAACCCTTCAAGCGACGACCCAGATGAGCCATTATGACACACCCTCACGACAACGCACACCGGCAATCGAACCATAACGTTCTTCAATTTGTATATATGATATATATTTTATATCTTTGCGGCAAATTCAGAAACACCATATGGCGACAATTGCGAATATCAAGCGGAAGAATATCGACCTGCCGGTTGAGACACTGCAAAAGCTCTCAATCATGGCCGTGGCCCAGGGCAAGAGCTTAAAAAATTTCATTGAAACAATACTCATCTCCAAAGCTGACACCATATCGGTCGAGGTGAGTGCGAATCCGTCACCATCCGGCGACGAATGGTTTGACAGCCCAGAAAACATCGCGTCTGTCAAACGCGGCATCGAGGATGTAAAAGCCGGGAGATGCAAAGCATACTCAATGGATGAAATCAAGAAGCTGTTAGGCGTATGACTTACGACCTCATTTTTTCGGACGAGGCTGAGCGACACCTAAGCCAGTGGAAGAAGTCCGGCCAAACGAAAATACTTGTCAAGATAGCCAAATTGTTCGAAGAACTCCGGCTACACCCTACTACCGGCACAGGGCAGGTCGAACAGTTAAAGGGAGAACTGTCGGGATACTGGAGCAGACGCATCGACAAAAGCTCCCGAATGGTATACCGCATCGAAGACGCGCGAGTAATTGTCATCGTAGTGTCCATGAAAGGGCATTACGGCGATAAATAGCAATCAGTTCAGCGAACGGCGAGGAATATTCGGGGGTAATATTTGGAGGAACGGGGGAAAATTGGTAACTTTGCGAAGCCGTTGAGGGGATGCCCGAGAGGGGCTCCCGGTTGGCGGCGTTTTGAAAATGGCTTATAACATGGAGACAGGGTCTCCCCCGGCGGCAACCGGGGCGAGGCGCTTTCTTTATTTGCGCCGCCCCGAAACCACCAAACAGAAACTATTAAAACGAAATATCATGGCACTTACCTACATGACAAAAGAGGGCTATCAGAAGAAAATGCAGGAGATAGCCTACCTCGAAAGCGTCGAGCGCCCGCGCGTCTCGGCGGCGATCGCCGAAGCCCGCGACAAGGGGGACCTCTCGGAAAACTCGGAATACGACGCCGCTAAGGAGGCGCAGGGGATGCTGGAGATGAAGATCGCCAAGCTGAAAGACCTCGTGGCCAACGCGCGCATCATCGACGAGAGCAAGCTCTCGGCCGACGAGGTGTCGATCCTTTCGCGCGTGAAGATGCGCAACGCGGCCAACGGGATGGTGACGGAATACACCATCGTGGCCGACTCGGAAGCCAACCTGCGCGAGAAGAAAATCGGGGTGTCGACCCCCATCGCCAAGGGGCTGCTGGGCCACAAGGTGGGCGACCTGGTGGAGATCACCGTGCCGGCCGGCGTGATGAAGTTCGAAATCCAGGAGATTTCCGTAGGCGACGCGTGATAAATCGACGCGTGATAAATCTTTGAATTATGGCATCGATATTCGCTAAAATAGCCGCCGGGGAGATTCCCTCCTACAAGGTGGCCGAGGATGAGCGCCACTTCGCGTTCCTCGACATAAACCCGGTCAACGAGGGGCACGTCCTGGTGATTCCCCGCAAGGAGACCGACTATATCTTCGACCTCGACGACGAGGATTACGCCGCGCTGTTGCTGTTCGCCAAACGGGTGGCAAAGGCTCTGAAAAAAGCGATTCCCTGCACGAAGGTGGGGATGTCGGTAATAGGGCTTGACGTGCCGCACGTCCACGTGCACCTGGTGCCGATGAACACCGGCTCGGACATGGACTTCGGGGGCGAGAAGCTGTCGCTTCCAGCCGGACGGATGGGAGAGATCGCCCGCTCCATCGCCGAAAACTTTGAATGAACAACGCCATATGAAAGCCTCGAAAATAGCTTTCGCGGCCGGCGCGGCACTCCTGCTGGCCGGCTGCTCGGAAAAGAAATGGACTGTCGAGGGCACCATAGCCGGAGCCGACGGGAAAGCACTGGTGCTCGAAGCGCCCGACAACAACGGCTGGCACGCCGTCGACACCGCCACCCTCGGCAAGGATGGGAAATACTCATTCAGCATGGCGCCCTCGGGCCACCCCGAAGTCTACCGCCTGACACTCGGCGGCAGCTCGGCCTACTTCCCGATCGACAGCCTCGAGACGGTGACGCTCACGGCCCAGGCTCCCGACATAGCCGCCACGGCGAAGCTCGCGGGCTCGGAATCGGCCGACCAGATGCAGACGGTCAACGCGCTGATCGCCGAGGTCGTGGCCAAGGGGGGCGACGCGGCCGCGGGCTACGACCCCGAGCTGAAACGCAAGCTGGCGCAGCAGGTGCTCCGCGACCCGGCGGGCATCGTGGCCTACTACACGGTGTTCCGCCAGGTGGGCGACGTGAGGGTGTTCGACCCGGCCGAGCGCTCCGACCTGCGCATCATCGGGGCGGTGGCCAACGCGTTCGACCGCCAGCGCCCCGCCGACCCGCGCACGCCGCTGCTGAAACAGCTCTACCTCGCGAACCACCGCGGAGGGCGCGTGACGCTGCCCGCGGACACCATCCAGGCGCGCGAGATCTCGCTCCCTGAAATCTCGCTGCTCGACCTCAAAGGTGCCCGCCGCTCGCTCAACGAGGAGGCGTCGAAGGGGAAGGTGCTCGTGCTCAACTTCACGGCCTATACCGCGCAGGAATCGCCCGCCTTCAACCTCGAGCTGGCGAAAGTCTACGACCAGTACCGCGACCGGGGCCTGGAAATCTACCAGGTAGCCATCGACGCTGACGAGTTCCAGTGGCGCGAATCGGCCGCCAACCTCCCCTGGATCACGGTCTACAACACACCCGCCGACGGAGCCGCCGCCCTGCGCAGCTACAACGTGGGAGCCCTTCCGGCTACTTTCATAATCAACCGCCAGGGGGAACTGGTCGAGCGTATCGACCAGGTGAACCGGCTCGGACAGGCCGTGGCCCGCTACCTCTGACGGGAGAGTGTGGCAAAGCGCCAGATTGTAGGGACGCGATACATCGCGTCCGCATCCGAATGGCTTAAAAGCGAATAATGCCATTATATTATGCGGACGCGATGTATCGCGTCCCTACCGTCGGGTGTCGCCCCTTGACATCCATTCAGGCCGGGACCGCCTCGGCCATACGCGACTTGATCGATGAAACCATGGCTGGATAGTCCTCGCATCCGAGAAGGTATTTACGCCCGTCGCGGAGGGTCACCAGGAAGCAGTCCGACGCCCGGCCGTGGAAGGCGGTGTAGCGCCCGAGGTCGCGTTCGCTGAAAACGCCCCAATAGCCGAGGAAACCGCCGCTGCCGAAAAGCCGGCGGGCGCCCATCGTCGGAGGGCACACGCGCACGTCGGCAATCTCCCCGACAGGCAAGCGCCTTACGCGGAGCGGGTGGCCTATCACGAGCGTATCCCCGTCGAGACCTATGTAGGCCGGGGCATACAGCAGCGCGCCCGCGACGAGCGCCAGCAACGCCGCAGCGGCTACGACAGCCGCCCAAAGCTCGCCGTGCGTGAAAAAGAGATACGACAGCACCCCCAGCCCGACTATAAGCAGGCAGGAGAACGTCACAGATCCGTTGCTTAAAACCACCTTGCACTTAATATCCATATCGACCGGCATATAATGTGTGTTTTTAAGGTTGACCGCCATATTACGCCTGGCGGGCGCGATTTCCGCGAAAAGGTAAAGGAAGGGGGTGCGAAACGCCTCGCCTTGTCCGGCGGCGGGCGAAACGCCTCCCCCATCCGTCGCATTTAGTCCTCCTCGAGGGTGAAATCTTCGTTAAGTTCGGCGTCGAAATCCACGTCGTCGAGGTTCTCGTCGTCATCGGCAGCCTCCGTTGCGGAATCGGTGTCGGCATCAGCGGCTTTGTCTTTCGCCGCGCCCTTTGCCGCCTTTCCTTTCTTCACCGGGTTCTTGGCCTGCTCCCTGAGACCCTCCATTATTTTCGCCTCCAGCTCTTCGGCCAGCTCTGGGTTGTCGAGAATCATAGCCTTCGCGGCGTCGCGTCCCTGGGCGAGCTTCGAGCCGTTGTAGCTGAACCAGGAACCGCTCTTCTGTATGATTCCCAGCTCCACGCCGAGATCGACGATCTCGCCGGCCTTGGAAATCCCCTCGCCGAACATTATGTCGAACTCGCAGCGCTTGAAGGGGGGCGCCACCTTGTTCTTGACAATCTTCACCTTGGCGCGCTTGCCGAACACGTTGTCGCCGTCCTTTATGGAGTTGCCCGGACGGATGTCGACACGCACCGAGGCGTAGAATTTCAGAGCGTTGCCGCCGGTAGTTGTCTCGGACGGACCGAACATCACACCGATTTTCTCGCGCAGCTGGTTGATGAAGATGCAGGCGGTGTTGGTGCGCGAGATCGTGCCCGTCAGCTTTCGCATGGCCTGCGACATGAGGCGGGCCTGGAGACCGACGTTGCGGTCGCCCATGTCCCCGTCGATCTCGCTCTTTGGAGTGAGGGCCGCTACGGAGTCGACCACCAGGATGTCGATGGCCGACGAGCGTATCAGCTGTTCGGCGATCTCGAGCGCCTGCTCGCCGTTGTCGGGCTGGGCGATCAGCAGGTTGGTGGTGTCAACCCCGAGTTTCTCGGCGTAGAAACGGTCGAAGGCGTGCTCCGCGTCGATCATCGCGGCGATGCCGCCGAGCTTCTGCGCCTCGGCGATGGCGTGGAGCGCCAGGGTGGTCTTACCCGATGACTCCGGGCCGTAGATCTCGATTATGCGGCCGCGGGGGAACCCGCCTACCCCGAGGGCGAAGTTCAGCCCTATGGAGCCGGACGAGATAACGTCGACCTGCTCGATAGCCTCGTCGCCGAGTTTCATTATCGCGCCTTTCCCGTAGTCCTTCTCGATGTTGCCGAGAGCCTGCTGGAGAGCGTTGAGTTTTGCCTGCTTCGGATCGACGTCCTTGCCGGCTTTCTTTATGGCGGTTTTCTTCGTTGTTTTAGCGGGTTTGTCCATTTCTTATGCTTGTGTTTCTTATGTATCGCGAAGTTACGAAAAAAGGTGGGCAGCATTGCCGCCCACCCTGGTTAATCTTTGTTATATCGAAACGCGGCGCCGCCGTTGGACGGCCAGGCCTCACCTCACTTCTCCCGCATGAACACCTGCACGGGGGTGCCGGTGAAGTCCCAGTTCTCGCGGAGCTTGTTTTCGAGATAGCGGCGATATGGCTCCTTTACCCACTGGGGAAGGTTGCAGAAGAAGATGAATGTCGGCACCTGGGCCCCTTTCAACTGGGTGACGTATTTGATCTTGACGTACTTGCCCTTGTTGGCCGGGGGCGGATAGGCGGCGATTGCCTCGAGCATGACCTTGTTGAGCTGCGAGGTGGGCACCTCGCGTCGGCGGTTCTTGTAGACATCGACAGCGGTCTCGATCACCTTGTAGATGCGCTGCTTGGTCAAGGCAGAGCAGAATATCACAGGGAAGTCGGTGAACGGCGCGAGGCGCTGGCGTATGGCTGCCTCGTAGTGCTTCTGGGCCTCGACCGACTTGTTTTCGGCGATGTCCCATTTGTTGACGCACACCACCAGGCCCTTCTTGTTGCGGTCGATCAGCGAGAAAATGTTGGCGTCCTGGGCCTCGAAGCCGCGCGTGGCGTCGATCATCAGTATGCACACGTCCGACGCCTCTATGGCGCGGATCGAGCGGATTACGGAATAGTACTCTATATCCTCGTTGACTTTCTGCTTCTTGCGTATGCCGGCCGTGTCGACCAGGTAAAAGTCGAAGCCGAACTTGTCATAACGGGTATATATGCTGTCGCGGGTGGTGCCGGCTATATCAGTGACTATATGGCGTTCCTCGCCGATAAACGAGTTTATGAGCGATGACTTCCCGGCGTTGGGACGGCCGACGATGGCGAATTTCGGAAGCTCTTCAAGCACCTCTTCATTCTCCTGCTCGGGGAGCTTGGCGACAACCTCGTCGAGTAGGTCACCAGTGCCGTAACCGGTCATCGCCGAGACGGGGTAAGGCTCTCCGAGACCGAGGCTGTAAAACTCGGGGACGTTGTAGAGCCAGTCGTTCGAGTCTACCTTGTTGGCCACGAGGATCACGGGTTTTCGCGAGCGCCGCAGAATTTCGGCGACGCGGTCGTCGAGGTCGGTAACACCGTTCATGGCGTCGACCACGAACAGCACCTCGTCGGCCTGCTCGATGGCGACGCGCACCTGCTTGTTGATCTCACCCTCGAAAATATCCTCCGAGTTCACGACCCAACCGCCGGTATCGACGATGGAGAACTCGCGTCCGGACCAGTCAACCTTGCCGTACTGGCGGTCGCGCGTGGTGCCCGCCGTCTCGTCGACTATGGCGCTGCGCGACTCGGTGAGGCGGTTGAAGAGAGTGGACTTACCCACGTTCGGGCGCCCGACTATTGCTACAAGTTGTCCCATGGGGAATAGTTTCTTTCAGTTCTTTCACGCGAAGTTAAGTTAAATTTCCTAATTCCGCAAGCGAGGGGGAATCACTCCACATACCCGAAGGCCTTCAGCTTGTTCTCGCGGTTGCGCCAGTTGGGCTCGACCTTGACGAACAGCTCAAGGTAGACGCGCTTGTCGAAGAAGCGCTCTATATCCTTGCGCGCCTCGGTGCCCACCTTTTTCAGCATCGAGCCGCCGCGGCCGATCAGGATGCCCTTCTGGGAGTCGCGCTCGACGAAAATCGTGGCCATTATGTGTATGCCGTTCTCCTTCTCGTCGAACTTCTCGACGATAACCTCCACGGAATAAGGGACCTCCTTGTCGTAGTGCAGGAGAATCTTCTCGCGTATTATCTCC
The DNA here is from genome assembly GCA_910579105.1 of uncultured Muribaculaceae bacterium. Classification (GTDB taxonomy): domain Bacteria; phylum Bacteroidota; class Bacteroidia; order Bacteroidales; family Muribaculaceae; genus UBA7173. The sequence continues at coordinate 48,360 of CAJTRT010000011.1, read as the reverse complement.
GTGACGAAGAAACGGGCGGGTTTGTCGGTCAGAGCGTCCTTGCCGAAATAAGGGGGCGCGACCGGGAGCAGCTCGATTATCCGGTTCATCAGGTTGGCGGTGTTGAAATGCTCCTTTGCCGAGAGGGGAAAGATTTCGGCGTTGGGAAGCAGCTCGCGCCAGCGACCCATTATCACCTCCAGCTCGCCGTTGCTTTTCAGCAGGTCGATCTTGTTGATTACCAGCAGCACCGGCACTTTCTCCTTCGCCACGCGCGAGAGATAGTCGGCGTTCTTGGTGGGATCCTCCACGACGTCGGTGACGTAGAGCAGCACGTCGGCGTCCGTCAGGGCGCCGTCGGAGAAATTGCGCATCGACTCCTGCAATTTGTAATTGGGTTTGAGCACGCCGGGAGTGTCGGAGAACACGATCTGGTAATCAGGCGTGTTCACGATTCCCATGATACGGTGGCGCGTGGTCTGCGCCTTTGAGGTGATGATGCTGACGCGCTCGCCCACGAGGTCGTTCATAAGCGTGGATTTGCCGACATTGGGGTTTCCGACAATGTTTACGAATCCGGCCCTGTGCCCCTCCCTTACTTCGGGGAGCACCTCCGGAAGGTTCAGCGGGTTGTCATTTCCAACGCTCTCTATGCTGTCTTTAAGTTCTTCTGCCATAATACGGTTATAAGTTTTCAGATGTGTCTTTCATATAAAACAAAAATAGCACCCGAAAAGATGCTATTTCCGTGTATATTTTGCCGCCTGAGCCTGTCGGGAGCCAGATAGACATTAGCGGTCAGGGGATTACATATCCCAAACGAGGTACATCGACCCCCAGGTGAAACCGGCGCCGAAAGCCGTGAGGATCAACTTGTCGCCCTTGCGGAGCTTTCCCTTGAACTCGTCGAGGCAGATGGGAATCGAGGCCGCCGACGTGTTGCCGGTGTGCTGGATGTTGACCATCACCTTCTCCGAGGGGATTCCGGCACGCGAGCCTACCGCCTCTATGATGCGGAGGTTGGCCTGGTGGGGCACCATCCAGTCGATTGAATCTGGTGTCAGGCCGTTGCGCTTCATGACATCAAGGGTGGCCGTGTACATATCCGTAACTGCGTTCTTGTAGACGTTCTTGCCGTCCTGGAACAGGAAATGCTTTCCGGCGTCGAGCGTCTCCTGGGTTGTCGGCTCCGCGGAGCCTCCACCCCACATCACGAGGTGCTCGAGACCGCGGCCGTCGACGTGGAACACGGCGTCGCGCACGCCCACGCCCTCCTCTTCGGTGGGTTCGACGAGCACGCACGCGGCTCCGTCGCCGAACAATGGACATGTCGCGCGGTCCTTGTAATTGATCATCGACGACATTTTCTCAGTGCAGACCACCACGACCTTCTTTCGCAGCCCGCTCTTTATGTAGGCCGCGGCGTCTTCGAGAGCCACGATGAAACCGGCGCACGCGGCCTGTATGTCATAGCCGTAGGCGTTTTTGAGTCCGGTACCCTCACATATCACCGACGCGGTGGAGGGGAAACGGTAGTCAGGGTTGGAGGTCGCGCATATCAAGAGCTCTACCTCTTCGGGAGCGACGCCGGTGTCGGCCAGGAGTTTGTTTACAGCCTGGATACCCATCCAGGAAGAGCCTTCGGGACGTTTGAGTATCCGGCGCTCCTTGATACCCACGCGGGTTGTGATCCATTCATCGTTGGTATCGACCATCTTCGAGAGCATTTCGTTGTCGAGGATGTCGTCGGGAAGATACGATGCTATGCCTGAGATTCGTGCGTTAAGCATATCTTGCTGTTATGTAGATTGAAGCCCCGCCGTCGCGAAAGGTGAGAGTGGGGCAAGAGAGAGAACATCTTTGTTGTCGGTGTGTGCGGAGATGAGGAAGGGAGGGAGAACCCGCCGGCGTGACGGATACGCTATCCGGGCATGAGGCAGCGCCGGCACTCCGGCCCGCCTCGCATAGCCCGTAAGCGTTCATGATCCCTGAAACACAACGGCGCCCGAATACCCCGATGACATGGGTTCAGGCCGCCGCGGCGCGCTTAGACGGCAGCGCCCTTTTCGATGGCGATCTTCCCGCGGTAATAGCCGCACTCGGGGCAGACACAGTGGTAAACGTGCCAGGCTCCGCAGTTGGGGCAGATGGCCAGGGTAGGCATAACGGCCTTGTCGTGGGTACGGCGCTTCGCGGTACGGGTCTTGGATTGTCTTCTTTTAGGATGTGCCATTGGTCTATATCAGTTTTTTGTTGTTTTTAATCGTTGTCGGCGCCGGCCAGCCCCTTTAACGCGTCCCAGCGCGGATCAGCGGGAGCGCTGTCGGCGGCGGGCTCGTCGTCGATGCCGTCAAGCAGCTCGTCCTCGAGGTCGGCATCCGGGTCGTCGGAGCGTGTGGCTCGGTGTTTTTTCAGCAGGGCGCTCATCGCCCGGTTGCATTTCCCAAGCGGGTGGACGTGCTTCATGGGTATGGCGAGCATGGCCGTGTCATAAATCATATAGGCCACGTTGAGGCAGTCGTCGCCCTCGGGTATTTCCAGCAGCTCGTCGGAATCCTGCTTGAACTCCTGGCCGTACTTGACCACGATATGGTAGTCGGAATCGACCGGGAGCTGGAGGTCGTCGAGGCATCTGTCGCAGGCCACCGTGACTTCGCCCGACAGGCGCAAATCGATCTCGTACACCCCGTTCCGGTGGGTAACCTTCAAGGCCGCGTCGAGATCGGCACCGCGAACGTCGGTACATTCCATGTTCTCGAAAAAGCGCTTGTCGAGGCGGAAGGCGTAGTCCTTCTCCCCGGCCGGCATGCTTTTGAGCGGCACATTGTATTCGCTAAACTTTCCCACTGAATCGAGATGGTTGGTAATCAATCCGTTCCGCACCCGCTCGGCTCGCAGGGCCATAGCTCCGCGGGCCAAATGGGCTGAAAAAACTGTGCAAAGGTAGGTAATTTATTCAGTTTTACCAACATTTGCGGGGATTATTTTTCGGGCTGTTCCTCCGACAGGATAGCCCGGAGCTCCTCGTCGGTAGCTGTCAGCCGGCGGCGACATTCGGCAATCAGCGCGGTGGCCCTGCGGGTCAGCCCCGCGAGCCTGTCGACGTCGCAGTTATCGCTCTGCATGATCCTAAGAATCTTTTCCAGTTCCGCGGCGGCCTCGTTGTACGATAGCTCCGCGATGGGCTTGGTTTCGTTGCTTTCCATATGTTTTCCTGTAATGTGGACAACCTATCAGTCACTCAATCAGTGGTGCTCAGGAACGTGCCGTCGGCCAGAGTGGTCTCGACGGTAGCGCCTGGAGGCACGTCGGAGACGGAACTCACGGCCCGTCCCCCGACACGCGTTATGGAGTACCCCCGACGCAGGGTGGCCATAGGCGACAGCACCTCCAACAGCTCCCCGCGGGCTTTCAGCCGTTCAAGCTGCCGCTCCACGGCGGTCATCGCGGCGCGCCTGACCGCCTCAATGGTCATGTCGAGCCGCGAAAGCTGCGACTGCACCCGTCTGCCCGAAATCCCGGCGAGGAGCGCGGCTGCCGAGCGAAGGCGCACCCTGGCGCGCTCCAAGGCGTTCGATGCCGCTGACGGGAGCAGGGCCTCAGCCTGGGCGAGCTGCTCCCTGTGGCCGCTGACGCGGTCGGAGGCGAGCCTCAGGATGCGCTGCCCCGCCATGTCGAGAAAGCCGAGCAGCTCTTCCCCGCGGCCGATGAGCCATTCCGCGACCGCGGTAGGGGTCTTGAGGCGAATGTTGGCCACATAGTCGAGCACCGTGACGTCGCGCTCGTGGCCTATGCCGATAGCCACAGGCAGCGGGAACTGGGCCACGGCGGCGGCGAGGCCGTAGTCCTCGAACGCCTGGAGGTCGGATGTAGCGCCGCCCCCGCGGATGATAACCACCCCGTCCCACAGTTCCGCCTCGGCCGCCACCCTGTCGAGGGCGGCTATGATCGAGGCGGGAGCAGACGCTCCCTGCATAACGGCCTCGTAAAGCTGGGTGCGGAAGCGCAGACGCGCTTTGTTATGCGACAGCTGGTTCATGAAATCACCATAACCGGCCGCGCCGGGCGAGGAGACCACCGCCACGCGCTGGGGCACAAGCGGCCACGCGAGCCCGCGGTTCATTTCCAGTACCCCCTCCGCCTTGAGGCGGTCGAGTATCTCGCGGCGCCGGCGCAGCAGATCGCCCATCGTGTACTCCGGGTTGACGGAATCGATGACGAACGACATGCCGAAAACCGGATGCATGGAGACCGACCCCCGGAGCATCACTTTGAGCCCGGAAGCGAACTGCTGCCCGGTGTTCTGATAGAAATACGGCGCCAGGCGGGAATAGACGTTGGCCCACACACAGCCCCGAATCCTGGCGAGCTGGCGGCCCCCGTCGTCCTTTTCGAGCAGCTCCATATAGCAGTGCCCCCCGCGCACGGCCACGTCGGCGAGTTCGGCGGTAACCCACACGCAGCTTGTCTCGGGGCGCCCCTGCACGAGCTGTCCGACCACGTTCATAAGCCCCCGGAGGGACATGACCTTTCTCTGCGCCGTCATTTCAGCGGTTTCATGTGTTTGCCGTCCCAGCGGTATCCGAGGCTTCCGCGCAACCCGCGTTTCGCCACAGGCACCGCCTCCTCCGGCAGATACTCCTCGGGGCGGCAGGTAAGCGTCAGGACCGCGGTAGCGGGGTCATAGACCGCCTCAGACATAATGAACGGCACGGCGTTCTCCACGTCGGCGCGCTCTCCCCTCCCCTGCTCCGTAAGCCAGTCGCCGAGCACCGGCGGCTCCATTACCCCTGGGATCTCCCGCCATGACGTGTCGAAAAACCGCACATTCGAATCCCGGGCCGGAGTCCGCAGAGTGGATATGACCATTATGACCGTGTCACCCTTGGCGCCGGGCATAAGCTCGACTGAATGGGACGCCACGTCTGACGAAAGGAACTCCACGCGGGTATCGCTGACGGCGGTCACCCGGCAGTCGCCCCTGAGCAGATTGCGCGACGCCTTGGGCGAGCCGCTGTTGAAGTAGTCGATCATGTCGAGCCGCGTCAGCGAGTCGACCGTCGGGAACACCCTTGCCGGAGCCTTGGCGAAAGCCTCGGAGGCTGTCAGCGCGCGCCCTGTCAGCGGCACCGCGCAGAACGCGGCGACGCAGCACAAGGCCAGGGCAAGAAAGAGATCGCGCATAAGTGTCTGATTCGGGAATTTTTAAAGAGCAAGCGGTTACTTCCTCTTTGATTTCTTTTTGAACATAGCGAACGAGTCATAAGGATCCATGACCTCGTCCTGCTGGGCGAATTTCTCCTTGCGGCGCGCCTTGCGGTTGGCCGGAGCAGCCGGAGCGTCGTCAAACTTCTCCCTTGAACGCCGCGTCGCGGCATGGGCGTAGTCCTTGTCGGCCTCGGCCACCTCGCTGTAAACGCGTTTTCCCATGAAGTCAAGCCCTTTCAGCGAGCTCACCACCCGGCGGGCGTCGGACTTCTTCACATCGAAGAGCGAGTAGCCCGGCAGGAGGTCAATGCGGCCCACATCGACCCTCGCCCCCTCGACGCACTTGTTGAGCATGTCGATGAGGTTGCCGGCGAAGAACCCGTCGCGTTTTCCGAGATTGATGTAAAGGCGCTCCATGCCGCGGGAGGCGGTGCGGCGGTCCTTGTCCTTGTCAGAGCGGGGACCCTCGATGGCGCGCTCCCTGTCGGTCTTCTTGCGGGAGGGTTTCTCGTCGATAAAGTCGATCGCCGGAGCGTCCTTGTAATAGTTCAGCAGGCGGCGCAGCTCCAGGGAAAGGACGCGCTTCGTAAGGTCCTCGCCTGAGAGCCACCCGAGCTTCTTCATGACGCCAGGCATAAAGCGTTCCAGCTCCGCGTCGTCGACCTCGGCCCGCTCGATGCGGTCGGCCAGGTGGAAGAGCTGCTTCTCTATGATGTGGTCGGGGGTCGGCACCTCCTTGCGCTCGAAGGTCTTGCCTATGATGCGCTCGATCTCGCGCAGCTTGCCCTTCTCGCGCGAATGGATTATGGCGACGCTGACGCCTGTCTTGCCGGCGCGGCCGGTACGGCCGGAGCGGTGGGTGTACACGGCGGTGTCATCGGGCAGCCCGTAATTTATGACGTGGGTGAGGTCGTCGACGTCGAGGCCTCGGGCCGCCACGTCGGTGGCCACCAGCATGGAAATCACGCGGTCGCGGAACTTCTTCATCACGATGTCGCGCTGCTGCTGTGAGAGGTCGCCGTGGAGCGCGTCGGCGTTATAGCCGTCGCGGATCAGGTTCTCGGCCACCTCCTGCGTGTCGCGGCGGGTGCGGCAGAACACTATGGCGTATATGTCGGGGTTAACGTCGGCGATGCGTTTCAGGGCGAGATATTTGTCGCGGGCGTTCACCATATAGTATATGTGGCGCACGTTGGCCGCGCCCTCGTTCCTGGTTCCTACCACGAATTCCACCGGATCCTTCATATACTTCTTGGCGATCTTGGCCACCTCCTTGGGCATAGTCGCCGAGAACATCAGCATCTTGCGCTCGTCGGGAACATGCTCGAGAATCTCGTTTATGGAATCGATGAAGCCCATGTTGAGCATCTCGTCGGCCTCGTCGAGAACCACGGTGTGCACGTCGCCGAGTTTCACCACTCCGCGGTTGATAAGGTCGATCAGACGGCCAGGGGTGGCCACGATGATCTGCGCGCCGTCGCGCAGCGAGCGTATCTGGCTCTGTATGCTCGAACCGCCGTAGACGGGGATAACCCGTATGTCGGGCATGTACTTCGAGAAGTCGGCCAGGTCGGCGGCGATCTGCAGGCAGAGCTCGCGGGTCGGCGACAGGATAAGCGCCTGGGGCACCATGCGGTCGGCGTCGACGCGCTGGAGCACCGGGAGGCCGAAGGCCGCCGTCTTGCCGGTACCTGTCTGTGCCAGGGCGACCACGTCGCCGTCCTGGGTGAGCAGGTGCGGGATAACTTTCTCCTGGACCGGCATCGGATTCTCAAACCCCATTTCCTCTATCGCCTTGCGCAGCTTCTCGCTGACGCCCATTTCTTCAAATGTCATAAATCTGTGTTGTTAGCGGGAGGCGGCGGCACTTGCCCGCGGCCCGTCCCTTTGTGTTAGTGGCCGCGGAGACGTCTCGCGGCCCTTCCCTGCCGCCGTCGCGCCCTTGCGGCGCGAAATCCGATATATCTCCAAAGCCGATGTATGTTGGAAAACCACAAAGGTACAACAATCTTCCCGACTTTTCGGCGTAGCCCGGCCATTTTATTCGATATTTTTAATATTTTTGTATATTCGCGGCGAAATGGACAAGAAACTGACGCTGCAAGTAGCCATCCCCACCCACGCGCCCGAGGGGATAAGCCGGATTGAACGGGTGCTCCTGCCTCCGCGGGAGGGGGTCGGCTATGTGGTGTCGTGGCAGGACCACAGGAACGCCAGGATCCCGGACGCGGTGGCGGCCCGCGATGACGTGGAGGTCCTCCGCTTCGACGGCCGCGGACTTTCGGCCAACCGGAACAACGCCCTGGAACACTGCCGCGCCGACATCATCCTCATCGGCGACGACGACCTGGTCTACCACCCGGACGCGTTCGACCGCGTGCGCGGAGTTTTCGAGGCCAACCCGGAAGTCGACTATGCCTCGTTCCGATACGACGGTCCCGACGAAAAGCCATACCCGGGGGAGGCAGTCTCCCTAAACCCGGTGCCGAAAGGATTCTACCAGACCACCTTCGAGATAGCCCTGCGCCGCCAGAGCAAAGCCGGCAACCTGCGTTTCAGCCCGCTCTTCGGCCCGGGAGCGCCGTATCTGACAGCCGGGGAGGACGAGTTCTTCCTGCTGTCGGCGGTGAAAGCCGGGGTGAGCTGCCGTTTTTTCCCGCTGACGATAGCCACGCACCCCACCCTCACCTCGGGCTCGCTCCCGAAAAGCTCCGAGGGGCTTCTGCGCACCACCGGCGCCGTGATAGCCCTGCGTCACCGGCTGATGTGGATCCCGCGGCTTCCGGTAGTGGCACTGCGGATTTCGCGGGCGGGCAACGCCGGATTTTTCAAAGCGCTAAGAGCCATGGCCGCCGGCGCCGCGTACGCCCTGCGCGAAGTACCGAGCGATTTTGGAGCGAAAGCTGACGGCTGTTAGCGTTTTTTTTCATAACTTTGTGGCGCAAACAACACAAGCATCCGACACATAGTGGAAACTAAGTATATTTTTGTCACAGGCGGCGTGGTGTCATCTCTCGGGAAAGGGATTATCTCCTCATCGCTTGCCCGCTTATTGATAGCCCGGGGATACAGAGTGACCATACAGAAATTCGACCCGTACATCAACGTCGATCCCGGAACGCTCAACCCATACGAGCACGGAGAGTGTTACGTCACCGTCGACGGCCACGAGGCCGACCTCGACCTGGGACACTACGAGCGATTCACCAACACGCACACGACAAAGGCCAACAGCATAACGACCGGACGCATCTACCAGAACGTGATCGACAAGGAGCGCCGCGGCGACTACCTCGGAAAGACGGTTCAGATCGTGCCCCACATCACCGACGAGATCAAACGCAACGTAAAGCAGCTCGGACTTACGGGCGACTTCGACTTCGTCATCACGGAAATCGGAGGCGTGGTGGGCGACATAGAGTCGCTGCCGTTCCTGGAGGCCGTCCGCCAGCTGCGCTGGGAACTCGGCGGGAACAGCCTCTGCGTACACCTGACCTACGTCCCGTTCATCGCGGCCGCCAAAGAGCTTAAGACCAAGCCCACGCAGCACTCTGTGAAGAAACTGCAAGAGCTCGGCATACAGCCCGACGTGCTGGTGCTCCGCACCGAGCACGACATCAACGCCGACATGCGCCGCAAGATAGCCCTGTTCTGCAACGTGGCCCCCGAAGCAGTCATACAGTCGATCGACTGCCCGTCGATCTACGAGGTCCCCCTGGCGATGCACGCCCAGCATCTCGACGAGATAGTGCTGAGGAAAACGGGAACCGCCTTCGACGGGGAGCCCGACATGGCCCCCTGGCTCAACTTCCTCGCGAAGATGCGCGGCGCGTCAAAGACCGTGACAATCGGGCTGGTAGGCAAATACGTGGAGCTGCAGGACGCCTACAAATCAATCAACGAGGCCCTATTCCAGGCCGCGACATACAACGACCGCAAGCTTGACCTGCGCTACATCCACTCCGAAAAAATCAACGATTCCAACGCCGAAGAACTGCTCTCCCCCCTCGACGGTGTGATAATAGCCCCGGGATTCGGCCAGCGCGGCATCGAGGGCAAGTTCGCGGCACTCAAATGGGCCCGCGAGCACGACGTGCCGACCTTCGGAATCTGCCTCGGCATGCAGTGCATGGTGATCGAGTTCGCCCGCGACGTACTCGGGCTTCCGGAAGCCAACTCATCAGAAATCAACCCGCTGACCCCCGACAAGGTGATTGACATCATGGAGGAGCAGAAAAGCATCTCCAACCTCGGGGGCACGATGCGCCTCGGGGCGTACGACTGCCGGCTCAAACCCGACTCCCTCGCGGCAAAGGCCTATGGCAGGACAACGGTCAGCGAGCGCCACCGCCACCGCTTCGAGTTCAACGACAGCTACCGCGGCCGGTTCGAGCAGGGCGGCATGGCCTGCTCGGGTGAAAACCCGCAGACGGGCCTGGTGGAAATCGTGGAACTGCCCGACAAGCGCTGGTTCCTTGGCACACAGTACCACCCGGAATATTCCTCGACCGTGCTCTCGCCGCACCCCCTCTTCCTGAGCTTCGTGGCGGCGGCGATAGAATACGGTGCCGGAAAGGCCGAAGAGCGCGATGCCTGAGACCCGTCCCCGGAGAAACAGAAGTCAGAAAACCACAACTCCCCACTACTTAACACCCACTCCTCCGCAAAAAGCAGAAAATGGACAAGAACACCCTTTTAGGATTCCTTCTGATGGGCATGGTGATCTTCGGATTCATGTACATCAACAAAGGACAACAGGAGCGACGCATCCAGGAAATGGAACAGAAAGCCGAAGCCGGGCAGGCCGAGGCCGCCAAGAATACACAGACATCATTCACCGTCGACACCCTCACAGCCGCCGAGGCGGCAGCTGTGCCGGCGGTGGTGCGCATGGTGGCGGCAGGCGACACCGCCTCGGCGCCACGATACAAGACCGCCAAGGTCGACCTCGTATGCGACGGCGGATCCGTCAGCGGGACCGTGCAGGCGCTCGACACAGTGCTCAGCTACGAGACTGTCGCCTCCGGAAAGTTCGGCGACGACGTTTCCCTCGACAACCGCCGCGAGGCGCTCAAAAACCTCCGCGGAGCCCTCGAAGACGCCGACCGCTACCGCGGCTTCGCCCGTCACCTCAGCGGGACGGAACAGACCGTCAGCTTGAAGAACGACGTCATCGACCTCGAACTGATGACCCGGGGCGGACGTATAGCCCGCGCGACACTGCTCGACTACGACACATACCTGCCGAAATCGGCCAGCAGCGACGAGATCGACACTGCCCGCGTGCAGGTAATGCGTCCGGCCGACGGCTCTTACGGATTCGTGCTCACCTCCGCCACGCAGCGCTTCAACACCGCCGACTTCTTCTTCACCCCCGAACAGGTGAACGACTCCACCGTGATGATGAAGCTCGACCTCGGCGGAGGCGCTTTCTGGGGCTTGCGCTACACGCTGCCCCAAGGGAGCTATGTTGTGCGCATGGACGTGGTGCAGAAAGGGATGGACCGCATAATTCCCCCGAGCGTGGCCACCGCCGACTTCCTATGGAACCAGCGCATGCACCGCAACGAGGTGGGCCGCACCTTCGAGGAACGCAACTCGGGTCTCTACTACAAGTTCATCGGCGACTCGCCCGACAACCTCAACGCCCAGGGCGACGAGGAGGAACAGCTCGACCAGCGGCTTAAATGGATCGCGTTCAAGAACCAGTTCTTCTCCTCAGTCATGATTCCCCGCACGGCGTTCCTCTCGGCCGAGGTGTCGTCAAAAGACCTTAAAAACGACCCCCACTTCGTGAAAGAGCTGTCGGCGAAAACCACAGTCGACTACAACTCCACGACCGAGAACCCGGTCAGCATCGACATATTCCTCGGCCCCAACCTCTATCCGCTGCTCGACAACCTCAGCAGCTCGCTAAAAGCCGACAAGGACGACCCATCGCTTGACCTGACCGACCTCATACCGCTTGGCTGGCCCATATTCCGCTGGATCAACACCCTGATCATTATCCCGGTGTTCACCTTCCTGAGCAAGTTCATCAGCTCCTACGGCCTGATCATCTTCCTGCTGACGGTATTCATAAAGATAATCCTCTTCCCGCTGACCTACAAGAGCTTCACGTCGCAGGCCAAAATGCGCGTGCTCGCGCCGGAAATCAAGGCTATCAACGACAAGTATCCCGGCCAGGAAAACGCCATGACCCGCAGCCAGAAGACCATGCAGCTCTACTCCCAGGCCGGGGCCAGCCCGATGGCCGGCTGCCTGCCGATGCTGTTGCAGATGCCTATCCTGATCGCGATGTTCTGGTTCTTCCCCTCGGCGATCGAGCTGCGCGGCGAGAGCTTCCTATGGGTCAAGGACCTCTCGGCCCCCGACTACATCCTCACCCTCCCGTTCTCGATACCCTGGTACGGCAACCATGTCAGCCTCTTCTGCCTTCTGATGACCGTGACCAACGTGGGCTACACCTACATAAACATGCAGAACCAGCCCAGCTCGGCCTCGATGCCTGGAATGAAGTGGATGATGTACCTGATGCCGGTGATGTTCCTCTTCATATTCAACGACTACGCCGCCGGCCTGAGCTACTACTACTTCCTCTCGCTGCTGATCACCATATTGCAGACATGGATATTCCGCCTGTGCACCAACGACGAGAAAGTGCGCGCCCGCATGAAGGCCAACGCCGCCAAGCCAAAGAAGAAATCCGGCTTCATGGCGCGCCTGGAGGAAGCGCAGCGCCAGCAGCAGGCCATGCTCCGCGAGCAGCAGAAGAAAAACCGCCGCTAAACACACCCCACATCCCTCAAAGAGATGAACTACTCCATACTTGACTTTCTCGGGCTCATAGGAGCCGTCGGCCTCTTCCTCTACGGGATGAAGGTCATGAGCGAAGGATTGCAGAAAGCCGCCGGCGACCGCCTGCGCAACATCCTTTCCGCGATGACGAGGAACCGCTTCACCGGCACCGTCACAGGTTTCTTCATCACGGCACTGATCCAAAGCTCGTCGGCTTCCACCGTGATGGTTGTCAGCTTCGTGAACGCCGGCCTGATGACGCTGGCGCAGTCCATGGCGGTAATCATGGGCGCCAACGTCGGCACCACGTTCACGGCCTGGGTGATCGCCTTGTTCGGCTTCAAGGTCGACATATCGGCCTTCGCCCTCCCGCTTATCGGCCTGGCGATCCCCCTGCTTTTTTCAAGCAAGAGCCGCACAAAGTCAATAGGCGAGTTCACCATAGGCTTCGCGTTCCTCTTCATGGGCCTTGACATGATCAGCAAGTACGTGCCCGACTTGCAGAGCAACCCGGAGATGTTCGCCTTCCTGCAACGTTACGCGTCGATGGGCTTCGGCTCGGTGCTGGTATTCTGCCTTGTGGGCCTGGTGGTGACGATGGTCATCCAGTCGTCGGCCGCCACATTCGCCATCACGCTTATCATGTGCTCGAAAGGATGGATCACGTTCGACCTCGCGTGCGCCCTGGTGCTCGGCTCCAACATAGGCACCACGATCACCCCGCTGCTGGCCTCCATGAGCGGCAACGTCGCCGCCAAGCGCACAGCCATGGGACACCTCCTCTTCAACCTGCTCGGAACGGTATGGGTCCTCGCGGTGTTCTTCCCCTTCGTCGGGCTGAACTCCTGGATCACCGAGGAGATCGGCCAGGGTGACCCCTCGGCTCTCTACCGCTACGTCACCGACCTCCAGAGCGCCCATCCCGACATCTATAACCAGCTGTATTCCACCTCGCTGCCCACCGACGACGGCGTGGTGCTCCACCACCGCTCCGTGATTGCCTCCATGCAGGTGAGCGTGTCGTTCGGCCTGTCGATGTTCCACACGGTTTTCAACCTCATAAACCTGTCGATAATGATCTGGCTGACGAACGTGTATGTGAAAATCGTGGAATGGCTCGTGCCGGCCAAGCACCACGGCGACGACGAGTTCCAGCTCAAATTCATCCATGGCGGCATCCTGTCGGCGTCAGAGCTTAACATCAGCCAGGCCGAGAAGGAGATACACGTGTTCGCCGAACGCGTGGCAAGGATGCTCCCGATGGCGCGCGACCTGGTTCACACGAAGGACAATTCCGACGACTTCAACAAGACATACTCCCGCCTGGAAAAATACGAGGAGATCTCGGACCGCATGGACATAGAGATCGCGAACTATCTGAACCGATGCGCCGAAGGCCGGCTTTCAAACGAGTCGAAACGCCGCATAGCCGCCATGCTCTCCATCGATTCGGAAATAGAGAGCATCGCCGACTGCGCTCTCGGCGTGGGCAAGATACTCCTGCGCAAACAGCAGAGCGGGGTAAAGTTCAACGACGAGATATACAAGAACGTCGACACCATGTTCTCCTACGTCGAGAAAGCCATGCAGAACATGATCCTGCTACTGAGCGACATCGAGAAGCAGACCGAACCCGACATACTGCGCTCCTATAACCGCGAGCGCGAGATAAACAACCTGCGCAACCAGCTGCGCACCGCCAATGTGGAGAACATAAACGAGCGCCACTACGAATACCAGAGCGGCATCTACTATATGGACATAATCTCCACGCTCGAAAAGACAGGCGACTACATAATCAACGTCGTGGACACGCTGCGCGACGAGTACAAACGCACTCATGCCCGCGGCTGACAACGCATCGACTACAACACAGCCGCAAGCCGCCACCTTCCATACGGCGCGGGCCGGACAGTGGGGAGCATCCTTCGAGGACGCTCCCCGCGAGCCGTTTGCCCCGGCGGATGTGTGCCTGCAAGCCGAAACACCTCTCGACGCGGCTGAGCGCTCGCTGTTCGCCACCCGTCCCCCGGAGTGGGAGCGCGGCATAGTGGGCACCCCCAGGGCCGTCACCGCCGGCACAGACCCGCAGGTAATGGGCATAATCGTGGGAGTGCTCGTGCTGCTGGCGCTCAACACGCGCCACATACGGCGCCTGTTCCATTCCCTGCCGCAGGACTTGTGGTCGCTGCGCCGGCGCGCCAACGTTTTCGACGAGCACACCGCCAACGAGACCCGTTCCAACTTCCTGCTCATCACCCAGCTCTGCGTGTTTTCCGCCGTAATGCTCCTGCTATGGCTGGCACCCCGCGGCAATACCGCCGGCTTCGGGCTCATAGGCCACGGTGCCTCGCTGTCGTCGGTAGTCGGGTGGCTGACTGCCGTCACAGGAAGCTACTACCTGTTCCAGCTCGCCGCCGTCGGCACGATAGGCTACGCCTTCACCGACCCGTTGCGCGGCTCCCAGTGGCGCCGGGGCCTCAATGCCTCGTCGGTCCTGCTCGCCCAGCTGATAACCATTCCCATGCTCGTGGCCCTCTTCTATCCCGGAGCCACATCGGCCATGCTGGCAGTGAGCGCCGCGGGCTATGTCGCCACGCGGCTCGTGTTCGTGGCCAAAGGATTCAGAATCTTCTACCGCGGCCCCCTTTCACTGGTATATTTCATCCTGTATGTCGGCGCGCTCGAAATACTTCCGCCGGCGGCGTTGATCCGCGTCGCCCGGGCCATATGCCGGGGCGAAATCGTCGGTTTTACAGTTTTTTAATGAGGGATTTGGGGCTTAGTTAAAGAAAAATTCGTACCTTTGCGCATCGAAAAATACCGGTCAAGATATTTAAGCAAGCAAAGTCTCCAATTCGGGCTTACTTAATGAATCAGAAACCACTAATCGGTTAAATTCCTCAACCCCGACGGCATTCCTAACGCCAGGTTGACAATTCAGCTAATTATCGTGAAAGTAAAGAAGATTTTAGTATCGCAGCCAAAGCCGGCATCCGACAAATCGCCTTACTACGACATCGCCGAACGTTATGGTGTGGAGGTGGTGTTTCGCCCGTTTATCAAAGTCGAGGGACTTTCGGCCAGGGAATTCCGCCAGCAGAAAATCAACATAGCCGACTACACGGCCATCATCTTCACCGCACGGACGGCGATAGACCATTTCTTCCGCCTGTGCGAGGAGATGCGCGTCTCCATCCCTGACACCATGAAGTATTTCTGCACGACAGAAGCGATCGCCCTATACTTGCAGAAATACATCGTATACCGCAAGCGCAAGATTTTCCACGGCCTGACCGGCAAGCTCGACGAACTGATCCCGTTCCTCACGAAGCACAACAAGGAGAAATTCCTGTTCGCCATATCCGACGTGCACAACGGCGCGCCCAACGTGCTCGACCAGCACGGCATCAACTACACGAAGGCCGTGATGTACCGTACGGTGAGCAACGACTTCTCTCCGGAGGAAAAGTTCGACTACGACATGCTCCTCTTCTTCTCCCCAGCCGGAATCGACGCCCTGCTCAAAAACTTCCCCGAGTTCAAGGAGGGACAGGGCGACGTGCGGATCGGATGCCTCGGCACCGCCACCGCGAAAGCCGTGACCGACGCCGGGCTGCGTCTCGACCTCGAGGCGCCGACCCCGAAAGCTCCCTCAATCACAGCGGCTCTCGACCTCTTCCTGAAAGAGCACCAGACAGCCGCCGAATAAGGGGCGTCGCGCAGACGCGGGACGAAAATCAGGATAACCATAAGCAAACGGAGCACACACAAACATATCGAATGTGAATACCTTCGGCTTAGGCAAAAACCACAAGCTATGCTCGCAGACAGCCATAGACCGACTGTTCAGTCAGGCCGATGGCTGTCGCAGCGCTTTGGCATATCCGCTCAGAGCCGTCTGGAGCACCGCCGACACACGGCGCTCCGGAAACGACGCCCCGCTTAAATTCATGATATCTGTGCCGAAAAAACGCGTGCGCAAAGCCGTGGAACGCGTCCTTACGCGCCGCCGGATCCGCGAAGCCTACCGGCTGCGCCGACCGGCGATGGACGCGGAGACCCTTCGGCCTACCGACGTGGTATTCGTCTATGTGGCCCAGGGCGTCGAGCCGTATGCCCGCATCGACGGGGCTATGAAGCGCCTGTTGAAAAAAATCGCCACACCCGCATCAGGGAACATCCCCGCAGAAACGCCCACAAATGCGCCCGGCCAGCACGAATAAAGACACACCGGCACCCGGATCCGGCGCGGCAATATCGAAAGCGCTGTCATTCCCGCTTATCCTGCTCGTCAAGCTATACCGCTACTGCGTGTCGCCAATGTTCCCCGCCACATGCCGCTTCACGCCGACCTGTTCGGAATACGCCATAGAGGCCCTTCGCCGCCACGGCCCGTTCAAGGGTGTGTGGCTGGCGGTAAAACGCATATCGCGCTGCCATCCCTGGGGAGGCAGCGGCTACGACCCGGTACCATGACGCCGCGACACATTGCGAAAGTTCCAACGCTCCCTGCGCGCCTGCTGGCGCTGCACGACATCCACACCCACCGCCAGGCTGACAGTTCCAAGGCGCTCATATCACTGCTGCCCGAGGACGCGGAAGCATATGCCGCCGAGCATCCTGGCTGCCTGTTTTCCGTCGGGATACATCCCTGGGAGATGTCCGTCTCCACCGCGGAGGAGGAGCGCCGCTTCGCGGCTCTCGAAAAAGCCCTGCGGCTCGAAGCAGCGTCAGCCGTGGGTGAAACCGGGCTTGACGCGACCCGAGGACCGGAAATCCGGCTTCAGCTGGAGCGCTTCCGCCGCCATATAGCCCTGAGCGAAACACTCGGCCTGCCATTGATAATCCACCTCGTGAAAGCGCAGGAACAGCTTCTCGCGCTACGCAAGGAACTGCGCCCCGAGCAGCCCTGGATAATACACGGCTTCCGGGGGAAGGCAGAGCAGGCCCGGCAGCTCGCGGCCGCCGGGATGTACATATCTTTCGGCGAGCGCTTCAACCCCGAAGCCCTGGCCGCGGTGCCCGACAGCCAACGGCTCGCCGAAACCGACGAATCCCAATTGCCGATTCACGACATCCGCACGCTGCACTCCAAGGCATTATCAGCCATACAGGCAGGCCATCCCCGGGAAACATCCTCAATGTGATGGTAAAAAAACAATGCGACGGTATAATCGTAGGGATGCACCCCGGTGCATCCGAATACAGCATTTGACATCAAGCAATATATTTTTCGGAAAGATAAAACGGTCAAGGGCTTGGATGTACGGACGCGGCGTGCCGCGTATAAGTTGGCTTCTTATACGCGGCACGCCGCGTCCGTACACCTGTCAATGAATCCGAAGATTAATCCGGCAGATACTGGAAGTCCGGCCGGGGTGGATTCAGGTCGACGATGTCGTTATTCCTGCGTGCCGGCGAACTCCATAAGGTAGGCCTTGATGAAGCCGTCGAGGTCGCCGTCCATGACTCCGCCCACATCCGAAGTCTGATAGCCCGTGCGATGGTCTTTCACGCGGCGGTCGTCGAACACATAGGAGCGAATCTGCGAACCCCACTCGATTTTCATCTTCCCGGCCTCGACTTTCGCCTGCTCCTCGAGGCGGTGGTTCATCTCCTTCTCATACAGGATCGAGCGCAGATGGCGCAGAGCATTCTCGCGGTTCTTGGGCTGGTCGCGGGTCTCAGTGTTCTCGATAAGTATCTCCTCCTTCTCGCCGGTGTAGGGGTCGGTGTACTGGTAACGCAGACGCACACCCGACTCCACCTTGTTGACGTTCTGACCGCCCGCGCCGCCGGAACGGAACGTGTCCCACGACATAAGCGCCGGCTCGATCTTGACATCGATAGAGTCATCGACCAGCGGGGTCACAAACACAGAGGCGAACGATGTCATACGCTTGCCCTGCGCGTTATACGGCGATACGCGCACCAGGCGGTGCACCCCGTTCTCGCTTTTCAGGTAGCCGTAGGCGAAATCCCCCTCGACATTGATCGTGCACGACTTGATACCGGCCTCGTCACCTTCGAGCAGGTTTGCCACGGAGGTCTTGTAGCCGTGTTTCTCGCAATAGCGGAGATACATCCGCATCAGCATCGAGGCCCAGTCCTGGCTTTCGGTGCCGCCGGCGCCGGAGTTTATCTTGATGACGACATCCATACTGTCCTCCTCGCGGCGGAGCATGTTGCGCAGCTCGAGCGCCTCGATCTTCGACATGGCGTCGGCATAGAAAGCGTCAAGCTCCTGCTCGGATACAAGTTCCTCCTTGAAAAAATCCCACGCGTTGGCAAGCTCGTCGGTGGCCACCTCCACATCGCGATAGCCGTTGACCCACGCCTGGAGGTCCTTGATTTTCTTCATCTGGGCCTGGGCCTCCTTGGGATGCTCCCAGAAATCCGGCACATGGGTTCGGAGTTCCTCTTCCTCGATCTGGATTTTCTTGGAGTCGATATCAAGATACTTTTTAAGCGCGTTCTTGCGCTCTATGGTCTCTTTTAGCTGTTCCTGGGTTATCATTTTTAGAATGGGAAATGAATGGATTAAATGTGAAGGGTGAGGAGAAACTGACGCGGGAGAGAGCTGCCGGGTGTCAGTACCACTCGATGCCATTGGTGCGGGAGGAGCGTTTGTCGTATTTGAGGTCGCTGAGGAGCGACGACTTTACCGAGATATGGAAGTTGTAGCTCTTGTACGGCCCTACGGGAATCACGCTCGCGCGCATCGCGAAGCAATGGAGGTCGCGCCCGATGTTGATGTTCATATAGGCGATCTTGTGGGTGTCGAAGTTGTATGATGCCGTCGCCGAGAACTCCCAGTTCTTCGTCGGGCGTATGTTGCCAGAGAGGCTGAGGTTCTGCGTGATTCTTCCGTCATACTCCATCTTCTTCTTATTGAACGCCCCGTAGGAGTAGCTGATCGAATAGTTCACGCTCAGGCTCCACGGCACCGACCACGGGGCGTATCCGTCCTCGTCGAGCTGTAGGTCGTCGCCGCTGCCGTGGTTATGCCCTCCGCGACCGCCGCGGGTGTCGCGGGCGAGGTAGTCGTTATCGAAGCCCGATGACTCGTCGGGCGGCTGTGATCCCTGGCTGTTGCCGTTGCTCCCCCCCTCGGGAGTCTTTTTCTTCTTTTTGAACGTGTCGTTGTTGAAAGTGTAGGAGAAGGAGGTACCTGTCGACGACAGACGCCCCAGCCCTTTGCCGACTTTCCAGCGCGGCACGTTGACGCGCACAGGGTTGCCGGCGGAGTTGAGCTGGTAGGTGTACACGTCCCATGTGGCTGACAGGCTCAGATTGAACTGCTTCGTGAGGCGCAGCAGGAGCGATGTGTTTATATTGCTCCAATTCAGCGAATCGGCGGCGAAATTGTAGCTCTGCGAGACAGTGAAGTTCTCTATCAGCGATACTTTCTTCTCCCCTATCGAGTCGTTGTCGGACTTCACCTTCATCTCCACGTTGTTGGCCAGCGAGACGGAGACCGCGCCGGTGCGCCCCTCTCCGGGCACGCCGAAAAGGGCGTTGGGGAACATCGAGTAGCGCCGCTTCTGCCGGTTCCCCTGCGGATCGACGTAGGAATACTGGCCGTAGTAGCCGAAAAACGATGAGCCGAAGTCAGGCGCGCCGGTGAATGAGATGGTCGGGGTGAGGACGTGGCGGATCATCTTCACCTTGTCACCCAGGAACGGGAGCGGCTGGAAGAAACCGTAAATCTTGGTGTCGAGCGAAATGGAGGCGTTGAAGTCCCACACGTTGTAGAAGCTGTACGACGTGTCGGCCACCTCCGCCGACGCCACCGGATCCCATGCCCGGCGCACCTTCTGGGTGTACATACGATCGTTGAGCGAGATCGAGGGCGTGAGGTTGAAATACTTGAAAAGAGAGAAAGTGGCCGAGATAGGCACGCTGTGCTTCATGCCGTTGCGCCAGTCCTTGATCAGGGATTTATGGAAAAACT
The DNA here is from genome assembly GCA_910579105.1 of uncultured Muribaculaceae bacterium. Classification (GTDB taxonomy): domain Bacteria; phylum Bacteroidota; class Bacteroidia; order Bacteroidales; family Muribaculaceae; genus UBA7173. Next base: position 28,418 of record CAJTRT010000011.1, on the reverse strand, counting down.
CGTTCTGCGGGGCCGTCAGCGAGTTCTGGAACTGCCCCGAATACGACAGGCGGATTTTCTCATACCATTTCTCGTCGCCCACGGCCTTCTTGCGCTTGAACGGGTTCGTCTGCGACATGGTGACGTTGATGTTCGGGAACGAGATGGCGAGAGTGGAGTTCTGCGTGCGCTGCGAAATGTTCAGCGACGTAGAGAGCGACCATTTCGACTGAGGGAAACGATACGAGAGGTTCACGGTCGAGCTCTTGGTGTTCTCGGTGAAAGCGCTCGAATAGTATGAATTGACCGAGTTGCGGGTATATCCGGAGGTCGTGAAGTTCACCGACGCGGAGAGATTCATATTGGGGTTTGCCTTGGAATCCTGCGTGTGGCTCCATATCACCTGGAAGTTGGTCGCGGTCGAGTAGTCGGGATCCCCTTTCTCTCCATAAATGCTTTTCAGGTAGTTTATGTTGAAACGGCCGTTGAACTTGTAGCGCTTGTTGTAGGTCGACTGGGCCGAGAGCCCCCAGGAACCCTTGGTATAGATCTCGCCTGTGAGCGCCATGTCGATATTGTCGTTGATGGCGAAATAATAGCCGCCGTCGCTGAGGTAGAAGCCGCGGTTGTAGTCGTCGCCGAAAGTGGGCACGATCACGCCGGAGGCGTATTTGTCTGTGAAAGGGAAATAGCCGAACGGCACCGCCAGCGGCAACGGCAGCCCCGCGAGCACCATATAGGCGGGACCGGTGACGATATTCTTCTTGGGGCGCACCTTGGCGCGGGTGAGCTGCAGCCAGAAGTGCGGGTCGTCATGCTGGTCGCAGGTGGTGTACTTGCCGTTCTGGATGTAATAGTCCTCGCCGGCGGTCTTCTTGGTCTGACCGCCCGTGAGATAACCTTCGCCCTGCTGGGTTATCACGTCCGAGATGAAGCCGCGCTTGCTCTTGAAGTTATAGCGCATCGTCTTCGACTCATAGCTCGCTCCCCCCTCCTCGAACACAGGGGTGCCTTGCAGGTCGCCTATCGAATCCGGGGTGCCGCAGGCGTACACGATGCTCGAATCCAGGTCGAGCTGAATCTCCGAGGCCGTGAGTTTCAGGTTACCGTAATCCACCTTGCCGTCGCCGTACATATAGGTAGTCTGGCGTCCTATGAGAATCATAGAGTCAGCCGACGAGAAAACCACCTGGTTGTCGAGATCGACCTTCTGCCGGCGTATTTTCGACGGGCGGGCGGCTCGCAGCGAATCAGCTACCATAGCGACGGAATCCGCTGCGGATGACATCGTGTCAATCCCGACAGAGAGGGTATCCGGCAGCGCCGGAATTGGATCGGGTACAAATCCCGCGGAATCTGTTTGCGGCAAGCCTGTCGCGACATCCTCGGAAAGCATCGGGGCATCCGGAAATGAATCGGCCGACGCAGAGGTCGTGCCGGAGGACGGCACCCGCCGCGAAGCGTCAAGGCCGTCACGGGAAAAGATATTTCCCGTGATAAGGAACGCCACGAATATCAGCAGTATATATAAATGAGAATGTCTCAATTAACTTCTTAGCAAAATTCCTTGCAAAATTACGCAAATTCCGCGAGAAACCCCGCCTGCCCCCACAAAAATTTCCTAAAAGCCGCGCCGCGTCAAGGGCAAGCCATTACGGAACCATCGCCCTGAACGACAGGTCTCCGCCCACACCGCGGACCGACACTATGTAGCACCCAGGCGTCAGGTCATGAAGCGAAACGGAACACCCCGCGGGCGTAAGCCGCCGCGCCTCGGCTCCGTCAACGCGACTGACCACGACGGTGACGCCATATGGAAGCCCCGTGACAATGATGGAACCTGGAGAGGTAGAGACAGACACGCGGCCCGACGCGGCTGGCACACACAACGAGGCTGTGCCATCGGTAATCTCCGGGAATTCAGACCATACAGGGGCGGAACGGTATACCCCGACCGTTCCCTCAGGAACAGTCAGGCGGCAGAGCGCCTTGTCAACTCCTTCAAAGGAATCAACCGAGGCCGAGGGAGGCACAGGAGCCATAACGGTCACAGAGGCAAGCGATACGCAGTCGGCGAAAGCATATGGACCCACTTCCGTGACTGCGTTCCCGACGACGGCCTCCCTCAATGTCCTTATGCCCGAAAAGGGGGAGAAACCGCGCCGGGAGGAGTATGAAAGATCACGCCCTACATATAGCGCGGCCAACGGGGCGTCGGCGAACAGGCCCGCGTTGAGATTGGGTATATACCCGACGGACAGCGGGGCCGCCCCGTCGGAAATCACGACTTCGCGAAGCGACGAGCAGAAGCTGAACGCGTCGTTGCCCACCGCGGCCACACTCGCGGGGATGGTGACGGACGAGATGGCCGAACAGTCCTCGAACGCCCGTTCGCCGATAGAGGTCACGGCAAATTCCGCCGAACCGTCAGACACTTTTTCGGGGATGACAACCGCGCCGGAAAGAGACGCGTCAGCGTCGAAAACCGCCACCTCGACCGGCGAAACGCGCGTATACGTCAGGCCGTCAACAGAGAACGTTTGCGCGTCCGCGGCAAGAGAGGCGGCGCCGAATGACAGCAACGCGACAACGCAGCCCTTGGCGGCCACCAATACCGATGATTTGTCGTTATTCATCCAACCGCCTGATTTTATTTGCCTTTGCCATTGAACAGCACCGGGCTGAGGGGAGGCTGTTTCGACAATGGGAAGCGTGACGTATCCGGGTTGTCGATCATACCCTGGCGTATCATTATGAGGGAATCGGCCGCGGTCAGGTTTTCAGGAGCCGCCACTGGCCCCGACACATCCGACACCCTGTCAAGCCGGCCGCGCCGCGGCCGATCCGGGCGGCTCCCATCGGCTGCCGCGGCACCGCTTCCGTGTGTCGGGCCGGGGAAGTCGAGCTGCCCCAGGCGCGCTTTCGAGATTCCGCTGCGGAACACGCGCTCGATCTGCTGCACGAGGTTGATCCGCGTGGTGTCGGCTATCGCCTGCCGCTCAATGGCCATACGCTCTTTGAACTTGGCCCCGCCGAGCCTGATCTTCATCTTGTCGGGGGTGCCTTTGATGTTTATCCCGAACTTGAACGGTATCGGCGACTTCAACACGGACACATGGTAGTTCAGATTCATTGCCAGATCGTTATGCCCCATTACCCCGAGCCGGTAACGGTCCATGTCGAACATAAACGGGTACAGCTCGATAGTCGAGTTATCAACCACCAGCTCTACCGCCATATGGTCGATCATGTTCTTCCCCTTGTCGCGGAACAAGAGCCATTTGGAGACAGTCTTGAATGTCTCCGGATCAAGGAGCACGAGCGAGTCCCCCTCGATTTTTATGGCGGCTTTCAGAGAGGGTATGTCTATATCCATACTGGGGAGCAGGTCAGTGGTGACGGCCACGTCGGCGTTCACCACCCCGCCGAAGCTCTGCAAGGCCGGGAGGAGCGAGTCTATCGCCGGTATGAGCGATTCCAGGCGGTCGAGGCGGAAATCGCGCACCCTCATTCCGAGACCGAACCTGAGGTCGTCGGCAGCCGGGGCGGAATATAGTCCGTCGACATCCACCGAGCCGATATCGGCTGAGGCGGAAAGGTCGCGGAGATTCACAGCTCCGTCGAACACCATGAGGTCGCCATGGAAGTCGCGCAGCGCGAGGTCGGAATACAGTATGTTGTCTGCCCTGACGCGCATACGCGCCTCTATGTTCCGGGGCACGAGGAACGGGCCCGACCGCACCGTGTCGGCCATTTCAGTCAACGAGCCGTCGTCGATGTCTCCGTCGCCCCAGACCATTGCCGAATCGGTCCGCTGGGCCAAAGCCGGTCCGGAGAAAAGAGCCTGGACGATTTCGTTGACATTGATGGTGTCGGACCTCATGCCGAACTCCACCCTGATGGTATTGCCGCGTTTTGAAGTCAGCGCCCGGCGCAGATTTGAAATGGTGCCGTTGACAAGGAAATCGCTCCGGCCTGCCCGGTAAGAGAGGTTGGAAAGCACGATAGAGTCGTTGTTGAAGCGCAGGTCGATATGGCCCAGGCGGTTGTCAAGCGGGAAATACGGCGTGACGAGGCGTCCCCGGCGTGCGGTGACGCGTCCGCTGAAATCCCAGCGGCGCATCAGCGAGCGCTCTTTGGCGTCAAGTGTCAGGTCGATGTTGCCGGCGTTGGCCGCGGCGACGGCGGCCGAATCGGGACGGCGGCCGCGCCAGCGGCGCCTCACGCTGTCGGGAACGGCCTTGCGCGCCGCGCTCTGGCGCATATGCACTGAGAGATCCATATTGGACTTCATCAGAGCCACTTTCGTCAGAGCCTGCCCGAAATACATCATTCCGGCCTCTACCCGCAGCCCCATCTGCGGCGCCTTCGCATCGCCCTTGTAGCGGCGGAGAGCCCCGGCGATAGAGGCCTTCCGGAGACGGGCGCGGAGAGTGTCGGCGGGAGAGTCAAATTTCAGCCGGTCGACAGCCACGCGGAATCCGAACGGATTAATCTCGGTCGTGTCGCCCGAACTCCCGCGGTTCATCGCCCCGGCCCCGGCGAGGAAGCCACTGGCCTCAACGTCCATCCCCATACCTATGAACGACAGCGAGTCGACTTTCAACGACACCTGCAACAATGAATCGACCTCGGCCCCGTCGGGAGCGACAAACTTGCCGTTAGTGCCAAATTCAAGAGTGGCGCTCTCCACAAATCCCTGCCATTCCTCCGGGGCCGCGGCATGGAAGTCGCGAAGGGCGAGCTCTCCCTTTATGCCGGCCCGATGAAACTGGCGCCCGGAGAAGTCACTGGCAGACAGATTGAAATCGGCCGCCCCGTCAATAACCCCCGACAGCTTGACCGGTATCTCCGCCGCAAGCCTCGGCGGGAGCCGCCCCAGGTCGACGCGTCCTTTGAACGATCCCTTGACCCGCGGATCGGAAACAACCCGCGACACAAGGGCCTTTAATGCAACGTCAACCCCCAGTCCGTTCACATTCAACCGCTCTATCTCAAATTCCGAATCGTCGGGAGAGATGCCGTCGTAACGGGCCGAGATCTCGGCGGCGAACCTGTCGAGGCGCGTATTCTCATACCGCACGGCACATTCCGGAATCGACAGACCGGCTGTGAATGACGGCGCTACCGTGTCGGCCATATTCCAAGGAGCTGTCAGGCTCACTGCCAGCGTCACAGCCATATCTGTTTCAAGCGGCTCGACAAGCGAGGCGTACGCCGCAGGGACGTGCGCCGCCATGTCAGCGACCCGCAGGTCGTCAGACCGCAGTCGGAACTCGCCGAGCACGGGACGGCCGTCGGCCGCGTCGACAGTGGCGTTGACAAGAAAGCGGAAATTGTCGAGCGCGACCGTCAGATTCTCCACGGCAAGCGACAGCGGATCGGACGAGCGCCATGTCACATTGCCGTCTGTGCCGAACGACAGCGTCTTGAAATTAAACTCGTCAAGCAGCGGAGTGGCAACCCCACCGTTGATTTCAACGGCATAATAAGGACCTTTCTCTCCGACGAGCGACACACCGCGGAGGGCAATCTCAACATCGAGAGAGTCCGGCAGAGACACATACCTGATCGGAGCCGCGTCGGTTATGGTGAAACTGTTGATCGATATATCAGGGAGGGAAAGCTGGCCGGCCGGCTCGTCCTCATCGTCACCCTCCCCGCCCGGGAATATGTCGGTATTGGCAACCGAAGGCGCGGCACGAACTATGTTGGCCCGCAAACCGTCGAAAGCGACATCGTAGAGGGAAATCTTACCGACAAGCAGCGCCGGGACATTCACGCCCCCTCTGAAAGAGCGTATCGAGAGCAGCTTAGCGGCGTCGGGCGGCAGTTTCGCCGCGACAGAATCCGGGATGCCCCGGAGAGCGTCTGACGTGAGTTCCAGCGAATCCACCTCCAGCACCATGTGCGGGAACGTGCGCCAGAACGAAAGCTCCACCCTTTCAATGTCGAGCCGGGCGTCAAGGTACTTGGAAGCCTGCCGCTCGACCAGCGGGGTCAGGCGTGCGGGCGTGAGAATCCAGATTATAAGGGTGCATACCAGCAGAAACACCCCGGCCAGAGCGGCAACGGTGATCCAAAGCCATTTGAGCACGCGCTTCCACACGGGTTTGCCAGGCCTCGCGCCCCGCTCATCCGGTGCCTTATCGTTCTTTTCCGGCGCTTCGCCTATGTCGGTATAATCGGAATCGAGGTTCATAAACAATCAGAAAATGCGGTTGGATGAATCAAACAACAAATTTAAGCAAAAATAGGATAACTTTCAGCGGATGCCCCGAAAATTCCCCCGTCGCGGGTTGCTTTCACCTGTTTTCTCGTCAAAAAGAACTAACTTCGCGCACATGGAAGGAAAGACACTATACGTCAGCGACCTTGACGGCACGCTGCTCGACAACACCTCGCGCGTCTCGCCGGCGACCTCGGCCATGCTCAACGAGACCATCGCCGGGGGAGCACTGTTCACCGTCGCCACGGCACGCACTCCGGCCACCGTGCAGCCCCTGCTCCAAGGGATAGGTATGACCCTCCCCGCCATAGTGATGACCGGCGCGGCGCGATGGGATCTCGGCGAACGGCGTTTCAGCGCCGTGACCACCATACCCGAGGAGGACGCCGACCGCATAGCCGCGGCGTTTGACAGCGTGAGCCTTCGCCCGTTCACATACTGCGTGTCGGGCGATTCGTTCCTCAACGTCTACCACTCCAATGTCATGAGCCGGCGCGAGCGGTCGTTCTACGAGGAGCGACGCCACCTGACACTCAAACGGTTCCACCTGGGGCAGCAGCCGGCGCGACGCGACCGCGTGGCCCTGTTTTTCGCCACCGGCCCGGAAAAACTCGTCGCCGAGGTATGCGAGAGCCTCCGGAAGGTGACGGTCTGTTCCGTATCCTGGTACAAGGACGTGATCACTCCCGACACCGGCCTGATCGACATATACGCCCCCGGCGTCTCGAAAGCCAGGGCTGTCAAGGAACTGGCGGCAGAAATCGGCGCGACCCGCGTCGTGGTGTTCGGCGACAACCTCAACGACCTCCCGATGATGCGCGTCGCCGACACGGCCGTGGCTGTCGGCAACGCCCTTCCCGAAGTAAGGGAGGAAGCGGCCGTCACCATAGGGCCGAACAGCGCGGACTCCGTGGCGCGCTTCATCCTCGAAGACCACAGGCAGCAGAAAGAATTATGAACATCTACGACATACGGAAATACGGCACAGCGCTGTTCCTGGCGATCTCGGTCGGGGTGGTGGCCTTTTTCCTATATGTGTCGAACAACCTGGTGGAAGACCTCGCGGCCCAGGAAAGGGAACGCATGCAGATATGGGCCGACGCGACCAAGCAGCTCGCCGACATCAACTCCATGCCTGGCACCGACGCACAGGCCGAGAACATCGACTTCCTGTTCTCGATAATCCAGCGGAACCACAACATTCCCGTAATACTTACGGATGACGACGGCAACATCCTCGACCACCGCAACTTCGACCTCCCGGAGCCGGTAGACTCCGCCGACACATACTACATCTCACCCGCCAACGAGCGCTACCTGCGGCAAAAGCTGAACGACCTCGCCGGACGGCAGAACGTCATCCACATCATAATCTCCGCCGACAACCTCCAGCACCTCTACTACGACGACTCCAAGCTGCTTCGCAGGCTCAGCTTCTATCCGTATGTCCAGCTGCTCGTGATGCTTGCCTTCATAGCCGTGGTCTACTTCGCGGTAAGCTCCACAAAGCGAGCCGAGCAGAACAAGGTGTGGGTCGGTCTTTCGAAAGAGACCGCGCACCAGCTCGGCACCCCCATTTCATCGCTTATGGCTTGGATGGAAATCCTGAAAGACAGCGGAGCTGACCCCGACATGGTCGGCGAGATGAACAAGGACGTGAACCGGCTGTCGACCATAGCCTCGCGTTTCTCGAAAATCGGCTCCAGGCCACAGATGGAAGACGCCGACCTCAACGAAGTGGTTTTCAAAGCGGCGTCCTACATGAGAACCCGCGTATCGTCGCGCATAAGTCTCTCGACCGAGCTTTCCGGCCATTCACTGCCTGTAAAACTCAGCGCGCCACTGTTCGAGTGGGTTATGGAAAACCTGATCAAGAACGCCGTCGACGCGATGGAAGGCACCGGCGCCATAACGGTGACGACATCCGCCGAGGGTGGCAAAGCCCGCGTGACGGTTACCGACACCGGCAAGGGAATCCCGCGCAAAAACCAGAAAACCGTGTTCAACCCCGGTTTCACGACGAAAAAACGGGGATGGGGCCTGGGACTGACGCTCGCGAAACGAATCATCGAGCAGTACCACAAAGGCCGGATATTCGTGGCATGGTCCGAACCGGGCAAAGGTACCTCTTTTGAGATCGACCTGCCCGCAAACTGCGCCAAAACAGCAGTGAACCCCGCCCAAACGCGGTGATTATCCCTCACAGGCAAGCCATAAAACGCATTTTCTTGCAATTTTGGCAGCATTTTGCTAATTTCGCGATGTTTTTAAGACCCACACAATTACCTATGGACAAGATAGACAATATCGATAACCTCGACAGGAAGATTCTATCCATCGTGATGCACAACGCCCGTATTCCGTCAAAGGATGTGGCCCAGGAGTGCGGAGTGTCGCGCGCCGCGATACACCAGCGCATACAGCGGATGATCGACCTGGGCATCATAACAGGCTCGGGGTACACGGTCAACTCAAAGAAACTCGGATATTCGACCTGCGCCTACATCGGTGTCAACCTCGAGCGCGGTGCCCTGTACCAGACCGTGGTGCCGGAGTTCGAGAAGATTCCGGAAGTCGTGGAATGTCATTTCACAACAGGCCCGTACACTATGATGGTAAAGCTCTTCGTGCGCGATAACGAGCACCTTATGGACCTGCTCAACAGAAAGATACAGATGATTCCCGGAGTGACAGGCACAGAGACCCTCATCTCGCTCGAAAACTCCATTTACCGCACCATACCCCTGCGCGCCGAATAATGGTCATCGGCTACGACGGCAAACGCACCGTCAAGAACAACACCGGGCTTGGCAACTACTCGCGGCTGCTTATCGAGCTGCTCGCCGAGCGGTATCCCGGGAACCGCTACGTTGCCTACACCCCGTCGATGTCGGAGAACCCGCGTATAAAACCGCTGCTCGACCTCGCGAACGTGGAGTTCCACACACCCGACAAGGGCGTGTGGCGCGCCCTTTCCGGCCTATGGCGCGTCAAGGGGGGCGTCACTTCCCAGGCCACGCGCGACGGCATAGACCTGTTCCACGGCCTTTCCGGCGAGCTGCCGCTCGACATAGCCAGGCTCGGGAAACCGTCTGTTGTCACAATCCACGACGTCATTTTCCGCCACTTCCCGGAATGTTACGCCGCCATAGACCGGAAGATATACGACTACAAGTTCGCCAAAGCCGTCCGGGCCGCGACACGCGTGATCGCCATTTCGGAATGTACCGCCCGCGACGTGGAGCGCTTCTACGGAGTTGATCCATCGAAAATCAGCATAGTCTACCAGGGATGCGCGTCGCAATTCCACCGCATTCCCGCCACGGAGGAAATAGCCGCTGTCAGGAACCGATACGGGATCGAAGGCCCCTATGTGGTAGCGGTAGGCACCGTCGAACGCCGCAAGAACCAGATGCTCGCCGTAAAGGGCCTCATTAACCTGCCGCGGGAACTGTCGCTCGTGATTGTGGGGCGACGCACCGACTATGCCGCCGAGCTTGACAGCTTCATCGCGGCCAACGGCCTCGGAGCGAGGGTGCGGTTTATCGATAACGCGCCGTTCGGCGACCTCCCGGCGCTTTATGCCGGAGCGGTATGCTCCTCCTACACCTCCCGCTTCGAGGGATTCGGCATACCCGTTATAGAAAGCCTGTACAGCGGCACCCCTCCGGTAGTGGCTACAGGGTCATGCCTGGAAGAAGCCGGCGGACCGGCGGTTCCCGCCGTCGACCCTGACGACGACCAGGCCTGGAGCGATGCGGTCACAACATTCCACACCGACGCCGCCCAACGGCGGCGCGTCGCCGCCGCGGGCAGGGAATACGTCGGACGCTTCAACGATGCCGACATGGCGCGGCAGACAATGGAAGTCTACCTTCAAGCAATAGCCGAACACAATGGATAGAAACGAGAAAAAACATGCCGGCGATGTCGAACTCCGCGGAAAGCGGCTGCTCGTTGTCGGCGCGGGCGGATTCATAGGAGGATTCATCTGCGCCGAAGGCATGCGCAGAGGCATGGCTGTGACTGCCGCCGTGCGCGGGACCACGTCGCGCCGCTACCTTACAGACCCGTCGCTCGACTTCCTGGTCCTTGACTATGACGACCAGCGGCAGATGGCCGCGGCTATTGCCGCTGCCGAGCCGTGGGACTACATCATATACAACCTGGGCGCGACAAAGGCCGCCGGCGGTTTCCCGGAATTCAACAAAGTGAATTTCGAATACCTGCGCCGGTTCGCCGAAACACTGAAAGCAACCGGGCGCGTGCCGCACAGGCTGCTGTTCATGAGCTCGCTGTCGGCTCTCGGACCGGGCGACGAGAAAAACTACACACCGCTGTCGTCGTCAATGCCCCCCAACCCGAACACGCGCTACGGCCTGTCGAAAATCAAGGCTGAGCAGTACCTGGAACACCTCTCGGGCATCCCGTACATAATATTCCGCCCCACCGGTGTCTACGGCCCCCACGAGAAGGACTACCTGATGATGATACAGTCAATCGACCGCCATTTCGACTTCTCCGTGGGGATGCGCCGGCAGATGCTGACCTTCATTTATGTCGACGATCTGGTCGAGGCCATGTTCCGGGCTTTCGAGGCCGATGTCGAGAACAGGAAATACATCATCTCAGAGGACCGCTCATACTCGCAGAAGGAGTTCAGGAAAATCGTGGCCGAAGAGCTGGGCGCGAAATTCGTCATCCCCGTGCGGCTCCCCATGCCGCTGGTATGGATTGCCTCGTTCGCGGCCGAAAAAATCGGGCAGGCGAGGCTGAAACCCTCGACCCTGAACCGCGACAAATTCAAAATCATGCGCCAGCGCAACTGGCAGGCCGACATCTCCGACGCCCGACGCGACTTCGGCTTCGCGCCCCGCTTCTCGCTGCGCGACGGCATACGCGAGACGGTAAAAGCATACCTTGAAGAAAAAGACAAGCGGAAATGAGCGATTCTGAGACATTGGCAAAAAAGCCACGCGTGCCATGGTGGATGTGGATGATACTGGTGCTGTGCATGGCGCCCGGACTGTCGTTCCCCTGGGTTCTGCAAATGGCGGATCACGCCGACGCGCTCGCACGCGGGCTGATCTGGTTCTATCCGTGCTATGTGCTGTGTTCCGGATTCCTGGCGTGGCAGTGCTACGGCCGCCGCACCTATATGACGTGGATCGTTCTCGCGCTGCTCGTCATTAGCCACGCATGCTTCTACTATCTCGCCTTCGTGCTTCTCGGGCAGGCGCTTTCCCAGATCTGAACCAACGCTCAGGCGGCTTGGTTATGACATAGTGACACACATTGTTAGCCATGAAAAAGAAACTCGTAATCTCAACCGGCGCCGGAATGAGCGCCGAAAGCGGCATCAGCACTTTCCGCGACGCGGGAGGACTGTGGGAAAACTACGACGTCATGGAAGTCGCCTCCCATGACGGTTTCGTCAGGAATCCAGCGCTGGTCCACCAGTTTTACAACGCCCGCCGCCGCGACCTGCTCAAAGCCAAGCCCAATGCCGGGCATCTCGGCCTCGTTGATCTCGAAAACGATTATGACGTGTACGTCATAACCCAGAATGTCGACGACCTCCACGAGCGGGCCGGGTCGAAAAACGTGCTGCACCTCCACGGCGAGCTTATGAAAGTACGCGCCATCGACGACGAGACGAAAGTCTACACCCTGCGCCCGGATGCGCTCGAAACGACCCCGGAAACCGAGATAGACGGCCACCGGGTGCGACCCCACATAGTTTTCTTCCAGGAGGCGGTTCCCAACATCGAACCGGCCATCGACCTCGCGGGAGAGGCCGACGTGTTCGTGGTGATCGGCACGTCGCTCAACGTGTATCCCGCAGCCGGGCTTCTGCATTATGTCCGTCCCGGAGTGCCCGTCTACTACATCGACCCCCACCCCGCCGCCGTACCGGCCGGAGTGACGGTCATACCGCTTCCCGCCACAGCCGGCGTGGAGCGCCTGGCCTCAATCCTCCGCTCAAAAGGATAGACATCAGAAGCGCGCGAAGATAGTCGCGGCGAGCGGTCAGAGGTATTTGTCGCCGTGCGCGAGTTTGACGTCGTTGACCATCTGCTTGATGCGCTGCTCCTCGGCTTTGGGGCATATCAGCAGCACGTCGCCCGCGTCAGCGACGATATAGTCCTTCAGGCCGTCGACCACCAGGAGCTTCTCGCCGTTCACGGCGAAGATGTTTCCGGTGGAGTTGTAGGCCAGCACACTGCAATTCTGCGTCACGTTTCCGTCGCGGTTCTTGGGTGAGTTGTCATACAGGGCGCTCCAGGCACCGAGGTCGCTCCATCCGAAGCTGACACACTCCACATACACGTTGCGGGCCTTTTCCATGACGGCGAAGTCGATGGAGATGCTCATGCACCCGGGGAAGTTCTCGCGGATGAAATCCGCCTCGGCGGGAGTCCCGAACAGCCCGGCACCGCGCTCAAACGTGTTGGCAACGTCGGGGGCGTTCTCTTTCAGGGCCTTGATTATGGTGTCGGCCTTCCACAGGAATATGCCCGAGTTCCAGAAGAACTCACCGCTTTCGAGAAACACCCTCGCGAGCTCGAGGCGGGGTTTCTCGGTAAACGTCTTAACCTTGTGTATGTCGCCGGAGACCGCCGCCCCAACCTGGATATAGCCGTAGCCGGTCTCGGGGCGGGTAGGCTTTATCCCGAGTGTGAGCAGGGCGTCGTTGCCCTCCACGAATTCGAATCCGGCGAGCACGGCGTCGACGAACACCCCCTCGCGGGTTATCAGATGGTCGCTCGGCGCCACTATTATGCTCGCCTCAGGGTCGCGTGCCGCGATATGGTATGCCGCCCAGGCTATACAGGGAGCCGTGTTGCGCCGGGCGGGCTCGAGAAGAATCTGGTGGTCGGCCAGCCCGGGAAGCTGCTCGCGCACGAGCGAGGCATACTGCTCGTTGGTCAGGATAACGACGTTCTCCGGAGGCACGATGTCAAGGACGCGGTCGTAGCTCATCTGCAACAGCGAACGCCCTATCCCTAAAAAATCGATAAACTGCTTGGGGCGCGACGAACGGCTGTAAGGCCAGAAGCGGCTGCCGATTCCGCCGCACATAATCACACAATAGCGGTGGGGATTAACCATGGTTTCTTGCTTGATAAAAAAAGACGCCATATGTCGTCGCCGGGACCACATTGACTGGCTGTTTTTGCTAACGCATCGCTAAGTTAGCACTTTTACCGCCATACGGCAAGAATTACCGATTATTTTTTTAACTTCGCCGAACAAAACGAACTCTGCCTGCGTTGATACATAAGCCACAGGCACGCAAACATCCCCCGCCACTATGCGACGATTAAGAACCACTATATTATCAGCCCTGATGGCGACCGCCGCGGTCGCGTCGGCGGTCAGCCCGTACCCCCAGCTCGAGCTTAAGGCCGACCGCTTCTTCCATCAGAAGGAATGGGCGCAGGCCGCCGCCACATACGACCTCATGCTCGACGAAAAACCCAGCGTCCCGGCCACATACGGGCGCGCCATCGTCTGCGGCGCCATGGCCGGGGATTCCGACGCCGGAACGAGGCTGTTCGGCAAAGCGCTCGACAACCATGTGCCGTTCGACTCCGTGTTCTCCCGCGTGCGCTCAGCGAGCTTCGAGCTGGGTCGCGCCGACCTCTACGAGCACTTCCTCCTCGGCATAAAGGCGAAGCATCCCTGGATGCGCCGCACCGCCAACGCTTACCTCCTGCGGTATTACGCCTTCCGCCGCGACGGGGCCAACATGGTGGCCTACGCCGACATAATGCTGCAAGGCTCGCCCGACAACATCGGATTCCTGTCAACAAAAGCCGCCGGGCAGATGCTTTCGGGAGACACGCGGGGCGGCCTGGCCACCTATGACAGAATCCTCGCCATCGACCCGCGCGACTACAACGCCCTGCTTGAAACAGGCAACTGGCACGCGTTGCGCGCCGCCCCGGGGTCGGATGAGGCAGTCCTGGCCGCGGAATATCTCGGGCGCGCCTACCGGATCCGCCCGACGCCACATGTCGCGGCCACGCTGTCGCGGCTCGGCTTCCCCCCTGGCCCGACCGGTTTGAAAAAACAGAGCCTATAATTTGGCCTTGTTGAAATAGGTTCGTAACTTCGCGCAACCAACAACCAGCCTGACATAATGAGCAGCAACCTGACACCACCACATCCCGGAGCGGCCGCACGCGGCGGAAGCGACTCCGTGGTGATCATCCCGATGTACAACGAGCGGGAAAACGCCGCCGCGATCATCGAGGCAGTGCTGGCTCTCCCCGTGCCGTTCGACGTGCTGGTTGTCGATGACAACTCCCCCGACGGCACCGCCGCGATAGTAAAGGACAAGATCGCGCGCCATCCCGGCCGCGTCATGATCATCGAACGCGCGGGAAAGCTCGGGCTCGGGACGGCATACCTCGAAGGGTTCCGTCGGGCGCTCGACGAGGGCTATGAGTACATATTCGAGATGGACGCCGACTTCTCCCACAACCCATCCGACCTGCTGAAGCTCCGCGAGGCCGTGGCTTCCGGAAAGATGGATATGGCTGTCGGATCGAGATACCTGACGGGGGTCAACGTCGTCAACTGGCCCATGGGCCGCGTGCTGATGAGCTATTTCGCCTCCAAATATGTGCGGCTGGTGACGGGGATGCCCGTACGCGACACCACGGCGGGCTTCGCCTGCTACCGCGCCGAGGTGCTCCGCACGATGGAACTCGACAAAATCCGTTTCAAGGGGTACGCCTTCCAGATAGAGATGAAGTTCACCGCCCATAAATGCGGCTTCCGCGTGGGCGAGGTTCCCATAGTGTTCGTGAACCGCGTCCTGGGCACGTCGAAGATGTCGACCGGCATTTTCGGCGAGGCGCTGTTCGGCGTCATACAGCTGAAAATCGACTCCTTCAGGCGCAAGTATCCCCGCAAGGCGGGAGCCTGAACCGGAGGCGGCCAATCCGCCGTCACCCCCGCCGCCATTCTCTCCACCATTTTCCAATCCTCATCGCCATGAAACCCAAGATTCTATGCAACGGCTTGATTTTTAACGACGGGCTCCGATTCAGGGGCACCATCGCGATAGTCGACGGAATGATAAAGAAAGTCGAGGGCGGCGTGATCGATCCCTCGACCATATCGAGGGAAAACTACGATGTGACCGACCTGAGGGGAAAGATGGTGTTTCCGGGATTCATCGACACCCACGTCCATTTCCGCGAGCCTGGTTTCGCAGAAAAGGGCGACATACGGTCGGAAAGCACGGCGGCGGTCGCCGGGGGGTGCACCACCTACTTCGACATGCCCAACAATATCCCGCCGACGACAACCATCGCCGCCTGGCAGGACAAGATGGAGCGCGCCGCGGAATCCTCCATGGCCAACTACGCGTTCTACCTCGGCGTGACAGCCGGCAACATCGACGAGCTGCTGCGGGCCGACTATACCCATATCCCGGGCGTCAAGCTGTTCATGGGTTCTTCAACGGGAAACATGCTGGTCGACAACGACGACGCCATCCGCCGCCTTTTCGAGGAGTTCCCCGGAATAATAGCCGCACATGCCGAAAGCGAGAGCGAGATAGCGCGGAACAAGGCTGCTCTGTCGGAACAATATCCCGGCGGCATACCCGTGGGGCTGCACCACCTCGTGCGGTCAAGGGAAGCCTGCGTAAAGGCTACCCGCAGGGCTGTCGAACTCGCCCGAGAGACCGGCGCGCGGCTCCATGTGCTCCATATCACCACCGCCGACGAACTCGAATTCTTCTCGCCCGGCGCTGTCGAGGGGAAACAGATAACCGCCGAAACCTGCCCGCACTATCTTTATTTCGACTCATCATCGGTCGAATCGACCGGCGGCCTGACTAAATGCAACCCGGCAATCAAGAGCATCGAGGACCGGCGCGCGCTGCGCCACGCCGTGGCCGACGGCGTCATTGACACGATCGGCACCGACCACGCCCCCCACCAGCTCGTGCAGAAACGCGTGAACAACGCCCTCAAGGCCGCCTCGGGGATGCCCTCCATACAGTTCGCCCTTCCACTGATGCTGCAGCTCGCCAACCGCGGATGCTTCACTTACGAGGACGTGGTTGAGAAGATGGCCCACAACCCCGCGAGGATTTTCAATATCGACCGACGCGGATTCATCCGCCCGAACTACTGGGCCGACCTCGCGGTGGTCGACCCCGATGCCGACTACGAGCTTGACGCGTCAGAGGTCGTCAGTCCGTGCGGCTGGACCCCCTACGAGGGTGTGCGCCTCCGGTTCCGCGTTGAGCAGACATGGGTCAACGGTGAGCTGGCCTACAACCACGGGAAATTCCCTGGGAACCACACGCCGCTCCCCGTGCGCTTCTCACCCTCACATTACTGACAACTTTCGACATATGAAAATATTACCGGCTTCCGCCATAGCCATCGCAGCCCTTTCGCTTTCCGCCTGCGGAGGTCTCTCCGACAAGGAGAAACAGATGGTCGGCAACTACTACATCCCCGCCGTCTCCGACACCAGGCCCCTGCTCGAACTCGGCAATAAACGCGACGCCGTGATCCGCGCAATACGCCCCGGCGAACTGTCATACTGCGTGACCGGGAAATGGGAACTCAGCGGCGACACGCTCGTGATCCAGACCGACCCGTCGAGCATCACGATCGAGGAGGGAGACCCGGCGCTCGTCGGCACCGTGGCACCCCGCGTAGCCTACCCCGTCAAAGCCTTCAGCGAGAACACACTGACAATCGACCGCCAGGGCGTCACCTACGACTACCACCGCCGAAACGAATAACCGACACACGAATGGACTGGAAAGACTCCCTGGCCTCGCTCATGGCCGACATGCCCGGCGGCGAAACTCCCGCGGAGGGCAACGACACGGTTGACGCCCCCCCCGCCGAGACCGCTGAAAAAGCGCGTCTCGACATCATCCTCGACAAGAAGGGGCGCAAAGGTAAGGCCGCGACCATCGTCTGCGGATTCACCGTCGATGACGGCAAGGTCGAAGAAATAGCCGCCCACCTGAAAAAGAGCCTCGGTACCGGCGGCTCAGCCCGCGGCGGCGAGATACTGATCCAGGGCGACAAGCGCTCCGAAGTCGAAGCCGCGCTTAAAGCCATAGGCCTTAAATGCCGCGTAATCTGAACCGCTCCCTTTCTCAATTCCACCGACAGCCATGAAGACTCTGAAAATGTATCCCACCAGCATCAACGAGCGCTACATCGACCAGGCCGTTGACGAGCTGAGGCGGGGAGCCGTGATCATATATCCCACCGACACCCGTTACGCCATAGGGTGCGACGCGCTCAACAACCGCGCCGTCGAGGCCGTGTGCCGCCTGAAAAACATCAACCCCGACAAACAGCGGCTGTCGATGGTGTGCGCCGACATATCGCAGGCCAGCGAGTACGCCCGCATCGACAACGACGCTTTCAGCGTGATGCGCGCCAACCTTCCCGGCCCGTTCACATTCATCCTCCCCGCCTCTACCAAGCTGTCGAAAGCCTTCAAGGGGCGCAAGGAGGTGGGCACCCGCGTGCCCGACAACGCCATAGCGCGCCGCCTGGCCGAAGCCCTCGGCAACCCGCTCCTGTCGGCCACGGCCAATTGGGAGGACGCCGACCCCGACGACCTCGCCAATCCCGAAGCCATCGCCGACCGCTACGGCCGCGACAACTCCATAACCGTTATGATTGACGGCGGCAACGCCCCCTCGCACCTCGATTCCGCCATCATCTCCCTGCTCGACTCCCGCTCCCCCGAACTCCTCCGCGAAGGTCCCCAGCCCCCCGCCGCCCTCGACTGACGCACACCATCAACCATACTGTTGGCCGCCAAATCGTAGGGACGCGATACATCGCGCCCGCATCCGAATGGCAATCACAAATACCATTGTTTTATGCGGACGCGATGTATCGCGTCCCTACAATTTTGCGCCCGCTATTTTGCGGAAGATTCCGCGGTTACGTCTGTTCAGCGGGCGGCTTTAATCTCTTCGGGGGTGTACATGAGGGTCACTGATTCGTCACCTTCGAGCGGGCCCATTATGAAGGTGAAGCCTTTGCCCGACTTGCGGAGAGCCTTGAAGAACTCGCGGGTCTCGGGGTCGTTGGCGGCGGCCATCTGGGAAATGAACATGGGTTTCATCTCGGCGGCGTGCTGGTTGATCTGGCTGATTGCCTCGGCGGGGACCGGGATACGCGTCTTCATAAACACGTTGTTCTCTATGATCATCACGGTCTCGGTAACCGAGCCGTCGGCCTCCTTTTCGGGGCACTTGGCGGCCATCTCGGCAACGATTTCCTCGATGGGGCGCACCTTCTTTTTCTCTTTCTTCTTGGCGGGAGCCTCAGTGGCGGCGGGAGCCGCGGCATTATCCTGGGCCTTGATTTCGGGAGCGGCGACCGCCAGGGCCAGCATGATGCTGACGAAAGCGACAAGTTTCTTCATTTCGTTATAGCAACTGGTTAATTATTTGTTTCTGGCCGCAATTTACTGATTTATTTCCATTCAGCAATGACCTGCGCTTGATTCTGATAAAAATCAATTGAAATCGTCCTCGTCAAAGTCGAGCTCGTAGGGGTCGGAATCGACAAAGAACGGATCGTCGGCATCGTCAGGCATATCGGCATACATCTCACCGGTGAAGCGGGCAAGGTCGCGCCCCTCGCGCTTGGTGGGACGACCGAGCCCCTTTCGGCGGTCGATGAAGCCGCTGATGCGGATCACGTCGAGGAGGTCATACTGTTCCTTGGGGGTTATGTTCTCCATATACTCAGGCACGAACTTCGCCCCGAGGCGGTTCTCAGTGAGCGCCTTTACGCGGAACGAGTATGTCACCGGGGGCTTGCGAACGCACACCACGTCGCCGACCTTTATCATACGCGAGG
This sequence comes from uncultured Muribaculaceae bacterium, assembly GCA_910579105.1. Lineage (GTDB taxonomy): Bacteria > Bacteroidota > Bacteroidia > Bacteroidales > Muribaculaceae > UBA7173. Next base: position 9,332 of record CAJTRT010000011.1, on the reverse strand, counting down.
GCTTAGCGACCACATCCCCGCCGGGAGTGCGCAGCATGACGCGCCCCTTCTTGCAGGAATCGGTGGCTACCGTGCGCGTCTTGAAAACGCGCATCGCCCACAGCCACTTGTCTATTCTCACTTCTGTCTTCATAGCACCCTTACTTGTTGTTGAAATCGCACATGGCGTGCTGGAGACCGGCCAGGACGAAAGTCTGCACCGCGTCGACCGCCACCTCCACGCGGGCCGGGAGGGCTTCGCGTTCCTCCGGGGTGAACTGACCGAGAACGTAGTCGATCTGGCACCCGCGCGGATAGTTGTCGCCGATGCCGAAACGCAGACGTGGATAGGCCTGCGTGCCGAGCATCTGCGCTATGTTTTTCAGGCCGTTATGCCCGGCGTCGCTCCCTGACGGCTTCATGCGTATGGCGCCGAAGGGGAGCGCTATATCGTCGACAATCACCAGGACGTTCTGCGTCTCGATGCCTTCCTTCTCCTTCCAGTAACGCACGGCGTTGCCGCTGAGGTTCATATAGGTGGAGGGCTTGAGGATCACGATCTGCTTGTTTTTCAGCCGTCCGCGGGCCACATCGCCGTAGCGCTCGGTCGCGAACGCCAGGCCGCGGGCCTCGGCGAGAGCGTCGGCCACGCGGAAACCTATGTTATGGCGGGTGCCGGCATATTCAGAGCCAATGTTGCCAAGTCCGACAATCAGATACTTCATAAGTAACTGTTCAAAATTATTTTATACTAACGGGTCTGATTATTTCAATGTTTCTCCGGCAAAATTTCCGAATCTTTTCCTCTCTTCATCGGTCATGTGGCTCGCCACACTCCCTTTTCATCGAGAAAAATCTTCTGGAAATTTTCCTCGGACAAACATTGAAATAATTTCGACCAGTTACTTATTTTGCGTCTATGATATAGAGAGAAGCGGCGCCGGGAGCCTGCTGGCCGTCCCGAAGCCGCTTCAAAGCGTTGAGTCGCGAAAAGGAGCTTACTTGCCTGCGGCGGCAGCGGCAGCTGCGGCGGCACCGCGGGCGGCGCGGGTGAGCTGCACGGCGCATACTACGGCTTCCTTCGGAGTAACGAGCTCGAGACCCTCGAAGTGGAGGTCGCCGACCTGGAGGGTCTTGCCCAAACCGAGATGGTCAACGTTGATGACGAGGCGCTCGGGGATGTCGGTGTAGAGAGCCTTCACCTTGACGCGCTTCATGGCGAGGGTGAGCTTACCACCGGCCTTCACACCTTCGGCGTGGCCTTCAACCTTGACGGGCACCGACATAACGACGGGCTTCTTGTCGCTGACCTCGAGGAGGTCGATGTGGAGGATGCTGTCCTTCACGGGGTGGTACTGCACCTCGCGGAGCACGGCCATCTTCTTGCCGCCGTTGAAGTCAAGCTCGATGGCGAAGATGTCGGGGGTGTAGATGAGCTTGCGCACAGCCTCGTTGGTAACGGTGAGGTCGGTGGTGATTATCCCGCGGCCGTTCTCGATCTCTACGAGCTTCTCGCCGGGCTTGAGGCTGCCGGTGAAGGGGAGTTCGACGATTTCACCGCCGTTAAGCACCACGGGAATCTTGCCCTCCGCGCGGAGGGCCTTCGCTGCCTTCTTACCGAGGTCGGTACGAGGCTCAGCTGCGAGCTGGAAAGTCTTCATTTTCAGTTAAATTAATGTGTTACTCAAAAATAACGTGCAATTATTTTCCCATCACACGGGGAGAAACCCTTCGGGGATTCCGGGCGCGAAGTTACGCAAAATTCCCGGAAAACCAAAATCAGGCGAACTTTGAGAAATCGGCCTTCTGCATGTCGCCGTGGTTGGCGAAGGCGCGGTGGAACTCGAAGGCGGCGTCTGTGACCAGGGGGGTCTGGCCGCCGCGGCCGATCTTCAGGTAGTCGTTGAGGAGCTCGCGGTACATCGGGTGGGCGCAGTGGTCGATGATCTCGCGTGCGCGCTGCACGGGATCCTTGCCGCGGAGATCGGCAACGCCCTGATCGGTGATCAGGATGTCGACGGAGTGCTCCGAATGGTCGACGTGCGCGGCCTGCGGCACGATGTTGCTTATCAGACCCTCCTTCGTGATCGAGGGGCAGGAGAAGATGGATATGTAGGCGTTGCGGCAGAAGTCGCCGGAACCGCCGATACCGTTCATCATGCGGGTGCCGAGGACATGGGTCGAGTTAACGTTGCCGAATATGTCGGCCTCGAGGGCGGTGTTCATCGCGATCACGCCAAGGCGGCGGATCACCTCGGGGTTATTCGATATTTCGGAGGGGCGCAGCAGAATCTTGTCATGGAAGAAGTCCATATCGGCGAAGAGCTGGCTCTCAACCTGGTCGGAGAAAGTCATCGAGCATGTCGAGGCAAAGGTGCACTTGCCCAGACGGAGGAGCTCGAGCACGGAATCCTGCACAACCTCGGTGTACATCATGAAGTTAGGCAGCTCCTTATCCTCGCCGAGGTAATTCAGCACGGCGTTGGCCACGTTGCCCACACCGCTCTGCAAGGGAAGGAACTCCTTGGGGATACGCCCCTTGCGGTACTCGCTGACGAGGAAGCTGACAACGTTCGCGCCGATGCGTTTCGACACCTCGTCGGGCTGGGTGAACGCCTTCACGCCGTCGAGCGAGTTGGTGCGCACGATGCCCACGATCTTCGAGGAATCGACCTTGAGGGTCGGAACGCCGATACGGTCGTTGGGAGCGTAGATGGGAATCTCGCGGCGGCGGGGCGGGTCGAGGGGCTTGTAAATGTCGTGCATGCCGTAGAGCGCCTTCGGAAGGGCCTCGTTCAGCTCCACGATGATTTTCTTCGCCATAGGAGCGTAGGTCGGCATGTTGCCGACGCCGCAGCCGAGGAGGATCTCGCCGCTGTCGGAGATGTCGGCGGCCTCGATTATGGCAAAGTCAATATCGCCGTAAAAGCCATAACGCACCTCCTGGGCCATCTCCGAGAGGTGGCGGTCGAAGTAGTGGGCGTCATGGGAGTTGATGCGCTTGCGCAGGTCGGGAGTGTTCTGGTAGGGCGCGCGCATATTGATAGCGTTGTTGCGGGCCAGCACACCGTCGACATGGTCGTTGGTCGAAGCGCCGGTGAAGATGTTAACCTTGAACTCGCGACCCTCCTCGTGCTCCTTGGCGGCCTTGGCGGCCACAGCCTCCAGGACGAGTTTGGGATTGCCAGGGGCGGTAAACCCGGAAAGTCCCAGGGTGTCGCCGTTCTTGATCAGCTCGGCGGCTTCCCGCGCCGATATGAAGTTGAATGCCATAATGATGTGGTTTATGTCTTTCTTTACATAAGTAACTGTTCAAAATTATTTTCTACTACCGGGTCTGATTATTTCAATGTTTCTCCGGCAAAATTTCCGAATCTTTTCCTCTCTTCATCAGTCGTGTAGCTCGCTACACTCCCTCTTCATCGAGAAAAATCTCCTGGAAATTTTCCTCGGACAAACATTAAAATAATTTCGACCAGTTACTTACTCGGTAGGGCGCCAAAATTCCGCGGACAGGTTGGAATAAGGCGCATTTTTTGTAATTTTGCGCAAAATTAGGCCTTTTGCGCGTTCCGGGCAAATTTCCAAGTCTGTTTTACAGCACAATTTCACCCCCGTAAGGGCAATCACGGCCACCAATGATATGGAAAAAGAAAAGAAACTCTTCATAGAGACATACGGCTGCCAGATGAACGCGGCCGACAGCGAGGTGGTGGCCTCGATCATGGAAATGGCCGGCTACACCCAGGCCGCCTCGCCTGAGGAGGCCGACGCGGTGCTGCTCAACACCTGCTCCATACGCGACAACGCCGAGCAGAAAATCGTCAGCCGCCTGCAATACCTCGGATCGGTGCGCCGCAAGCGCCGCGACACCCGGTATATCATAGGTGTGATCGGGTGTATGGCCGAAAGAGCCAGGGAGGAACTGATTGCCGCCCACGGGGTAGACCTCGTGGCCGGTCCTGACTCCTACCTCGACCTCCCCAACCTCTTCGCCGCGGCCGAAAACGGCGAGAAAGCCATCAACGTGGAGTTGTCGACCACGGAGACATACCGCGACATAATACCCTCCCGCATCACGGGCAACCGCGTCAGCGGGTATATCAGCATAATGCGCGGGTGTAACAACTTCTGTTCGTACTGCATAGTACCCTACACCCGCGGCCGCGAACGCTCGCGAGAGGTCGGTAGCATCCTCAACGAACTGGCCGACCTCCGGGAGAGGGGCTTCAAGGAGGTTACGCTGCTGGGGCAGAACGTCAACTCATACCGCTACACCGACCCCGCGGGCACGACCACCGACTTCGCGGGGCTGCTCGCCGCCGTCGCGGAAGCCGCCCCCGAAATGCGCGTGCGCTTCACGACGTCGCACCCCAAGGACATGTCTGACGCGACAATCGACACTATCGCCAGCCACGCCAACATCTGCAACCACGTCCACCTCCCGGTTCAGTCGGGCTCCGACAAGGTGCTGAAAGCGATGAACCGGAAGTATACCCGCGAATGGTATCTCGACCGCGTCCGCGCCATCAGGGAGCGCATTCCCGGCTGCGGTCTCTCGACCGACCTCTTCACCGGCTTCCACGACGAGACGGAGGAGGACTTCGAGCAGACGCTCTCGCTTATGCGCGAGGCGGCCTTCGACTCGGCCTTCATGTTCAAGTACTCCGAGCGCCCCGGCACCCTCGCTTCCCGCGAGATGCCCGACAATATCCCCGAAGATGTTAAAATCGAGCGTCTTAACCGTATGATCGCCTTGCAGAACGAACTGTCGGCCCAGTCGAACCGCCACGACGAGGGTAAGGTGTTCGAGGTGCTTGTCGAGGGGGTGTCGAAACGCAGCGCCGACCAATGGGTAGGACGCACAGAGCAAAACAAGATGTGCGTCTTCCCCCGGGGAGACTTCCGCGTGGGCGACCTGGTGAAAGTCCGCGTGACAGGGAGCTCATCGGCCACACTCCTGTGCGAGCTGGCCTGACCCTCCCGCCTGACGCCAACGAATAAAAGGCCGTGCGGAACGGCTTTTTAGCGGATTTTAACACTAAAAGGTTGACAACGGGGTACGCGATATTGTAATTTTGCACGAAATTAGAGCAAATAGGGTTCGGAAGACCGCCCCAGGCATACACTGAGGCGGATGTGTTCCGGCCCCTTGACAAATTTATGGAGAATCAGAACCAGACCCGCCACGCCGGGATAGGCGACCGCGTGACATCCACCATCTCGGTGATGCTCGTGCTGTTCATCCTCGGGCTTGTGGCGGCGATAAACATAACGTACAGCGGCATCGACCGCCAGGTAAAAGAGAAGATGGGCTTCACCGTGGTGCTCCGCGACAGCGTGGCACCGGGCGCTGCCGAGCGCCTGCGGGACGAATGTGCCGCCGCGGGCTACATCTCCGGTTTCGACTACCTCTCCGCCGACCAGGTTATGGCCGAGGAGACCGGCGGCGAGGGAGCCGAGCTGGTGGAACTGCTTGGAGTAAACCCCTACGCGCCGATGATCGAGATCCGCGTGACATCGGCCTACGCCGACGTTGACAGCATCACCCGGCTGGCGGCCGCCTGGCAGCAGAAGCCCGAGGTGGAGGAAGTGTCGGTCAACAAGGAGATGGTGGGCAACCTCGCGCGGAACGCCAGGATGCTCAACACCATACTGCTGATCATCGCCGCCGCACTACTCCTTATCAGTTTCGTGCTGATCAACAACACCGTCAGGCTGACAGTCTACGCCCGCCGCTTCCTGATCCACACGATGAAGCTCGTCGGGGCGAAAGGGTCGTTCATACGCCGCCCGTTCCTCATATCCAACATCCTGCAAGGCATAGTGGCGGCGCTGCTGGCCTGCGGGCTGCTCGCCCTCCTGGCCGGCTGGGCCAAGAGCCTCGACCCGGCGATGGACTCGCTGCTTCCGTGGAGCGCCCTGGCCGCGGTGTTCGGCGGGATTCTTGTCGTAGGATGCGCCATCTGCGCGCTCGCCGCAGTGATCGCGACCAACCGCTACCTGCGCGCAAGCTACGACGACATGTTCAGCTGAGCCCACTTCCCAAAACACCAAACACGGCACCCACCCCTCTCTCAGCCAAATTAGCGACATCACACAGTTTAACGACATCATGGCTTCCAATAAAGAAAACCGCATAGAGCGAGAGAACGCCTCGCAGTTCCCACTGGGGAAACGCAACTTCCTGCTGATGGGCGCGTCGGCCCTGCTGATAGTGCTCGGCTTCCTGCTGATGCTCGGAGGCTCCTCCACCGAGGCCCAGTTCAACCCCGACATTTTCTCGGCAAGGCGCATCGTGGTAGGCCCGACCATCACCTTCATAGGATTCATCGCCCTGGGAGTCTCAATAATCCTCAGACCGGATAAAAAAGATTAAGCATGGACTGGTTAGACGCTCTCATACTCGGCATCGTCCAGGGCCTTGCCGAATACCTTCCCATCAGCTCGAGCGGCCATCTCGAGATTTTCCGCGAAATACTCGGGCTGAAACTCTCAGGCGCCGACTCCCTGCAATTCGACGTGGTGCTCCATGTGGCCACGGTGCTCTCGACAATCGTGGTGCTCTGGAAGCGTTTCGTGCCCCTGTGCGCCTCGTTCTTCACGTTCCGCGACGACGACAACACGCGATACGTCTGGAAAATCCTCCTGTCATGCGTGCCAGTGGGAATCGTCGGCATATGCTTCAAGGACTTTGTGGAGGGATTTTTCGGAGGCGAACTGCTGACCGTGGGCATCTGCCTGTGCGTCACCGCCACCCTCCTCGCCTTCGCCTACTTCACCCGCACATACGCCGGAAACGCGGCCAGCGGTGGCACCCATGTGGTATCCGCCGAGAAAGGGCGCTCGATTTCCTGGTGGGACGCCTTCATCATAGGGTGCTCGCAGGCCGTGGCGGTGCTTCCCGGCCTGTCGCGCTCCGGCACCACGATCGCCACCGGTATAATACTCGGCGACAAGCGCTCCGAGGTAGCCCAGTTCTCGTTCTTCATGGTAATCATCCCGATTCTCGGCGAAGCGCTCCTCGACCTTGTGAAACTTCTCGGAGGGGAAGGAGGCGACTCCCCCATAGGAGTGCTTCCGATGACTGTCGGCTTCCTGGCCTCGTTCATCGTCGGGTGCCTGGCTTGCAAATGGATGATCGAGCTTGTGAAACGGGGCGGACTGGTATGGTTCGCCATATACTGCGCTATCGTGGGCGTGCTCTGCATATGCTGGTAAGTATGAACCCGCTCGAAGGTGAAATAATGGTGATCGACAAGCCGCTCGGCTGGTCGTCGTTCCACGTAGTCAAGAAACTCCGCTCGGCGCTCCTCGCCAGGCTGCGCCACGCCGGTGTCAGGAAACTGAAAGTAGGCCACGCCGGAACCCTCGACCCACTCGCGACCGGGGTCATGGTGATATGCTCCGGCAAGGCCACGAAACGCATCGACGAGCTGCAAGGGGGCGTAAAGGAATATGTCGCGACTATCGCCCTGGGAGCGACGACCCCGTCGTTCGACCTCGAGACGGAAATCGACGCCACATATCCCACCGAACACATAACCCGGGAACTCGCCGACGAGGTCCTGGGGCGTTTCCGCGGGCGCATAGAGCAGGTTCCCCCCGCCTACTCCGCCTGCAAGGTCGACGGCCACCGGGCCTACAAGATGGCCCGCACCGGCCAGGAGGTCGACCTCAAGCCCAGAATCCTCGTGATCGACGAGCTGGAACTGCTGTCGTTCAAGCCGACCGAGCTGGTCGTGAGGGTCATATGTTCCAAAGGCACCTACATACGCGCCCTTGCCCGCGACATCGGCCAGGCTCTCGGAAGCGGCGGCCACCTGACAGCCCTCCGGCGCACCCGCGTCGGCCTCCACACCATCGACGAGGCACTCCACCCCGACCGGGCGGCCGGCATAATCCTGACCGCACCGATGGAGATCACCGACGAAAAAGGGGAAGCGGTCAGCGTGGCCCCGCTCACGCCGCGACAATCCGGCGAGGAGGGCGACGGCCGCCACAGAGCCGACATACTGACATTCGCGCAGCGTAACCGCCCCGCGGCCGGCAACACCGAAGAATAAACAACACCATCACAGCATACATACACAGACATGAAGCTATCCCAGTTCAAATTCAAGCTACCCGACGAGTTAATAGCCCAGCGCCCCGCCACCTCGCGCGACGAGTGCCGCCTTATGGTGGTGCACCGCAAGAAGGGAGAAATCGAGCACAAGGTGTTCAAGGAGATTCTCGGCTACTTCGGCGAGGGGGACGTGATGGTGTTCAACGACACCCGCGTGTTTCCCGCGCGCCTATATGGCAACAAGGAGAAGACCGGTGCCAAAATCGAAGTGTTCCTTCTCCGCGAGCTTAACCCGGAACACAAGCTGTGGGACGTTCTGGTCGAGCCGGCGCGCAAGATCCGCATCGGCAACAAACTCTATTTCGGCGATGACGAGTCGATGGTAGCCGAGGTAATCGACAACACGACTTCCCGCGGCCGTACTCTTCGTTTCCTCTATGACGGCTCGCACGAGGAATTCAAGGCCAACCTCTTCAAGCTCGGGATGACACCGCTGCCGGAATACATCCAGCGCGAGCCCGAGGAGCAGGACGCGCAGGACTACCAGACCATCTTCGCCCGCAACGAAGGCGCCGTCGTGGCGCCCTCGGCAGGACTGCATTTCAGCCGCGAGCTGCTGAAACGCCTCGAGATCAAAGGGGTCGAGCAGGGATTCCTCACCGTGCACAGCGGCCTGGGAGCTTTCCGCGAGATCGATGTCGAGGACCTTACCAAACACCGCATGGACTCCGAGGACATGAACGTTAGCGAGGAACTGGTCGAGCTGGTCAACAAGGCCAAGGACGCTGGCAAGCAGGTCTGCGCCGTAGGCACATCGACCCTCCGCGGCATAGCCAGCGCCGTCAGCATGGGAGGCCATATGAAGACCTACACCGGGTGGACAAACAAGTTCATATTCCCGCCGTACACTTTCACAGTGTCGACCGCGCTCGTCACCGGCTTCCACCTGCCCTACTCCACGATGCTCATGATGACCTGCGCCTTCGGCGGCTACGACCTGGTCATGCACGCCTACCAGGAAGCCGTCAAGGAGGGATACCAGTTCGGAGCCTACGGCGACGCGATGCTGATTGTTGACTAAAACCCATTCAGCCACAATGATCACAAACGAGAGAGATAGCCGCAGCGAAAGAGTGGCAGAGGCGGCCAGGCGTATGCTCACAGCCGCCCGTACCGCCCCCAAGGCGCGCGGCGTGGATATTCTTGAATGTTGCGTCGTCGAAGGGGACGACATAAAGCGCCTTTCCGACGCTATGCTGGAACTGTTCGCCGAGACAGGACGCCC
>CAJTRT010000010.1 GCA_910579105.1 uncultured Muribaculaceae bacterium | reverse complement strand
TGAATTTCAATAATTTCAAAGTACTCTTATGATTTTTTAGTGGACACTAATGTGGCAAAGATGAAAAAGATTGTAAGAAAGGTTGTATCCGTAATCGCGGCGGCGCTTGTTTCCTTCGGGGGCGGCGCTGCCGCGATCGGTTACGATGCCTCTACGGAGGCCCGTATCGACACCCTGCTGTCGAAAATGACGCTCGCCGAGAAAATAGGGCAGCTCAACCAGTATAACACCGCGGCGTTCGACACCCTTTCGTCCGCCGTGGCCGCCGGCCGTGTCGGCTCGATTATCAACGAGGTTAACCCCGAAGTCATAAACGCGTTGCAACGCGAGGCGGTCGAGAAGTCGCGCCTGGGCATCCCCCTGGTGTTCGCCCGCGACGTTATACACGGATTCAACACCGTTTTCCCCATTCCGCTCGGTCAGGCTGCGACCTGGAATCCCGAGCTGGTGGAACTCGGGGCGAGAATCGCGGCGGTCGAGGCCTCGGCAAACGGTATCCGCTGGACGTTCTCTCCGATGATGGACGTTTCGCGTGACGCCCGCTGGGGACGAATAGCCGAATCAGCCGGTGAGGATCCCCTGCTCAACGAACGTATGGGGCTGGCGATGATACGCGGCTATCAGACTGATAATCTCGCCGATCCGTCGGCGATGGCGGCCTGCGCGAAGCATTTCGCCGGTTACGGATACGCAGAGGCCGGAAAGGACTACAACACCACCTGGCTCCCGCTTCCGTTGCTCAACGACGTGGTGCTTCCGCCGTTCAAGGCGGCCGCCAAGGCCGGGGCGGCCACGTTCATGACCTCGTTCAACGACATCAACGGCGTGCCTTCGTCGGGCAACAAGTGGCTTATGCGTGACGTGCTCCGCGGCGACTGGGGTTTCGACGGCGTTCTTGTCAGCGACTGGAACGCGATATCCGAGATGGTGCCCCACGGGGTCGCCACCGACAAGAAAGCCGCCGCGCTGTTGGCCGCGAACGCGGGGGTTGACATTGACATGGAGGGGCACTCCTACCTCCACTCCCTCGAATCGCTGGTAAGGGAGGGGAAGGTCGACGAGAAGACCATTGACGGCCTCGTGCGCGACGTGCTGCGGTTGAAAGTCCGCCTCGGCCTTTTTGAGAACCCCTATGTCGATCTGTCCAAACCGAACCCCTCATACCTTCCCGAGCATCTTGATGCCGCCAGGTGCGCCGCCGAGGAGGGCGCCGTGCTTCTGAAAAACAACGGGATGCTGCCGCTGGGCAAGAATGTGAAGAAGATCGCGGTGGTCGGTCCGATGGCCGACGCAGCCCACGACCAGTGCGGCACCTGGGCGCCCGACCTGCAAAAGGAACATTCCGTGACGCCCCTGACTGCTTTGCGCGGGGTCTACGGCGACAAGAATGTGTTCTACGCTCCCGGCCTCAAATACACCCGCGACAAATCGACCGATGGCTTCGCGACGGCTGTCGAGGCCGCTAAAAAAGCCGACGCGGTGATCTGCTTTGTCGGAGAGGAAGCCGTGATGTCGGGCGAGGCCCACTGCATGGCCGACCTCGATCTCAAAGGCGCGCAGACACAGCTCGTAGAGGCTCTGAAAACGACCGGCAAACCGCTGACGCTTGTGTTTATGGTAGGCCGTCCGATGACGATCGAGCGGGAGGTGGATATGGCCGACGCGGTGCTGTATTCGTTCCATGGCGGGACGATGGCCGGTCCCGCGCTCGCAAACCTGCTGACCGGTAAGTCTAACCCCTCTGGCAAGCTCCCCGCCACTATGGCGAGGATGACCGGCCAGTACCCGATCTACTATGCCCACAAGAACACGGGTCGCCCGCCTGTGTGGACTATCGACCTTGACGAGATTCCAGTGGAAGCGCACCAGACTTCGACCGGTTGCACGTCGTACTTCCTCGACGCGGGCAAGAACCCGCTGTTCTCTTTCGGTTACGGCCTGAGCTATACTACGTTCATAATCAGCGAGCCGCGTCTGTCCTCATCCGCGATTTCATCGTCGAGCACCAAGCCACTCACGGTGGAGTGCACCGTCACCAATACCGGCGACCGCGAGGGCGCAGAGGTCGTGCAGCTCTATGTGCGCGACGTGGTGGCCTCGCTGGCGCGTCCTGTCAAGGAACTTAAAGATTTCCAAAAAGTGACACTGAAACCGGGTGAGAGCCGCACGGTGACCTTCTCCCTCTCTCCCTCGCAGCTCGCTTTCAGCGGTCTCGACGGCAAGCCGTTGCTCGAACCGGGCGAGTTCCAGGTATGGACGGCCTCCGACTGCGCCTCGGGCAAGCCCGTTTCCTTTAACCTCGTGGAGGAAAAGGTGATTGGCCAGGTTCCCGTGAAATGGCTCCGGTGCTGGGAAAAAGGTGAGAAGCCCGAAGTCGGTGTGACGCTGCGCAACGACACCCCTGATAACGCCGATGCCAGCGTCAGCCTCAAACTGATGCGCGACGACTGGAATTATGTCGGCGAGTTTTCAGAAACCTCGGCGGTCAACGCCGGCGATTCAGTGAATGTTATGTTTGATGCCCTCGGCCTCGAGCCCGGTTTCTACCGGGCCGAGGTAAGAGTGGGCGACACCTTTGTCAAGAGCTTCAATATCGGTTATGACCCCTCATCGATCGTGTCCCAGGCCGACAGGCAGCCCGATTTCGAGGCGTTTTGGAAGAAGGCGCTCGCCGAGCTGTCTGCCACCGCCCCGGAATACAGGCTTACCCTCGACAAAGAAAAGTCGGGCAAGGACCGCGACGTATACCTTGTGGAGATGAAGTCAATCCCTGACAGCGCGGGTGGCCGCCCGGTGGCGATTCGAGGTTATTACTCAAAACCGAAAAGCGGGGGGAAGCACCCCGCTCTTTTGTGTTTCGAGGGATACGACGGCGGCCAGGGCCCATACTGGGGCGACGGGAACATGAACCCCGACTGGGCCGAGTTCCATCTGTCGAGCCGGGGGCAGATGCTCAACAACCGCGGAGAGAACAAGAACGCGTATGGCGACTGGTTCGCGTACAATTTCGGCGATAAGGATCATTATTACTACCGGGGTGCGTTCATGGATGTTGTCCGGGCTGTCGATTTCATTACCTCGCGCGAAGAGGTCGACACCGCCCGCGTCTATGCCACAGGCCAAAGCCAGGGTGGCGCTTTCACAGTAGCCTCGGGCGCTCTCGGGGGCGGACGCGTGAAGGGTATCGCCCCGGCAGTGACTTTTCTTGGCGACTATCCCGACTATTTCCGCATAGAGCATTGGCCGGGCAACGTGGCCCGTCGCTGCCAGAAGGAAAAGGGCTTGAGCGACAAGGAAATGTATGAGTTCCTTTCGTATTTCGACACCAAGAACCTCGCGCCGTGGGTCACCTGCCCTGTGTTGGGATCTTACAGTCTGCAGGACCCGGTATGCCCGCCGCACACTAATTTCGCATCGCACAACCTTTTTGCCACCGACAGGAAGAGCTACGTTATCAATCCTACCAACGGCCATTGGGTCGATCCTTCCTGGTATGGCAGATATTACGACTTCTTTTATTCCCTTTTCCCGGATAAGAAATAGGCCGTCAGCGCCCGAATAGAAATAAATTCGTATCTTCGCGGCGTGAAGGAAAGAGCCGTAAAGATACTCAGCAGCATCCTGATTGCCGTGTTTGTGAACTTCGCGTTCGCAAACACGGTATTTCTGCATACCCACCAGGGGTTCGCGGGGCATGCTGTGACGCACTCGCATCCTTTCTTCCCATCCTCGCACCACGGCCACACGTCGCAGTCGCTCGACCAGGTCGCGGCGTTCAACACCGCCTCCGTTTCAGTCGACGTGCCGTCTGTGGCGGCTCTTGCTCCCGTACCGAGCTTTTATGTGGAAATTACGGATGCGGAGTATGCCGTTGCCGCAAGTGTGGATTGCTGTGCCGCCAGTCTGCGCGGGCCACCTTTCGCGGGATAAGTTCCAATTTTATCCTTAACTAATCCTTATCCCGCAATGTTTAAGAAAATTATCATAGCGGTCATGGCTTGTGCCATGACCTGCCCGTTGTCGTATGCGCAACGGGCGAAAGTCTCCGACGCCAACATAGGCGGCCATGTCGTAGACGCCGAGAACGGCGAGCATCTCCCGGCCTGTCTTGTGAAAATCGCCGGGACGAATCTCGCCACACTGACCGATGCCTCCGGCCATTATGTGTTCCGCGACCTGAAACCTGGCGACTATACGCTCGAAGTCTCGCTGATCGGATATAATGGTGAAAAGAAAAAGACTTCGGTCAGCGACAATCAGACCGTGGAGGTGAATTTTGAAATTACCCCGGACGCTTTTATGCTCGACCAGGTTGTTGTGACTTCCTCGAAGAGCGAGACGCGCCGGCGCGAGAGCGCGTCGCTCGTCAATGTCGTTTCCTCAAAACTGCTTGACCGGGTGGGTGCCTGCTCGCTTGCCGACGGCCTGGACTTCCAGCCTGGCGTGCGTGTCGAGAACGACTGCCAGAACTGCGGTTTCACCCAGGTGCGCATCAATGGTCTTGACGGGCATTATTCACAGATTCTGATGAACTCGCGCCCGGTGTTCTCTGCGCTGACAGGCGTCTACGGCCTGGAACAGATTCCCGCTAACATGATCGAACGGGTAGAGGTGATGCGGGGTGGCGGGTCGGCGCTTTTCGGCTCCTCGGCTGTCGGGGGCACGATAAACATCATCACCAAGGATCCCATGAGCAATTCCGCCCAGATTGCCCACACGCTGACGTCAATCGGGCCGTCGGGATCATTTGACAACAACACCACGGCCAACGCGTCGGTTGTCACAGACAACAACAAGGCGGGGGCTTTCATCTACGGCCAAAGCCGCTACCGCGACGGCTACGACCATAACGGCGACGGGTTCACCGAGGTAGCCCAGCTTAAGACCCAGACGATCGGTGCCAGGGCGTTCTTTCGCACGTCGGACGACACGAAGCTGACTCTCGAATACCACAACACCCACGAGTATCGCCGGGGTGGCGACCAGCTCGACAATCCCCCCCACGAGGCGATGATAGCCGAGCAGGCCGAGCACGACATACACGCCGGCGAGGCGACGTTCGACCTGTGGTTCCGCGGCCGGGGCGACCATCTCTCGGTTTTCGCCGCCGCGCAGAACACCCGGCGCAAGAGCTATTACGGCTCTGAGAAAGATCCCGCCGCTTACGGGCGCACTTCCGACATAGTGGTTGTTGCCGGTTCGCAATGGACCCATCCGATGAAGCGTTTCCTCTTTATGCCGGCCGAGCTTGTAGCCGGACTTGAATATTCGTACAACCGTTTGCACGACGTGTCTGTCGGTTACGACCACGACGTGCTTCAGAACGTAAACATATTCAGCGGTTACCTGCAAAACGAGTGGCGCGACGACAAGTGGGGCTTCCTCGTGGGGGCGCGGGTCGACAAGCACTCGATGATTCACAACCCTATTATCTCCCCGCGCGTCAACATCCGCTTCAATCCGTCGGGCAACTTCAATTTCCGAGCGTCATATTCGACCGGCTTCCGTTCGCCGCAGGCATATGACGAGGATTTCCACGTCGCCATTGTCGGCGGCGAGCGCGTGGTAACCGTTCTGGCTCCGGGGCTTAAACAGGAGAGTTCGCAGAGCGTCAGCCTTTCCGCCGATATGTACCACCGCTTTGGCAACGTGCAGGCCAATCTGCTCGTGGAGGGGTTCTATACCGATCTCCGCGACGTGTTCGCCCTGCGCCAGCTCGAGGGGACTGATGCCGCGGGCAACGCGGTCCTGGAGCGTTATAACGGCTCGGGTGCGACGGTTATGGGGCTTAATCTGGAGGCCAAGGCGTTCTTTTCAAGCCATTTTGACATTCAGGGAGGGTTGACGTTGCAGAGCAGCAGGTATAAGAAGGCGGAGCAGTGGAGCGACAATCCGGAAGTTCCCGCGGAAAAACGTATGTTCCGAACTCCTGATGTTTACGGATATTTCACGGTAAATTGGGAAATCATCCACCATTTGCGGGCTACCATTACCGGCACCGGAACCGGCCCTATGCTCGTGCAGCATATGGTAGGGTCTGGAACGGATGTGGATATGGCTGTCACCACGCGGTCATTCTTTGACGCGTCTGTGAAACTGGCCTATGACTTCCGCGTGTTCAACCGCGTCAACCTGACTGTCACCGCGGGAGTGAGCAACATATTCAATTCCTATCAGAATGATTTCGACCGCGGTTCCCGCCGCGATTCGGGCTATATCTACGGGCCGGCGTTGCCCCGCCGCGTAACCGCCGGAGTAACCCTCAGCCTGTGATTCTTTCGATTATCTGGGCTGCGAGCCGCGACACGATCGGAGCTTCGCTGTCGGCAAAGCCGGCGGCGAGGCTTCTTGCTGCCTGGGGGCTCACCTTGCGGAGTATCAGCAGGTTGAGCAGCAGCCGCAGGGCCGCGTAGCGCTGAATGTCGGTGGTGTTTTCTGCCGCGAGCGCGTCAGCGGCTATCTCCGAAGCCTCTGCGTGATGGCGCAACAGCTTGTGGCAAAGAGTGTCGGCAACCTCGGCGGTGTGGCAGGAGAGGAGCCATTGGCGGGCTTCTTCTCTCCCGAGTAGTTCGAGCGGGAACAGCATCGGGGCGATCAGCATGCTCTCGCGCGTAGTGGTGTTGTCGCGCAGAGACCGGGCCAGCTCCGCCATATCCTCCGCGGCGAGCTTTTCGGGCCGCTCGTCGAGAGTTCCGGCATGTACTTGGCCCGCTATGTCGGCCACCTGGGCCAGCAGCAGTCCGAAATTGATTTTGTAATCGGCACCGCCGCTCTTCATCTGTTCGGCAAGCGCCCCGTTGCGCATGGCGAAAAACCGGCGCTTAACCGCCTGCATCATATTGAAACTCTGATTCATAGCATATTAAAGTGACAATTTGCGGGCTATGGATTCCCTTGTGGCTGTAACCATGCTGCAAAAGTACTGATTATTTGGCGGAATTTCGTAACTTTGCGGCATATATACACTGACAATCCACTGACCGCTCTCAATGGCAAAAAACATATCAGACAAGCAACGACGCAACCGCCGTGTTATCGGATGGATGTGGAACCTGTTCTTCCTCGGTTTCGCAGCGATGATTCTGCTGTTTATTTTGATATACAACGGCTGGATCGGGTATATGCCGCCGATCGAGGAGCTGAAGAATCCCAACGACAAGTTTGCCACCGTGATTTATTCGGCCGATGGAGAGGAGATGGGGCGCTACTACCGCAACTCCGGCAACCGCGTGTACGCTGATTACGACGAGATTTCGCAGCACGTCATCGATGCCCTGATAGCGACCGAGGACGCGCGTTTCGAGGACCATTCGGGCATTGATATGCGCGCCTTTATGCGAGTGCTTGTCAAGACCGTGATTTTACAGAACAAGAACGCCGGTGGCGGCTCAACGATTACCCAGCAGCTCGCCAAACAGCTTTATTCGCCCCAGACCCGCAACCTGCTCGACCGCGCGTTGCAGAAGCCTATCGAATGGATGATCGCCGTCAAGCTGGAACGTTACTATTCAAAGGACGAGATCATCAAGATGTATCTCAACCAGTTTGACTTCCTCTACAATGCCGTGGGCATCAAGTCGGCCGCGTACGTCTACTTCGGCAAGCAGCCCAAGGATCTCTCGGTGGAGGAGGCCGCGACCCTGGTCGGGATGGTGAAGAATCCGGCCTACTACAATCCCGTCCGGCATAACGAGCGTACCCGTCTGCGCCGCAACACCGTGCTGGAACAGATGAACAAGGAGGGGATGCTCTCGAAAGAGGCGATGGACTCCCTTAAACAGCTCCCGCTGACGCTCGACTTCCACCGGGTCGACCACAAGGACGGTATGGCTCCGTATTTCCGCGAGGAGCTGCGCCGCATCCTCACCGCGAAAAAACCAGTGCGGTCGGAGTACCGGGGGTGGGAGAAACAGAAATTTATCGACGACTCCATCGCTTACGAGAACAATCCGCTCTACGGCTGGATTGAGAAGAACCCCAAGCCCGACGGTTCGAAATACGACATCTACGCCGACGGGCTGAAAATCCATACTACCATCGATTCGCGTATGCAGCGTTATGCCGAGGAGGCCGTGCAGACCCATATGGCGCAGCTCCAGCGCGCTTTTTTCCGCGAGAAGAAGGGCAGAGCCAACGCTCCCTATACCAGCAACGGCGAGGAGCTCGGCAAGGTGAAGGTGCAGTCGCTGATCGACCATGCCATAAGGCAGACAGACCGCTACCGCGTCATGAAGCAGCAGGGCGCTACCGACGACGAGATCCGCGAGGCGTTCAACACTCCACGCGAGATGAACGTGTTCTCCTATGCCGGGGTGGTTGACACTGTGATGACGCCCCGCGATTCCCTGCTCTATGAGAAGCATTTCCTGCGCACCGGCTTCATGTCGATGGATCCGCGCAACGGTTATGTCAAGGCCTATGTCGGTGGTCCGAGTTTCAAGTTCTTCCAGTATGACATGGTTTCCACCGGCCGCCGCCAGATCGGCTCGACGATAAAGCCGTTCCTCTACACCTATGCCATGGAGGAGGGCTTCACCCCCTGCGACATGATGTCGAACACCCAGCCGGTGTTCACCGATGAGAGCGGACGTACCTGGGCGCCGCGCAACTCCGGCTCGGCCCGCGTGGGCGAGATGGTTGACCTGCGCTGGGCGCTTACCAACTCGAACAACTGGATCTCGGCGCGCCTGATGGCCCAGCTGTCGCCTACCACGCTGGTGCGCAATATGCATAATTTCGGCATAACCAACCACATCGACCCCGTGATGTCGCTCTGTCTCGGGTCGTGCGAGGTGTCGATAAAGGAGATGGTGGGGGCATACACCGCCTATGCCAACAACGGCATGCGTGCCGAACCGCTTTTTGTGACCTCCATCTGCGATGCCAACGGGAACGTGATATCCGAGTTCAACACGACCCATACCGAGGTGATTTCAGAAAAGGCATACGCCAAAATCCTGTCGATGCTGCTGAATGTTGTCGACGGTGGCACGGGCAACCGCGTGCGCCGCGCTCCGTACCATATCACCGCCCAGATGGGTGGCAAGACCGGCACAACCAACTATAACGCCGACGGCTGGTTTATGGGCTTCACGCCCGAACTCGTCTCGGGAGTGTGGGTTGGGGGCGACGAGCGTTACATCCACTTCAACACCATGGCCCACGGCCAGGGCGCGGCTATGGCGCTGCCCGTCTACGGCCTGTATATGGCCAAGGTCTATGCCGACCCGACCCTTCCTTACAGCCAGGACGCCCGCTTCGATGTGGATTTCTCAGGTCTCTGCGACAAGGAGTTCTATGATTCCTACGATGAAGAACCCGTTGTGGAGGAGTCGATTTCAAACGTGTTCGACTAAAAAGGCCCTTTCCCCGCTAATGACCGCAAGCCGTTACGTCAGGTTGTTAGGGTTGACGCTGCCTTCCCTGGTGGTGTGGAGCTTTGTCGTC
Source organism: uncultured Muribaculaceae bacterium (assembly GCA_910579105.1). GTDB lineage: Bacteria > Bacteroidota > Bacteroidia > Bacteroidales > Muribaculaceae > UBA7173. The sequence goes on along the minus strand of CAJTRT010000010.1, from coordinate 54,405 downwards.
ATTGCGGTCGCCGTCCGGGATTCATTTCCGGCATCAGCCGGCGATTGCTGGCGGTTCCGGGATTCCTGCCGCATGGCTACGCAGAACTCCGACCACCGCCGCACTCTAAGTATGGCGGAGCGGTTGCGGGAAGAGGCCGAGCGCGAAGGGTCAGACTGGTTTATGGCGTATGCTCTTTATTACCAGGGGGTGTCAAATGTCATCCTTGGAAATTCAGGATTGGGAAAAGCCCAGCTGGACGAGGCTTACAGATATGCCGACGCGGTGGCCGACGACACTCTCCGCCTGTCGATTCACAACGGCTACGGTGTATATGAGGCTAACACCCATGCCAATTACGCCTCAGCCCAGCGTCATTTCTACGAGGCTTTGGAATATGCCGTGAAAATAGGCGATCCCCTACGCCAGGCGTTGATCGAGGCGAACCTTGCCGAGACAGCGAGCATCCGCCGCGATACCTCCGGACTGCGATACGCGTTGAGCTGTTATGAATGGGGAATGACCAACGACAACGCGCAGCTGGGTTTCGCCGGAGCTTATCACTGCGCGAATCTCCTCCATATAGCCGGGGATCATGAAAAGGCGATGGCATATATACGAAAGGCTGACGAGTTGGCGGCCAGTGTGAACTATGTGGAACGGTCGGCCACATATAATCTGCGCGGTTCGATTTGCGCGGCGTTAGGACGAGACATCGAGGCTTTGGAATGGATGGAGAAGGCTGTCGCCGGTGCCGGGGAGGCCCAGGGTGCCACACTCCCGGAAATATATTGCACATACGCGCGGATACTCGCCGACCAGGGACGTCTCGCGGAGTCAGACCGTATGATAGCACGGGGATTCAATGTGTCCGACAGTTTGCTGATACGCTCCTCTCTCGCACCCTTGCTGGCGCAGCGTGCGCGCAATTATGAGCGCCGGGGCGATTATCGGCGTGCCTTGGAAGCATACAAGGCATATAAGGAATCGTGCGATTCGGCTAATGTCGACCGCCAGCTACGATCTATCAACGAGTTGCGTGTTCAATATGACATCGAACGGCGTGAGCAGGAAGCCAATATGCACGCACTGATGCTGCGTGGCGAGCAGCGCAAGACGGCAATATTGTGGGTGTCGCTGTTATCTGTGACAGCAATTCTTTTTATTCTGTGGCACAACTACCGCCGGCAGAAACGGCTTTACCGCAACATCGTCATGGCTCACCGCGACGCCGTCGCGCGAGAGCAGGAGCTACTCGGGCGTATCGGCTCACGCAACGACAATATTTCCGATAAGCCGGTACCTCGCGTAACGACAGACGGAGAAATATCCTTGTCTGACATTCCCGACGCGTATCCGGCGAATCAGAAAACAAGGACAAACTTGGTTTTCGACAGTCTGTGCCGGTTGATGGAGGTAGACGAGGTTTATCGTGACGGCAACCTCACCCGCGAGCGTCTCGCCGAGATGCTGGGAACAAACCGGACATATCTGTCGCAAATCATAGCCGAACATACGGGAAAGGGGTATTATCAGTTTGTCAATGGCTACCGCATAAAGGAGGCGGTCAGGATTCTGTCGGGTCCTGAGGGAACGGCCTATCCTCTCAAAGCGATTGCTGCCGATCTCGGATTCAAATCTATGACGACCTTCTACAAGACTTTCCAGGAGGTTGTAGGGATGACGCCGTCGGCCTATCGCGACACCGCGAGCACGCTCTGAGATACATCGTCTGACCATGGCACACGCGGCGTTATGCTCACTGTTTGGTTGACAATTCATTACGTTTAAGGCAAATTGTCTTAGATGTAATACCTTTGTGTTGACTTATATTGTATTGTCTGTTAACTTTGCGATATTTAGCGACAATGCGATTTCTAACACAGATAAATATAGTGAGTATGAAGAAAACTACATTGTTACTTGCTGTGGCAGCGCTGGGATGTTCCTTGCTTGCCGTAGCAGCGCGAGGCGCTTTCCGCAAGGATGCCCCCGGACAATCGGTGGTCTCGGCAATGGGATTCCTCATTGATGACGAGACGCGTCCGGTAGGATGGTATTCTTTCCCGGTAACCGACGCGACCTCCCCGGAGAAAGTGTGGGAGACAGCCCCGGTGAGCGCCGGGGCGATGGCTGATGGCGTTTATTATGCCCAGACCTACAAGCCCGGTCCGCTGCCCGTGGCGTGGAACAAGTTTGACATCGCGACCGGAGAGATGTCAAAACTGGCAGAACTCGCGGAGGATTCCCCTCTATATGTGGATATGACTTATGATTATTCCGAAGGGACTCTTCTGGCGATTTCCCATTACGGGGCAAACTCGACGCATCTGCGGGTGGTTAATGTCGCCGACGGGTCGTCAACGATATACGCCGATGTCCCGGGCCTTTGGCTTATGACTTTGGCCTGCAGCTATGAGGGGGATATATACTCGGTGGCCAATGATGGCTATTTCTATTCTTTCAACAAAAACACGAAGGTATTCACCCAAATCGGAAAGTCGGATTCCGGGATTCGTTATATGCAGTCGATGGAATTCGACCATTCCACCGGCATACTGTACTGGGCCGAAAGTTCCTCATACGGAGGATATTTCAATACCCTGGATCCTTCGACAGGCCGGATGACGTATATAAGTGACCTCGGCCGTGACGGGGAGATGACAGGTTTGTATATACCGTTCAAATTGGCCGAGGATGGCGCTCCGGCTGCCGTGGCCGGAGTGGCAATCTCAGATCCGTCACACGACGGCACCGCGACAGTCTCGCTTACAATCCCCACAAAGACAGCCGCCGGTGACGCTCTCGGTGCGATTTCCGCTATCGTCATAGAGGCTGACAAGGAGGTGGTGGCGACATATGCCGGTCCGGAACTTATAGCCGGGGCAAAGGTCGACATTCCGGCAACTCTCCCCCTTGGCTACCATGCTTTCAGGATATACGCTGTGAACGAGGCGGGAAATGGCATACCGCGGTGTGTGCGCGCTTTCATAGGCGAGGATCTCCCGGCCGCTCCTGCCGAAGTTACTGTTGAAGCCGACGGCTTGTCGGCGCGTATTTCCTGGAAGCCTGTAATGACTGGGGCGCACGGGGGCTATATGGATCCATCCCAGGTCAGGTATGACGTTGTGCGCCAGCCTGGCGGGAATAAAGTGGCCGATGGCATATCAGCGACCACATGCTCCGACATGGTGAAGGTTATGGGTGTGTATACGTATTATGTGACCGCCGTTGCGCCGAATGGTGCCGGGGAGGCTGCTGTTTCGGAGCCAACGGTCATAGGCAGTGATATTCAGCTTCCTTATTCGTGCGATTTCGAGAATCCTGACCAGCTTCTTCTATGGACTCTCGTCGATGCGAATGGGGATAACGCCACATGGGAGCGAGGCGCCACGATGGATGGCAGCCGGACGATGCTGATGCGCGGCAATTATACGCGTACGGTTGACGACTTCCTGATTTCTCCCCCGGTGCGCCTTGAGGCTGGAAAAGCCTACAAGGTGGTATACGACGCAGGCGTTATGAATTCCAACTATCCTGCCGCTTACAGCGTGACTATCGGTAAAGAGGCTACGGCAGAGGGGCAGTCGACCGTTGTCAAGGAATTTTCCACCGACTTCCGTATGCTGGAAAAGAAATATGTCTATCTTCCTGAAATTGAGGAAACAGGCATTTACCATATCGGATTCCACGCACAGTGGGAGCCCGGGCTCCCCACTCTCTATGTGGCCAATGTGACTATCGAAGAAAATTCCGCATCCTGGCTGACAGGCATAGTCACTGACGGGGGTAACCCGGTAGGCGGAGCCACCGTTCAGCTTGGCGATGATGGCTGTTCAGCGGTATCAGGCGAGGACGGTTCGTTCGAGTTCATCGAGCTTGCTCCCGGAAGCTATGGCTGGTCTGTGTCGAAGTTCGGATACGAGACTGCCTCCGGCACATATGATTTCGCTCCTCTGGAACACAAGGTGGTAGAGATTGAAATGACACAGATTCCCACAGCGACGGTCTCCGGCAGAGTGACTGATGTCGATGGCAGGGGTATTGAGAACGCCGCTGTCAGCATCCACGGATATGGCGTGCGATCTGGAGTCACCGACCGTGACGGTTATTTCTCGATTGCCGGAATCTATATGAAAGGCGCGTACACGGTTGACGCGCATGCGATAAACTATGAATCGGCATCCAAGGATGTCCCGTCGCTTGACGGTGACATTGATCTGGGCTCGCTTATCCTTCAGGTGAAACTCATCGCACCAGGAAATGTTTCCGCCAAGGCCGACCGCCAGACAGCGAATGTCGCATGGGACGCGCCTGTTGACGCGCCCGCGGCGTTCCGATATGATGACGGCACCGACAATTTTGTTCACAATATGGAGATGTCGGCTACCACGAGGTATACCGTCGCGGGTGTCGTTTACGACACTCCCGCCGTGTTTACGTCTATGTCGTGGAATGTATGGGATTCTTCCAACAACGGCCGGCCTGTCGATGTAGTCGTGTTTGACCTTGACGAGAACGGTCAGCCAACAAACCGTATCCTGTATGAGGAGGATGGTTTGGAGAGCGAGAATTACAACTGGCACGAGTGTGTGTTCAGATACCCCGTGGTGGCTCCGCGCGGAGCGTTGTTCACGTTGCGCGGCGATGCGCGCCTGTGTATGGACGGCGGAGGGGAGGATGCCGATTGGCCGCGTAGAGCCGAGAAGATGGTGATGAGCAAGGACTACCGCACAGAGCCGTTCACTTCCCGCTATGCCGACGATGGCTCTTACATATTCCGCGGCAATCTTACGTTGCGTGCTGCCGGACTGCCTATGGGTGCTCCCCGCTCGAAAGTCGCCGCGGCCGGTTTGCCCTCTGTGAGGTATGATGTCTGGCGTTTCCTTGAAGGTAAGGAATCGTCGGCGGATGAGTGGGTGAAGCTCAACACGGCTCCTGTTGCCGCGGAGTCTTTCGCGGACGCGTCATGGTCATCCGCTTCAAAGGGAATGTGGCGTTTCGCCGTCAAAGCCATATACCCCGATAGTAAGGTTTCGTATCCATCGTTCTCCCGCGCTGTTCCGTGCCGTATGACTTCCAAGGTGGAGCTGGCATTGGCCACGAACGCTCCCGGTGAGGATGCCTCCGGAGCCGTGGTGCTTTTCGCCGGGAAGGACAACACCCACAGCTACTCCGCTACCACCGATGCCGAGGGCAAAGTCGAGCTGCCGGATGTATGGGAAGGTGATTATGTCGTGACTTGCGCAAAGAAAGGATTCGAGAATGTGACTGAGGAAGTCACTGTGTCTGGCGAAAAAGACATGGTATTGTCGTTCACAATGGTGGAAGCCACCAAGATGCCGTTCAATCTCGTCATTGAGGATGCTGCCGATCCTGCCTCGCGCTTGTTGCGATGGAATGTGCTGAATTACATCTATGAGGATTTCGAGGGACATGACGATTGGGCGATCAACTCCCCCGGCGATCTCGGATGGTCGTACATCGATGGTGACGGAGATGAGACATACTACTCTCCCAATTATGAGTTTCCTAACTGCGGTGAACCTATGGCGTTCATCGTGATGAATCCGGGAAGAGCGAATCCTGTTATGACAGATGATTTCGTCAATACCCACAGCGGCGACAAAGTCCTCGTGGCAATGTCTACCCGCACAGGCAACGATAACGACGATTACATTATATCCCCGTTGATAGAGATGGACGATGATTTCGTGATCAGTTTCTGGACACGGGGTTACTGGTGGACTTATACCGAAACCCTTATGGTGGGCTATTCCCTCAGTGGTAAAGAGGCTGGTGATTTCGTCTGGGTAGGAGATCCAGTTTCCATCGATTATGATGACTGGCGCCAGGTTGTCACCACCATCCCTGCCGAGGCCAAATACGTCGCGATCCGATGCGTTTCGGGTGGGCGCAATTATCTGGTTGCCATAGATGATATTTTCATCGGCCAGGCAGAGGATATTCCGGGCCTTTCGAGACACGGGGCTCCAGCACGCGCGGCCGGAACGATTCTGGGTTACGAGGTCTACCTCGACAATGAGAAAGTTGCCTCGACAACAGGCTCCTCCCATCTTTTCGAAAATGTGCCAAACGGGCGCCATACAGCAGGAGTTACCGCCCGTTATGCGTCCGGCGAGACGGAAATGGCCACTATCGGTTTCGAGATAATTACGTCTGGCACCGAATCAGTCGGTGTTGAGGAGGCGTTCGTGGCGTGCGTTGTCCATGGGGCCATATCAGTATCTCGTGCAGCGAATGGCGCGACGGTCAAGGTTTTCCGCCCCGACGGCGTGCTGGCCGCCTCTTCTGTCGCTTCTGATGGTAACGCCGTGATAGACGTTCCGCCAGGTATCTATATAGTCACTATCGGAGAGGCAACCATCCGAGTTTGCGTGCCGTAATTGTCACAACCGGAACGATATTGTGTTTAAAGAATTCCCCGCCGCGGAGTAAGTTTTCGCGGCGGGGAATTGCGTTATTGCTTTATGCGCCCTGGGTTCTTGGCGATGAATTCTTTCCAGGATTTCGGGCCTGCCGTTACCGTCGGGCGGGAGGTCTCGTAGAAATGGCAGAGGGCTGCGGCGAGGGCGTCGGTGGCATCAAGTTCGGGCAGAAGTTGTCCGCGGTCGATGTTCAGAATCCGGCGCAGCATCTCCTGCACCTGCTCTTTGGAGGCGGCGCCGCTCCCTGTGATGGCCATTTTGATTTTTCGCGGCTCATATTCCGCGATCGGTATGTCGCGTTCGAGAGCCGCGGCCATTGCGACTCCCTGCGCCCGCCCGAGCTTTAACATCGACTGCACGTTCTTGCCGAAGAACGGGGCCTCGATCGCCATCTCGTCGGGGAGGTATTGCTCCACCAGGCCGAGAACGCGCGAGTGTATCCTGCGCAGGCGCAGGTAATGGCTTTCAAATTTGCTGAGTTTTATCACCCCCATCGCTATCATCGAGGGTGTTTTTCCGTTTATGCCGAGGATGCCGTATCCCATAACGTTTGTACCGGGATCGATACCTATTATTACGCGTTCCCAGCTGTGGCGGAGCGCTTCGGCGTTCTCGCTGGTTTTTAGCGGGGCGCGGTGATCGTCGTCGGAACTCAGGCTGGGGTATTTCGCAGTGTCAGCCATAGGTCGGTTGCTCTCAGAGTTCGATTTCATCCATATAGGTTGAAAAGTGCGCCATTCGTCCGTCGAGCCGGCGAGTGATAGCGGCCAGCAGTGCGGCTCCCTCGCCCTCGCCAAGCCAAGCCCGGGCGTCGTCGATGCGTGCGGCCTGAAGCTGGAAAGCGTAGTTCTTGGTGCCTGGTTCGGCATTGGCGAGTATCAGGTGCAGCCGCGGCTTCTCCTCGTAGCTGCCCGACTTGGCCGCGGCGGGAACGAATTCCGAGCGCAACCAGTCGAGAAATATCTCCTCGATAGCCTCGTCGATGACGAAAGTGGTGTTTTGCAGTATCATGGCTGTTGATGTTCTGTGTCAGGAACTGAATCCGCGCTCCACGCGGCTGCGGCGCAGATAGCGCGGGATGAATTTCATATGGCGGAGCACGGTGGGGAAGAAGCCGTAATAGTAGCTCATTATCCTGAAACGCTCCCACAGAGACTTGCCCCGATGTTTGGCCGACATCCCACCGGCGAGATAATCGACAAGTGGCTCCCCTTTGACCGCGACATTGCGGCGGGAGTGTTGCAGCACCCGTATGCACCATTCGTAGTCGGCCGAGTAGCGGTATTTCAGGTCGTATTCGTCGCAGATTCTGCGCAATGCCACGAAGGCCTGGTGGCATACCACCATTCCGTCGGCGAAACTCTTGTAGGTCAGCACGTCAGGCGCTGTCAGATGGCGGTCGGCAAGCCTGCCGCGGTCTTTCCCGACTACTTGCGTCTGCCCGTAGACCACTCCCGGGAATCCGTTGTCAATTATCGCGTCGGCTATGCGTTGAAGCGTGTCGGGCGAGTGCAGGGCGTCTCCCGAGTTCAGGAATACAAGGTATTCGCCGCGGGCTGTTGTGAGCCCTTTGTTCATAGCGTCGTAGATTCCGTTGTCTGGCGACGAGAACACCCTCCGGCGCAGGTTGGGATGCTCGCGGGCTATGTCGAGTGTGTGGTCGGTCGAAGCCCCGTCGACAACAAGGTGCTCGTAATGTTCGCACGTCTGGCTGTCAACGCTTTCAAGCGTGGCCGCTATTGTGTCCTGCGCGTTGTAGCAGACCGTTATAATGGAGAACAATGGTGCCGGTTGGGCGTTTTTTAGTCTGTTTGACATCATCGCTGATGGAAATGGGTCATAGAATGAACTGTACCTCTTTGAACAGGTAGCTTGTCTCTGAGCCGTCGGCCCGTCGCAACGTCAGTGCGCCTGCCGGGGCAATGCCGGTTATCGATGCGCGGAACCGCTCGCCGGAAGGTGTCGCGAAGAGGTGCTGGCCGTTGCCTCGCCACAGCGTTTCGAGGTATCTGTCGTGAATGGCCTCTTTCGGCGCTTCCAGGTTGGCTGAGATGGCTTCGACCAGTTGCTCCAACAGCGGGCGCAACGGTGTCACTTTCCCAGTCAGGTTAAACATCGAAACCGGATTAGGCGCGGAAGAGTGAAATTCCTTCTGGTTTACGTTGAGTCCTATTCCGGCGATCGTATGCCGGATGGCTGAGGCCGATTCGAGCGAGTGCTCGATCAGTATGCCGCAGATTTTGCGGTCGCCGGCATAAACGTCATTGGGCCATTTCACTTTTACCGTCTCCGGGTGTGGCAGGTAGCGTCGGAGCGTGTCGACAATCCCGAGGCACACGGCCTCGGAGATGAAGAACTGCCCTGACGGCGCCACGCCTTCGGGCTTGAAAAGCATCGAGAAGGTGAGGTTCTTGCCGGGCTCGGCCTCCCAGGTGTTTCCACGCTGGCCGCGCCCGCTGGTCTGGTGGTCAGTGACCGCCACGGCGGGGACTGGTATTTCGTCGGCGTGCTCTTTCAGCCAAGTGTTTGTCGAGCCGGTTTCCGGGAGCGATATGTATACGGGGCGCGTCATCGGGCCGCGGGGTCAGAGTTCGGGTTTGCGCACGATGAGTGTCCGCGATTCGTCGGGATTAACCCGCACCTCGACCTCCACGGTGTCGTCGGGCAGCAGCGGCTCTATGCGCTCCGGCCATTCAATAAGGCACAGGGCGCCCGAGTCAAAGTAATCCTCTATACCTATTTCCAGCGCCTCCTCTACCGATTCGACACGATACAGGTCGAAATGGTATATCAGCTCGGCGGTTGTATCGGAGCGGTACTCGTTGATGATGGCGAACGATGGGGAGTTGGCCGTGTCATCCTCCACGCCCAGAACCCGAGCGAGAGCCGATATGAAGGTGGTCTTTCCGGCCCCCATCTCTCCGCGGAAGGCGTATACTGTCTCGTCGCCCATCAGCGACGCGAATTCGCGGGCTGCGTCGGGCAGGTTTTCAGGGGTCTTGATAAGTATTTCGGTAGTCATGATGAATGTATGTTACCTTGGGGTGAGTGTCACTAACGGCACCAGCATTTCTTCCAGGGAAATCCCGCCATGCTGGAATGTGCCGTCGTAGTACTGGACGTAGTAATTGTAGTTGTTAGGGTATGCGAAAAAGTCGTTGTTACCGGCGAAGATGTATGCCGACGACACGTTGGGGGAGGGGAGTCCCATTTCTGACGGACGTTTGATTTCGAAAACCTGTTTGGAATTGAAACCGAGATTCTTGCCTACCTTGTAGCGGAGATTGGTGTTGGTGTTCTTGTCTCCTACTACCTTTACAGGGTTGTCGACGCGGATCGTCCCGTGGTCGGTGGTAAGCACCACCTTGGCCCCCGTCGCGGCAATGCGCCGGAAAAGGTCGTGCGCGGAAGAGTGGCGGAACCAGGAGGCCGCCAGCGACCTGTACGCCGCGTCGCTTCCGGCCAGCTCGCGTATCATACGGCTCTCGGTTCGGGCGTGCGACAGCATGTCGATGAAGTTCAGCACAACCACGTTGAGTTTGTTGTGCCCGAGGTTGGCGAACTCTCGAAGCAGCTTCTCACCTCCGGCGGAGTCGTTGACCTTGTTATATGAGAATTTGCAAGGACGGCGGTAACGGTCGAGCAGTGTCGCGATCAGCTCGCTCTCGTTGAGGTTTTTCCCCTCGTCCTCATCCTCGTCGACCCACAGGTGGGGAAACATCTTGGCGATGTCGAGGGGCATGAGGCCTGAAAAGATGGCGTTACGGGCGTATTGCGTGGCGGTGGGGAGTATCGATGTGTAGAGCCGTTCGTCAAAGGTAAAGTATTCGGCGAGCGCCGGCTTGATCGAAAGCCACAGGTCGAGACGGAAATTGTCGATCAGCACGAAATACACCTGCTCCTCCTTGTCGAGCAACGGGAAAACGATGTCAGGGAAGATGCGCGGGCTCATCAAGGGGCGTTTCTTGTCGGAGAGTATCCATCCCTCGTATTCTCTCTTCACGAACTTGTAGAACGCCGCGTCGGCCTCGGCCTTCTGCATCCGCAGCATTTCATCCATGTTGGTGTCGGCCGATGCCAGTCGCAGCTCCCAGGCTGTCAGCTTCTCATACAGTCGGTACCAGTCCTCGATGCTGCCAGCCTCCGAGATTGCCTGCGAGATGCGCGCGAATTCCTGCCGGTAGTCCGCGGCCGCCGTCTCGCTGACGAGCTGGCCGCTGTGGAGGTTCTTCTTGATTGACATGAGGATCTGCATGGGGTTCACCGGCTTGATCAGGTAGTCGGCGATCTTGTTCCCCACAGCCTGGTCCATGATGTTCTCCTCCTCGCTTTTGGTAATCATGATTACCGGGGTCTGGGGAGCGATTTCCTTAATTCGCTGCAAGGTCTCCAGCCCTGTGAGGCCCGGCATGTTCTCGTCGAGGATAACGAGGTCGAAGTGCTGCCGCTCGACCAGGTCAAGCGCGTCGCGGCCGTTGTTCACCGTCAGCGGCTCGTAGCCTTTCGATTTGAGAAACATTATGTGGGGTTTGAGCAGGTCAATCTCGTCATCTGCCCAAAGTATGCTGTATTCGCTCATCGGCTTGTGAGGTCAGTTGATGGGTTCGTACTACAAAGGTAACGTTTTTGGCAAAAAAAGGTGCGATTAGGGCGTTATTTTTTTGTGACGGGGTGAACCCTCGTCGATGAGGGGACGTTAGTTAATCATAGACAACCTACATATATCCCTCATGAAAACCGCGATAATTTCCTCCGCCGCCCTGGCAGCCTTTGTGGCTCTCGTCTCATGCCATCACGATAACGCTGTCGACAACGCTCCGGAAGTGCGCGACAGTGAGGAGATAGCGGAAACCGTAGTTGCTGTAACGGAAGACTATACCCGCGACAGTACTTTCGTTTTCGGGCGCGTCGAGGTGCCCACCCGTGAGTTCGCCCGCGTGTATCCCACCGAGCATGAGGATGTTTATATGTCGATCAGGGTTTTCGCCCTCCAGGAAACTTCGGGCGTTAACATCCAGCTCGCCCGCATCGTCGGCGAGAATTTCGCAGAGGTCGCAGGCGGGGATGTCGAATATGACCGCGACAATGGTTCGCAGGCGGCGGTTGAGCGCGAAATCGACTATTACGGAAATATTTTCACCACGGATATCCTGCCGGCTCTGAAAGAGTCGGTGAGATATGGTTATTATGTGATAATGGAGCTGCGTCCGGCGTGGTCCGACGGTAAGGATTTTATTACCTATATGGCCTATAACGAGTCATGCGGCGGCGGGGCCTGCGACACGGACGCGTCTTACGTCAGTTTCTCTCTGCCCGACGGCAAGCCCCTCGGGTTCGAGCAGCTTGTCCCCGGGAACAAGAGGCAGGAAGTCCGCGACGAACTGCTTGCCCTTATGGCCGCTGATGCGGGCCGCTCGCGGGGCAACTATCTCAAATGGCTGAGTGACTTAGTCAATCCGGGCGCGGCCGATGCCTATACGGTCGAGAACTTCCCGCTGGGCCAGTGCGCGGCGATGGGCGACAGCCTCGTTTTCTCATATCGTCAGGGCGACGTAGCTTACCCCTCGCGCGGATGCCCGATTTTCATTGTAAAAAAAACATCTTGAATAAATTGTTATTGAGGAAAATGTGTAACTTTGCCTCCTGCAATTTGAACTTTCGTTTCTATTATGCGTAATTATCGTTTGTCCGCGGCGGTTTTTCTTGCCATGGCCGCGTTCGGAGCTTCCGCCGAGACGCTTTCTCCCGAGGAGGCGCTTGCCCGTGTCGCGGGAGCCGAAAACCACAGCCCTGCGCTTAGGTCCGTTATCGGCGGATTGGAAAAGCCGAAGTTAATCCGCTCGGTCGCGTCACCAGCCGGTATCCCGGCCGCGTACGTTTTCAGCAGGCCTGCCGGGTATATGGTTGTCGCGGCCGATGATGTGGCTTCCCCGCTTCTGGGTTATTCGGATACTCCTTTGACTGATTCAGCCGAAATGCCTCCGCAGATGCGTTGGTGGCTCGGAGAGTATGGACGGCAGATCGACTACGCCCGCGCCAACGCTTCCGGTATGCCCTCGCTCGCGCTGCCCGAATCCCTCGCCGGCCGCGCGCCGATCGCGCCGCTTCTGTCGACTGCGTGGAACCAGGACGCCCCATACAACGACCTTTGCCCGGAAATCAATGGCAAACGTGCCGTCACAGGTTGCGTGGCAACGGCCATGGCGCAGGTTATGAAGTATCATAATTATCCTCAGAAAGGGCTGTCGTCAATCTCGTATAACCTCAACGGGCAAACCTTGTCGATGAATTTCGCCCAGACCACTTTCGACTGGGCCAATATGCTCGATTCCTACTCAGGTGGTTACAACGAGGCGCAGTCTGTTGCCGTTGCTACCTTGATGAAGGCCTGCGGTTATTCGACACAGATGCGTTACACTGCCACCGAATCCGGGACAAGCTCGCAGCAGGCCGCGACAGCCCTTAGGACTTATTTCGGATATGACGCCGCCCTTGAACTGAAAAACCGCGACTTCTATCCGCTTGATGAGTGGGAGAATATGTTTTACAATAATCTCCGCGACTGCGGCCCGGTGCTGTGCGGCGGAGCTGATTATTCAATGACCTCCGGCCACGAGTTCGTATGTGACGGTTACAGCACCGACGGGTTCTTCCATTTCAACTGGGGATGGGGAGGCGCATATGACGGCTACTTCCGTCTTACCGCGTTGAATCCGGCCGGAGTGGGCATCGGAGGTGGCATAGGTGACGGATTCAATTTCGGCCAGGACGCTATTTTCGGCATCATGCCTCCAACGGGCAACCCTGTTTCGTATGACAACCGTCTTTCTCTTTACGGTGTCCTTGGAGGCTCGGTCAGCGGCTCTGTGCTGACACTTTCCGCAGGGGATAATGGTGCCTTTATCAATGCCACGGACCGCACTTTCGGTGTACAGTTGGGCGCTAAGCTCGTAAACGCCGCGGGGCAGGTCATATACGCGCAGGGACCGAACGCCAACGGCATCCAGCCGGGGTACGGGGCGACGGATTACCAGGTCGCGCTTCCGGCGCTCGCATCCGGCACTTACGAAGTTTACCCGGTATGCCGTCCGACAGGCAACGGCGCGTCCTCCGCGTGGCTCGATATCCGGCAGCGGATGGGTAACCCCGGTTACCTGGTGCTTACTGCCGACGGCGGTTCTTACGCCGTAACTACCGCGTCCATCGAGTTGCCGAAGGCCTCCAATGTCAAGGCGGTTTCAAAAATTTTCGCCAATTGCGCTTACGAGATTACCGCCGACCTGTCGAATGTGGCTCCATTCGAGATGTTTATGCCCGTGGCATCGGGCTTCGCGACGCTCGCCAACAACCAACTTAGCATCATTTCAAGAGGAGATGTCCTGCGCCTCGACCTGAATGTGGGCGAGACGGAGAATTTCACATTCACGGGTACCGTGGGTAACGCTTCGACGACCGCCGGTGAGTATTACTTCGTGATTTTCGACCCCGACCGCGGAGAGGTTATATATTATGCCAAAGTCCCGGTCGAGGCTAACCCTGGCAAGGCTGAGATTTCCTGTTCGTCGTTTACCATCGATGGCGCGGCGGGCGCGGTTAACGCTGCCGCGATAAAGTTCAATGCCGATGTTTCGGTCACCTCGGGCTATCTTGCCGAGCCACTTGTCATAGCGTTCTTCGATAGTGAGTCAAGTACCTCTATCGACATTGCGAGGTTCCCGGTAGCGTATCTCGCCGCGGGGCAGAGCGCCTCGTTGACAACCACATACAATTTCACTATGGGGAAACCCGGCAAGACGTATATGGCCGGACTGTTCGACCCGTCCGACACTTCCAATATGCTCTCCTCCCTGAGTTTTACCGTCGGGTCCTCGTCAGGTGTTGACAACGTGGATGCAGAGGGCGGCGTGATCGCGATTAACCCCGGATACGACGCGGTTGCCATCGCGGCTCCGGCCGGTATAAGCTCGTTTGAGATGTACGGGCTTGACGGCTCGCGGGTTCCCGTCAGTGTGGAGGCCGGGGCGACAGCGCTCTCTGTTTCCTACGCTGGATTCGCACCGGGAGTTTACGCGGTGCGGGTGACTGACTTAACCGGTCATTCCAAGACACAGAAGATTGTTGTAAGATGAAATTGTTTCCTATTACGATAGCGGCAGCCGGAGCGATTTTAGCCTCCGGCTGCCATTCCGCGAAAGAGGGTGGCGCTTCTGACATCCGTGGCGGCCAGGATCAATCTCCTGAACTGGCGGTGGGTGATCGGTCCGGGATTCTCCGGGGCGGTAATGGCCGCGCGCAGGCGGTTATACCGAAAGCGGTGGCTTACAGGATGAGCGGCCCGTATGCCGACAACGTGCCAGTCAACGTCAATGCGGCGGGAAAGATAGTCAGTTATCCCGCTCCTTCCGATCTCGGTCCCGGCAGTACCCCCGTTGACCTCGGCGGCGGCTGGTGGCTCGACCGCCGCGGCGTTTCAACAAACAGCGTGTTTACCCGCTATACCTATAATGAATACAGGACGCTGACAGCGGCTCCTTCGCCGGACGAGCTTGAAGCCGCCATAATTCCGGGTGCGAAGGTGACAGAAGCCGTAGCGTTGCCGATGACCCTTTCCGAGGCCGAGGCCGACCTCCCGGCGGCGCGCGCGTCGCTTCCGGTTTACAGGTTGCCGCGGTGAGTCAATTCGTTTTTACAGATCACCCCTTGGGGGTAATAAATAAACCAATCAACTTAAATCATGTACCGATTCATTTTTGCTATTTTCGTGGTGCTGGCAGGCTTTCTGTGCGGTACCGCGGCGAATGTCGCCCAGGTCACAGTCAACGGAGCGCCTGTGAGGAAATCTGTGACGGAAATCTCGTTCAGCGGCGACAAACTGACAGTCCGTTTTGACGATTCCGATTCAATGGACGCCGACATGGAGGCCGTGCTGCTCTCCTTTGCCGAAAACGGAATGTCGGCGGTAGAGGCTGCGAAAACCTTGTCCGTATTCACCTGTGAGGGTGTAGTTGGCGATATGCTGACTGTTTCCGGGCTGTCGGAAACCGCTCCGACCGCCATCTTCGACCTCTCAGGCAAGGTGGTGTTCGGCCCGGTGCCGGCTGCCGGTCGAATGGAAATAAAGGTCGCCCATCTTTCTGCCGGCGTTTATATGCTACGCTCCGGCAACGATGTGGTTAAATTCACGAAACATTAAAAACCGCTGAAACCGATGAAAAAATCATTAGCAAAATATATGCTGGCGGCGCTGTTGCCGATTTCGGCAGTTTTCGGCGCGGGTGCCCGCACCTGGAATTTCGCAGCCTTCAGCGCTGCTGACATCGCCAATCTCGAGGCTGATTCCCAGAACTGGGAGCACGAGAACACCACAAGCAACAACCGCTTTAAAAACATCTCGACCTATAACGCTGAGCCGCTTACGGCCAATGGTTCCGAACTCGAATGTACCGCGGGGCTTTTGTTTACCGTAACCGTCGCTGATGGGGTCCGGGTCGATCCGAAAGGTTCGAGGATGTCTTTTAACAAGGCGCTGACGGTGACCATTAAGGACCTGAAAGCCGGACAGACGGTGAAGATGGTGTGCAAGACTTCGAGCAAGACAGCGGCGAGGGGAGTGAACGTCACGAATCTGACACCTGTGTCGGGATTCTTCAACACCACCACCCTGGAAGACCAGACAAACGTGGCTACTGTTGCCGCCGACGGCGACGTGACGCTTCAGAACACGGGAGGGCTGTATGTCTCTGAAATCTCCGTTACCGAAGCCGGTGAGGATCCGGAACCGGGAATAGGGGACAATACCTCAGGCGCTGTTTCTCTGCGGACCGACAAGCACCAGGCACACGTCATCCTTAAAAACGGCGACGTGAAATACTATAACACCGAGGCTGTCGAACGGCTGCTTTTCGATGGCGCCAAAATGACTGTGCGCCACGCCGACGCGGCTATCGGAGAGGATGTTTACGACAATTCGATTGACCACGTCGAGTTCCACAAGGCCGCGGTAAACGACAGCGAAGGCTCCTACGACAACGTGCAGGGGGTCGTGAATATAACCGAGGCCCGCGGCTGGCAGGAGTATGCCTATGTCAAATGGTCGCTTTTCGATGGTGCCGACGACTATAACGTGTATGTGAAAGGTGGCAAATATGCCGATTTCACAAGGATTGATTCCAGGCTTGTGCGCCGTTACCCGATGTTCGGGCGTGCCGATGTTCCCGGCTTAGTTGCGGGAACTTACGTGATAAAGGTCGTTCCCGTCAAGGAAAAGGCTGAAATAGAGGGCGCTAACGAGGCCTCGAACCTTGTGGTGACCGAATACGACCGCAGCGGCTTCGCTCATCAAGGTGTTACCGGAGGAGTGGGCGCCTACAACAATGACGGCTCTCTCAAATCGGGTGCCAAGGTGCTATATATCACCAACGAAAATTTCAACACGGTGTCGATGGAAATGACTGTCGACAGCAAGGGGGGAGTGCAGACGATTGTCGGGCTTGGCGAAATATTCAAGGCGAAGCAGAAGGGCTTTGACAAGACTCCGATCGCCGTACGCGTCATCGGAATGATCGATGTCGCCAAAATCGGGACAGCGCAGCTCCTCTCCGACCAGACAGGCCTTCTGTTGAAAGGGAACAACAACACTATCGATTTCCAGGTGACAATCGAGGGTATCGGGGATGACGCGTCGCTCAAAGGCTTCGGGCTGGGATTCGTCGATGGTATGGGTGCCGAGGTGCGTAACCTCGCCATAATGCTCCACGGGTCGAGCAACGATAATCTCGAGGTCAAAGGTACCAACCACATATGGGTCCACAACAACGACTTTTTCTATGGTCAGAAGGGTAGTGGCGACCACGGAAAGGGTGACGGCTCTCTTGACGCCAAGGACGACTGCACTTTCGCCACTTTCTCCTACAACCACTTCTTCGACACAGGCAAATCGAACCTCTGCGGCATGAAGAGCGAGCATGTGGAGAATATGCTCGTCTACCACCACAACTGGTTTGATCACAGCGATTCGCGCCATCCCCGCGTCAGGACTTCCACCGTGCATGTCTACAACAACTACTACGACGGTATCGCCAAATACGGCATCGGAGCCACCATGGGGTCGAGCATTTTCGTCGAGAACAACTATTTCCGCGGCACAAGCCGTCCGATGATGAGCTCGCGCCAGGGAACCGACGCCACCGGCGACGGCACTTTCTCTGGCGAGAACGGCGGCATCATCAAGAGCTTCGGAAACCTGTTTGTCGAGCGTCAGAAGCATTTCAGCTATATCACATACCAGGATAACTCGACGACCTTCGACGCTTACGAGGCATCAGCCCGCGGCGAACAGGTCCCGGCCGAGGTCAAAACTCTCGCTGGCGGCACGTCCTACAATAATTTCGACACCTCGGCCTCTATGTTCGACTACACTCCCGACGCGGCAGCCGATATTCCCGCGATCCTTACGGGCTATCGCCGCGGCGCCGGCCGTCTGAACCACGGCGACATCCACTATACGTTCGACAATGCCGTTGACGATGCTGATTACGGGCGTAACGCCGGGCTTGACAAGCTCCTGGCTGAATATAAGCCATCGCTTGCGGGATTCTTTACCGATGAGGTCGTTACCCCGGATCCCACCCCCGATCCCGATCCGACCCCTGATCCGGATCCCGACCCGGTTCCCGACGGGGAGAAGGTCGTTTGCGACTTCCTGGCCAAGGCTCCGAGCAACTCCATGTTCGCTGTGACGGGCAATTACTCCAACTCGAAAGGCACCGCGACATACGATGGCAAGACCTATGGAATCTGCCTCAAAATGGAGTCCGCGACTTCCGTGACATTCACCCTCGCCAAGCCGATGAAGATGACCCTCGTATTCGCCGACACCGAAACCGGCTCGGTCAAGGTTAACGGGGCAAAACTGACAAGTGCCACCAGCCAGCTGACTGCCGATCTCGAGGCGGGAGCCGTCACGCTTACCAAGGCTGACACCCGCAATCTGTTCCTGATCATCCTCGAATAAGGTATAGGCGGATTAATTCTGAAATTGAATGCCTTTTTGCAAATGATACCCGTAAACGGGCGCTCGGAAACTCTGAGCGCCCGTTATTTATGCGTTTTTCGGCTGTTTATTAGTTAATTTGACTAAAATTCATTACCTTTGCGCGATTTATCAGAAGTTTATAATCTATCTTAAATAATGCTGAACCCTATCAAAAAGACCATCGAACTGCCCGACGGCCGCACCATCACCCTGGAGACAGGGAAACTGGCCAAGCAGGCCGATGGCGCCGTTGAACTGCGAATGGGCAACACCATGCTCCTCGCGACGGTAGTTTCCGCCAAAGAAGCAGGCGAGGGTGTTGACTTCATGCCCCTCCAGGTTGACTACAAGGAAAAATTTTCCTCCGCGGGTCGTTTCCCCGGCGGTTTCCTCAAACGCGAGGGCCGCGCTTCCGACTACGAGGTGCTGACCTCCCGCCTGGTTGACCGCGTGCTCCGCCCTCTGTTCCCCGACAATTACCACGCTGACACATTCGTGCAGATCACCATGTTCTCTGCCGATGGCCAGGATATGCCCGACGCCCTCGCCGGCCTCGCCGCTTCCGCCGCGATCGCTGTCAGTGACATTCCGTTCCACGGTCCCATCTCCGAGGTCCGCGTAGCCCGCGTAGACGGCAAGTTCGTAATCAACCCCACTTTCGACCAGCTTGAGAACGCTGACATCGAGCTGATGGTAGGCGCTACCTACGACAACATCATGATGGTCGAGGGCGAGATGAAGGAGGTTTCCGAGGCCGAGCTTCTCGAGGCCCTCAAGACCGCCCACGAGGCAATCAAGGTTCAGTGCAAGGCCCAGGAAGAACTGGCAGAAGCCGCCGGCAAGACCGTCAAGCGCGAGTACTGCCACGAGGTCAACGACGAGGAGCTCCGCAAGGATGTCCGTGAGAAGTGCTACGACAAGGCCTACGCTATCGCCAAGACCGGCACTCCCGACAAGCACTGGCGCCAGGACGCTTTCGACGCTGTCTGCAAGGAATATATCGAATCGCTTCCCGAAGAGGAGCGCGAGGCAAAGACCCCGCTTGTGAAGCGCTACTACCACGACGTTGAGCGCGAGGCCGTGCGCCGCTGCATCCTCGACGAGGGTATCCGCCTGGATGGACGTAAGACCACCCAGATCCGCCCGATCTGGTGCGAGGTCGACTATATCCCCGGCCCTCACGGATCGGCCGTGTTCACCCGCGGTGAGACCCAGAGCCTCTCGACCGTGACCCTCGGCACCAAGCTCGACGAGAAGATTCTCGACGACGTGCTCAACCAGGGCCGCGAGCGTTTCCTCCTCCACTACAACTTCCCCCCCTTCTCGACCGGCGAGGCCAAGGCTCAGCGCGGTGTCGGCCGTCGCGAGATCGGCCACGGCAACCTGGCCCACCGTGCGCTCAAAGGGATGTTCCCCGATGACTTCCCCTATGTGTGCCGCGTGGTTTCCGACATCCTGGAAAGTAACGGTTCCTCTTCTATGGCAACCGTCTGCGCCGGAACCCTCGCTCTGCTTGACGCGGGCGTGAAGCTGAAACGTCCCGTCAGCGGTATCGCGATGGGTCTCATCTCCGATGGTGAGAAATACGCCGTGCTCAGCGACATCCTTGGCGACGAAGACCACCTTGGTGACATGGACTTCAAGGTTACCGGCACCCGCGAGGGCATCACCGCCACGCAGATGGACATCAAGTGCGACGGCCTCAGCTACGAGATTCTCGAGCGCGCCCTCAACCAGGCACGCGACGGCCGCCTCCACATTCTCGACATCATCGAGAACACCATCCCGGCTCCCCGCGAGGACTACAAGCCCCACGTTCCGCGCATCGTCACCATGCTTATCCCCAAAGACCTCATCGGCGCTGTCATCGGCCCGGGCGGAAAAGTCATCCAGGGCATCCAGGAGGCTTCCGGCGCGATTGTCTCCATCGACGAGATTCCCGAGGGCGGCCACATCGAGGTTGCCGCTGCCAACAAGGCTTCCATCGACAAGGCTCTTGAAATGATCAACGCCATCGTGGAGCTTCCCGAGGAGGGCAAGACTTATACCGGACGCGTGCAGACCATACAGGACTTCGGCGCGTTCGTGCAGTTCATGCCCAACCGCGACGGCCTGCTCCACATCTCCGAGATTTCCTGGGACCGTCTCCCCGATATGGAGGCTTCCGGCATCAAGGAGGGTGACGAGCTTACCGTCAAGCTCATCGAGATTGACAAGAAGACCGGCAAATACCGTCTCTCGCTCCGCGCCCTGCAGCCCAAGCCTGAAGGCTGGGTAGAGCCCGCCGAGCGTCCCCGCCGCCCTCGCCGCGAGGATGGCGACCGCGGTGAGCGTCGTCCCCGCCGCGACCACGAAGGTGGCGAGCGCCGCCCCCGTCGCGACGACCGTCCCCGCCGTGACGACCGCCCCCGCGAACCCCGCGACTAATCCCCGTTAGCGGACATATCCACTCACGGAGATATATCCACTGACGGAGATATAATTCCATGACGTAGATAGCTCAAACCATACCCGATAAGTAAAAAGAGGCTGTGTCAATCACAGCCTCTTTTTATATCCGAATTAGAAGATTTAATAATCCTCTAATTAGAAGATGTGATAACCCTCTAATTAGAAGATGTGATACCCCTCTTTTGTTTAGCGCCGTTCCGGGGTTTACCAGTCGTAGCCCCAGTCGTCATCGGAGCCGGACCCTTCATATTCGACTTCTTCGAGATACATGTCATCGCCACCGAGGATTATGTTGTAGATTACCATTTCGCGGTCACCTTTGCGCCCGCGGATTTTGTAGTCGTAAGTTCCGCTCCTCAGATCGCTGTCAGAACCGGAGACACCCCTGAGTTTTATCGAGTTAGATGAGACCTTGTATTCTCCGTAGTAATAGTAGTTGCCACTTGTCTCGGAAACATAAAACTCGCCATCTCGGTCGAATATCACATACCAGTACCTGCCAGCGGCTTCGCCATACCAGGCCGTATTGGCGAGGGAGCTCGAGCTGCCGCCGTCTTTGTCGTCATCATCGTCGCCGCACGATGTCAGAGCAAACGCCAGTGGGAGCATCAGCGTGGCGAGGAGGCTCCACCATAATTTTCTTGTTTTCATAAGGGTTGATGTTTGGTAGTATTTATGGTTGCTTCTGTTTTCTTTGGATCATTCCATTAGCCCGTACGGATGCGGCGTGCCGCGTATCAGTTGGCAGATGTTTTTCACATTGTCGGGATTTCTTTTCATACGCGGCACGCCGCGTCCGTACTGCCGGGTGATGGATATGTTGGTTGAAAAAACAGTCCCGATACTCGCGTACAGGGACTGTCGAGGTTACACAATTCACATTTGTATCAATGTGAAATCACAGTTATATTGTTTTTGAGCTTGGCTTAGAAGTTGAAGCCCACACCGACTTTGAAGTTGGACGTGTTATGCTTCTTGCAGATGGCCATGAAGTCAGTGCCGTAGGAGAGGCCGACGTAAAGAGCCTTGAAGTTAACGCCCACGCCGATGTGCCAGCCGAGCTGGAAACGCTTCCACTGGCCGTCCTTGCCGACATAGTCCTTGTCGAACATACTCATGTCGCGGGGCACGCCAAACGCGCTTTCAAACTCCTTGTCGCTCATATCGTCGATTTCGTCTTGCAGATCGTTGTCATCGCAGTCGAATTTCGTTTTGAGGTTGGCGTATACGTTGAACTTGAAGTTCAGGCCGATGTAGGGCTGGATAGAGAAGTCGTTGTTGATGTTGAACTTGTAAGCGAAGTTAACAGGAACAGCGAGGCTTATCTGTGAGAAACGATATTTTACGTCAGCATCGCTGTATGACTCGTCGTTAGTGTCGCCCCAGAAGCCGAAACTTGCGCCAAGACCAGTTTCGATGAACATCGGAAGAGTCTTGGAGATGCTGAAGCCGTGGATGTAGTCGATTGCCAGACCGTTGGTGGCGTCGGCATCGTCGTAGAACATCTCCTTGCTTGATTTCCAGTAGTCGTAGGAAAGGGAGATGCGATCGTAGGGGGTGCAGTCCTTTACCATCGAGGAGCCGCCGTTGGAGCGTGCGCCTGTCGAGGCGTTGGAGAACTGGGCGAAGGCGGGCGCGGCGACTGCCAGAGCTCCGGCCATCATCAGAATCTTGATTGCTTTCATTCTGTGTGTGATTGGTTAGTGATATAGTTTTAGTGATATAGTTTTAGTGATATAGTTTTAGTGATATAGTTTTAGTGATATAGTTCCAGCGTGTCGGGGCTTTTTCAGGGCACGAACTTCATGCGCCATATGTTCGCCGTCGCGTCGGCGTCGCCGCGCTGCGAGACGAAGTAGATATAGCCGCCGTCGTTGCTCCACACGGGGCTGAGGTCGTCGGCGGCGTGGTGGGTGAGCTGGCGCATGTCGGTGCCGTCGATGCGGCAGGTAAAGATGTCGGTGTTGGGATATGTGAATCCGGGTCCTTCGAGCAGCGAGCTGCCCACGAACACAACCCACTGGCCGTCGGGCGACACCATCGGCGTGGTGAAGCTCCGTTCGGCATCGGAGACGATGCATTCCTCGACGCCTGTCTCGTAGTTGATTTTCCATATCTCGGAGCGCCCCATGGAAGAGGGGCGTGTCACGACGATTGCCTTCTGCCCCGGAACCGGCGCGGGGTTCTGTCCTGAGGTGTAGCTCGAAAGGAAGTTGTCTTTGAGCGAATAGCTCCAGATGCCGCACCCGTTGTTCTCCTGTCGGGCGAAGAAGATCTGTCCCGAGCCGGGAATCTCCACCGGCGAGTAGTCGTTCGCGGCGGATGTGATCTGGCGGCAGACGTAGCCGTTGGCGGCGTCGGTGCGGAATATCTGCGTGTTCCTCCCGCGTGCCTCTGAGAAGTAGAGGCTCTTGCCGTCGGGCGAGAACGAGAAGTCGATCACCCCGGCGCGGTTTGTGCGCTGCCGCGAGCCCCCCTGTTTGAACAGGTCTTTAATGAAGATGTTCGTGGTGTTGTTGCGGAACGAGAGGTAGCCGATTTCGGTACCGTTCGCCAGTGGTGCGAGCACGCGGTTCGAGAACCAGTCTATTCCGCCGCGCGAGCGCCGCACTTCCGGCATGCACACATAGTCGCTCGTCGAGGTCAGTTTGCGGAATTCGGTGCCTGTTTCCTCGGGTACCGACACCACCGAGTAGTCGACATTCTGCGCCTGGATTCCCGCGCAGCCGAAAGCCAGCGCGCATAGCGCCAGTACCTTGCGAGCCGGGTTGTTTATATTGGAAGTTAAAGGTTTAATCATTTGTCAGCGGTCTTGTTTTCGTCGTCATACGGTGTGATTTAACATTCATAAGCCAAAACACGCCGCAAAGGTAAACAAAACTTAACAAATTACCCCCCAATAGTTAAATAAAGTTAATTAAAAAGATTATCCTTTTATAAGTAACATGTAACGACCCTACGCTTAAACGGCAATTGTTTTCCCCACCCGTAGGGACGCGGCGTGCCGCGTATCAGGGGCGATTCCAACTGATACGCGGCACGCCGCGTCCCTACGGGGGAGAAGATTATAGGTATTGAGACAACATCTGTGCCTCAGAAGCAGAAGTTATGTGTCAGAAGTAGAAGTTCATGCGTTTGGGGTAGAAGAGCATGGCCGATCCGACTTCCTGGGCAACGCTTTCGCCCATTGAGTTCGCGACGATGGCGAGGGCGAAACGCTGTGCTGCCGAGGGGCCGTTGGCGGTGATAAGG
This sequence comes from uncultured Muribaculaceae bacterium, assembly GCA_910579105.1. Taxonomy (GTDB): domain Bacteria; phylum Bacteroidota; class Bacteroidia; order Bacteroidales; family Muribaculaceae; genus UBA7173. The sequence continues at coordinate 30,240 of CAJTRT010000010.1, read as the reverse complement.
CGGTTGAGCGCTACCACTGGCGTGTCGCGGACCACAGCCTTGTCCATCTGCTTCTCGAAGCCGGGGTAGCAGGTGGCTTCCTGTCCGTCAAGAATCCCGAGCGGGGCGAGCACCACCGCGGGAGCGGCGCATATGGCCGCGATCTTGCCGCTCTGGGCCTGCAATTTGAGCAGGGAGTTCAGGGGGGCGTATTCCGAAAGGTTGGCGGCTCCGGGCATCCCGCCGGGGATAATAAGCCATTCCGGGGTTATGAAGTCGGTTTTCTCATACAGTGCGTCCGCTTCGACTGGGATGCCGTGTGCTCCGCGCACAGTGAGATTGCCGGTTGTTGATATTGTTTTCACATCCATACCTGCCCGGCGCATTACGTCGACCACGGTGAGCGCCTCGATTTCCTCGAAGCCTGTTGCCAGAAAAATGTAAGAGGTGTTCATGACGGATAAAAAGTAGGGTTAAAAGAAAGATTAGTTGTTTAAGGTATAATGTGATGAGGCCATATGCGGCCATACTGGCGCATCGGTTATGATTGTTAAACACAAAAGTAGAGGAAAAGTTCGCTAAACGCAACCTTTTCCTCTAAAATTTTTTCAAAAAATCAGATTACCCTATCAGCGGGAGGATTCTGTGGAGAGCGGCGATGAACGTTTTTGCCTCGTCAAAGGTATTGTAAAGTGCGAAGGATGCCCTTACGGTGCCCTCTATGCCGAGCGTTTCCATCAGGGGCTGGGCGCAGTGGTGGCCTGTGCGCACGGCTATGCCGAGCTTGTCGAGCAGCATACCGGTGTCGTAGTGGTGGGCGTTCCCGATAAGGAACGATATGACGGCGGCTTTGCCGGGAGCGGTGCCGAATACGCGCATGCCGGGAATCAGCGACATCTGTTCTGTGGTCCAGGCGAGAAGTTCGTGCTCGTGGGCGGCTATATTCTCTATGCCGACGCGGCGTATGTATTCGAGCGCGGTTCTGAACGCGGCGATGTCGACGAAATCGGGCGTCCCGGCCTCGAACTTGAACGGCAGCTCGGCAAACGTGGTTCCCGAGAAGCTGACGTGGCCGATCATCTCGCCCCCTCCTTGGTATGGGGGCATCTTCTCGAGCCATTTTTCCTTGCCGTAGAGAACACCTACGCCGCAGGGACCGTACATCTTGTGGGAGGAGAAAGCGTAGAAGTCGCAGTCGAGGTCCCTCACGTCAATGGCCATATGCGGGGCTGCCTGCGCGCCGTCGATCAGCACAGGCACCCCCTGGCTGTGGGCGTAGGCGGTCATCTCCTTCGCGGGATTCACCGTCCCCAGCACGTTGGATACGTGGCAGAACGATGCCAGGCGTGTGCGCTCGTTGAACAGCGACCGGTATGCCTCGAGGTCGAGCGACCCGTCCGGCAGGATGGATACTACCTTGATTGTTATATTCTTGCGCGATTGGAGCAGCTGCCAGGGCACGATGTTGGCGTGGTGCTCCATGACGGTGAGGATTATCTCGTCGCCGTCTTCGAGGAGTGATCCGAACGAGGATGCCACAAGGTTTATGGCCTCGGTGGTTCCGCGGGTGAAGACCACCTCCTTTGCCGAGGCGGCATTGATGTATTCCCTTACGCTTTCGCGGGTTGCCTCCTGTGATTCGGTCGCCTCCTGCGATATGGAGAAAACTCCGCGGTGAACGTTGGCCTTGTGGTGGAAATACATGTTGTCTATGGCCTCGACGACCTCGCGCGGTGTCTGAGAGGTCGCGGTGTTGTCGAGGTAGACGAGCGGTTTGCCATACACGGAGCGTCCCAGCAGGGGGAAGTCGCGGCGCAGTTCTTCAACGTTCATAGCGGAGCGGGGTTATTTGTTGCAGTCGGCGCATCCCGAGGGGCGGCCTGAGAAGCGACATTCGACGAGGTGGCGGAGTCGGTCGCGGAGCGATTCGAGGCGGATGGAGTCAATCACGTCTACCATGAACGCCTGCATGAGCATCGTTCGGGCCTCCTGTTCGGGTATTCCTCGCTGGCGCATATAGAACAGCGCTTTCTGGTCGAGTTGCCCCGTGGCTGCCCCGTGGGAGCATTTCACGTCGTCGTTATATATGAGGAGCTGAGGCTTGGAGTGCATCCGGGCGTTGGTCGAGGCGAGGATGTTGCGGTTGGTCTGAAAAGCTTCCGTGAAGCGCGCTCCGGGGCATACCTCGATCCCACCCTCGAACGCACCCTGGGCGTCGTCGTCGAGCGAGTATTTGAAAAGCTGGTCGGAATGTCCGCGCATGGCGCGGTGAGTCACTTCCGACGCGTTGTCGATATGCTGCGAGCCGGAGCCTATCGCCATTCCGGCAAGGTGGCAGTCGGCGTTATGCCCCTCGAGGTTTATCGAGAACTCGTTGCGGGTGGTGCCGTTGGTCAGGGTGGCGGCGACCCCCTGGAAGCGCGAGTTTTCGGCCTGGCGGGCGAACAGCTGCGAGTATCGCGAGGTCTCGGCGTTCGATTCCTCGAGGTCGTACCAGTTGACCTCGGCATCCCGTTCTACGACAATCTCCACGACCTCCGAAGACAGGTAGCTTGATCCGGCCTGCGAGTGGTCGCATTTCAGGACTGACAAGGCCGAACCCTTCTCGGCGACTACCAGCACGCGTCGGGCAGCCAACAGCGGGGCGGGGGAGTTGAAGATGCCTACGAGCTGCACCGGCTTTTCTGCCCTGAATCCGCTGGCGGCGTGGATCAGTACTCCGTCCTGCGCCAGGAGCGTGTTGAGCGCCACACCGGGCTTGTCGAGTGGTGCCGCGGTGCCGAGATGCCGCGCGAGTACCGCGGCCATAGGGCCGTCCGCGGCCTCGGCGAAAGAGCATACGGTCAGTCCCTGCGGAAGGTTGTTCCGTAGGGTTGTCGTGGGCACGAAACGGTCGTTGACGATTATGCCCATAAGGGTCGACAGGTTCGGAACGTCGCAACGGAAAGCGGCCGCTACATCCACCGGGATGTTCACCCTGTTGATGTTGACTCCGAAATCGGGCGCGAACATCTTCTCGACGGAGGTTTTCTCAAAACCCTCGTCACCTTTCTCCGGGAGCCGCCCGGCCTTTTCAAGCGCGGCGAGCGCGGCGGGGCGCAGGGCGTTGAGTGCCGGGGCCGAGTGGGCCTCGACAGCCTCGCGGTTTTCCCGGAAAAGGTTTATGTATTGGTCGATAGCGCTCATGGGTTCAGAGATTTTCTTCCTTGATCCAGTCGTAACCGCGCTCTTCGAGCTCGAGAGCCAGCTCGGGTCCCCCGCTGCGCACGATGCGCCCCTTGTAGAGCACGTGCACGAAGTCGGGCTTTATGTAGTCGAGCAACCGCTGGTAGTGGGTGATTACGATGGTGGCGTTGTCCTCGCTTTTGAGCTGGTTCACGCCTCCGGCGACAACCCTCAGGGCGTCGATGTCGAGACCTGAGTCTGTTTCGTCGAGAATCGCCAGGCGAGGCTCGAGCATAGCCATCTGGAAGATTTCGTTGCGCTTCTTTTCTCCGCCAGAGAATCCCTCGTTGACGGATCGGGAGGCGAGCTTGTTGTCGAGCTCGACAATGGCGCGCTTCTGGCGCATAAGTTTCAGGAAGTCGCTGGCCGACAGCGGGGGCTGGTTGAAATACTTGCGCTTGGCGTTGACAGCGGCGCGCATGAAGTTCACCATCGACACCCCGGGAATCTCCACCGGGTACTGGAAGGAGAGGAAAAGCCCTTCGTGGCTGCGGTCCTCGGGAGAGAGCGCCAGCAGGTCGAGGCCGTGGAAGGTGGCCGAACCGCCTGTGACGGTGTAGGCCGGGTTGCCGGTGAGCACCCCGGAGAGGGTCGATTTTCCTGAGCCGTTGGGTCCCATTATTGCGTGTACCTCCCCGGCGCGGACTGTGAGGTTTACCCCTTTGAGGATTTCCTTGTCTTCTACTTTCGCGCGGAGGCCGTTGACCTCCAGGATAATATCTTTGCTCATTGTGAGTATGGTGTCAGTGTTGGATGTTTCGGAATTAGCCTACCGAGCCTTCGAGGGTGATTTGCAACAGGCGCTGTGCCTCGACGGCGAACTCCATCGGGAGCTTGTTCATAACCTCCTTGGCGTAGCCGTTTACAATCAGTCCCACGGCCTCCTCGGTAGGTATTCCGCGCTGGTTGCAGTAGAAAAGCTGGTCTTCGGAGATTTTGGAGGTGGTGGCCTCGTGCTCCACTACCGCCGAGGGATTCATGCAGTCGATGTAGGGGAACGTGTGCGCCCCGCACCGCGAGCCGAGCAGCAGCGAGTCGCACTGGGTGTGGTTCCTGGCGTTTTCTGCCGCCGGGGTAACCTTTACCAGTCCGCGGTAGGAGTTCTCGCTTTCGCCGGCGGAAATCCCCTTCGATACTATCGTGGAGCGGGTGTCGGGCGCGAGGTGTATCATTTTCGTGCCCGTGTCGGCCTGCTGGCGGTTGCGGGTCACGGCCACGGAGTAGAACTCGCCCGTGGCGCCCCTGCCGGCGAGCACGCACGAGGGGTATTTCCAGGTGATCGCGGATCCGGTCTCCACCTGGGTCCAGGAGAGCTTGGAATAGTCGCCGCGGCACAGCCCACGCTTGGTGACGAGGTTGTAGACGCCTCCGCGCCCCTCCGCGTCGCCGGCATACCAGTTCTGCACGGTCGAGTACTTTACTTCCGCCCTGTCCTCCACCACGATTTCGACTATCGCGGCGTGGAGCTGGTTCTCGTCGCGCATCGGGGCGGTGCATCCTTCGAGATAGCTGACGTATGAATCGTCGTCGGCCACTATGAGCGTTCGCTCGAACTGGCCGGTCCCGGCGGCGTTGATGCGGAAGTAGGTCGACAGCTCCATAGGGCAGCGCACCCCCTTGGGTATGTAGACGAAAGAACCGTCGGAGAACACCGCGGAGTTCAGGGCGGCATAGAAGTTGTCCCTGTATGATACAACCGAACCGAGATATTTTTTCACGAGTTCGGGATAGTCGCGCACGGCTTCCGAGATGGAGCAGAATATGATTCCCTTCTCGGCAAGTGCCTCCTTGTGGGTGGTCTTTACGGATACGGAGTCCATCACCGCGTCCACGGCCATTCCCGAGAGCTGTTTCTGTTCTTCGAGGGGTATGCCGAGTTTGTCGAAAGTCTTGAGGATGTCCGGGTCGACCTCCTCAAGGCTTTCCGGCCCTTTCTTTTTGCCGGGGGCGGCGTAATAGCTTATTGCCTGGAAGTCTATGTCGGGCATATCGAGATGACCCCATTTCGGCGGAGCCATAGTCAGCCAGTGGCGGTATGCTTTGAGCCGGAAGTCGAGCAGCCATTCCGGCTCCCCTTTCTTCCTGGAAATCAGGCGCACCACGTCCTCGTTGAGGCCGACCGGGATAATGTCGGTTTCAACGTCGGTCACGAATCCGTATTTGTAGTCGCCGGAGGTGATGTCGTCGATTATATTGTCGTTTTCGCTTTTCATTTAGCAAAGGGTTGTTTCAAAGAGGATAACGCCCCGCGGGGCCTGTATGTTCGCCATATCCTAAGAGCCTCCGAATGCCCATCCGAGCACTTTCGGCGCGAGCGCCACGATGGCCGGTGCGGCGTGCCCGTTGGCGAGGGTCGAGAGGGCGGCTATCGAGGTCTGCGGCTTGATCACGAGCCACAGGTTGAGTACCAGGCTCAGCACCAGCATCCACTCGAAGAGGGAGAACGCCACGCCCGCAAGCCTGTCGACCACGCCGAGCGATAGCGCGTGGGTAATCTGGCGGCAGAAGTGGGCCACGGCCTTAACACAGCAGAACCCCGCTATGAAGAGTATGAGGTGGGCCAGCACGATGTCGGTATATGCCGGGGCGGAGGGGTCGCCGTCAGCCTCGTGGCCTGCGATTACCGCCGACAGCCACGCCGAGCCCACGCGGCAGAGGACCGCGCCCGCCACCAGTCCCCCGAGCGAGCCTACCTGTTTCAGCAGCCCGCTGCGGAAGCCGATCAGCACCGAACCGGCGAACACTATCAGTATTATGATATCGAGAGTTGTCATTTATAGATAAAGCCAGCGCGAAATTACGAAAAAATCCCCTAAAAGCATTAATAAAAAAGTGGCGCGGCGCTTTATCCGGGCTTGGAATAACCGATAATAATCGCTAATTTTGCAATTTGATAGAGCCGGAAAGCCCGCGGGCAGCCGCCTGCCCGCGGCTCCGGTCGCATTAATCACAATAAATAAAACATCCTAACAGAATATATCTATGGCGTTTAAGCGAACACTCATCACAACCGCTCTTCCTTATGCCAACGGCCCTGTGCATATCGGCCATCTCGCCGGGGTTTACGTCCCGGCCGACATTTATGCCCGTTACCTCCGTCTGAAAGGGAGTGACGTGGTCATGATCGGAGGTTCCGACGAGCACGGAGTGCCTATCACCATCAGGGCGCGCAAGGAAGGGGTGACCCCGCAGGATGTAGTCGACCGCTACCACGCCCTGATCAAAGATTCGTTCGAGGGATTGGGTATCTCGTTCGACGTGTACTCCCGCACTACCTCGGAGACACACGCCGCCACCGCGTCGGAGTTTTTCAAACGCCTTTACGACAAAGGCGAGTTTGTTGAAATCAAGTCGCAGCAACTCTACGACGAGGGCGCGGGGCGCTTCGTGGCCGACCGTTATGTAGTCGGGGAGTGCCCGGTGTGCCACGCGCAAGGAGCTTATGGCGACCAGTGCGAGAAATGCGGCTCCTCGCTCAGCCCAACGGAGTTGATTAATCCCCGCTGCGCCGAGACCGGCAACACCCCGGTGCTGCGCGAGACAACCCACTGGTACCTCCCCCTCGACCGCTGGCAGGAGGAGCTGACGAAGTGGATTCTCGAAGGGCACAAGGAATGGCGCCCCAACGTCTACGGGCAGTGCAAGTCGTGGCTCGAGCTCGGTCTCCAGCCCCGCGCCGTCACCCGCGACCTCGACTGGGGCATCCCGGTTCCTGTCGAGGGAGCCGACGGAAAGGTGCTTTACGTCTGGTTTGACGCCCCCATCGGTTATATCTCCAACACCAAGGAACTTCTCCCCGATACCTGGGAGACATACTGGAAGGATCCCGAGACACGCGTAATCAACTTCATAGGCAAGGACAACATCGTGTTCCACTGCATAATCTTCCCCGCGATGCTGATGGCGTACGGCGACGGTTTCCAGCTACCCGACAATGTTCCCGCCAACGAGTTCCTAAACCTCGAGGGGGACAAGATCTCGACCTCGCGCAACTGGGCGATATGGCTCCACGAGTATCTGCGGGACTTCCCCGGCAAGCCTGACGTGCTCCGCTACGTCCTTACGGCCAACGCGCCTGAGACGAAGGACAACGACTTCACCTGGCGCGACTTCCAGGAGCGCAACAACTCCGAGCTGGTCGCCATTCTCGGCAATTTCGTCAACAGGGTGATGGTGCTGACGCGCAAGTATTTCGACGGCATTGTTCCTGATGCCGGCCATTACACCGATGCCGAGGCCAAGGCGTTCTCTGAAATCAGTGAGGCCGCTGCCAACCTCACCGCCGACCTCGACGGCTTCCATTTCCGCGAGGCGCTCCGCGAGGCGATGCAGATCGCGCGCGTCGGCAACCGCTACCTGCAGGAGACGGAGCCGTGGAAGGTCGCCAAGACCGATATGGAACGCGTAAAGACGATTCTCAACTGCGCCGTGCAGATCTGCGCTAATCTCGCGGTGGCGTTCGAGCCGTTCCTGCCGTTCTCCGTGGAAAAGCTGAAAAAGATGCTCGCTATCGACACTCTTTCCTGGGATATGCTCGGGTCGGAGAATCTCGTTGCCGCCGGCACAAAGCTCGGCGAGCCGGAACTCCTTTTCGAGAAAATCGAGGACGACGCCATTCAGGCGCAGCTCGACCGCCTCGCCCGCATCAAGAAGGAGAACGAGGCAGCAGCGTGGAAGCCGGAGCCGGTCAAGGCAGACACCTCGTTTGACGACTTCATGAAGATGGATATCCGCGTGGGCACGGTTCTGGAATGTGAGAAGGTCAAGAAGAGCGACAAGCTTCTCCGTTTCCTCATTGACGACGGCATGGAGAAACGCACCATCTGCTCGGGAATCGCGAAGTACTATCAGCCCGAGCAGCTCCTGGGCAAGCAGGTATGCTTCGTTGCCAACTTCCCTCCCCGCAAGATGATGGGCATAATGTCGCAGGGTATGATTCTCTCGGCGGTCAATTCCGACGGCTCGCTGACGGTGATCTCACCGTCCGCTCCCGTCGCTCCCGGATCGTCGGTAGGTTAAATAAAGGATGCCAATGGAACATACAGGCAAACCCCGTATTCTCATAGTCTATACCGGGGGCACAATCGGAATGATAGAGGACCCGGCGACGCGCACGCTTCGTCCGTTCAACTTCAATCATTTGATTGACAATGTGCCGAAGGTAAGGATGCTCGATTACGAGATTGACCACATACAGTTCAATCCCCCCATGGATTCGAGCAATATCAACCCGTCCCACTGGCAGCAGATAGCCTCGGCGATAGGAAAGGATTACGACCGATATGACGGATTCGTGGTGCTCCACGGAACCGACACCATGGCCTACACCGCCTCGGCTCTGTCGTTTATGCTTGAAAATCTGCGCAAGCCGGTTATTATCACCGGCTCGCAGCTCCCTATCGGCGAGGTGCGCACGGACGGCGAGGAGAACCTGATCACCGCCTTGCAGATCGCTGCCGCTACCGATCCGGTCAACGGAGAGCCTATGGTGCAGGAAGTGGCGATATTGTTCGAGAACTATCTCTGGCGCGGTAACCGCTCAACCAAGATGAGCGCCGACAATTTCAACGCGTTCAAGAGCAACAACTATCCGTCGCTTGCGAAAATAGGGTTGTCGATACAGTTCAACCACGACGCGTTGTGGCGCGTAAACCAGCGGCTTCCGCTCAGGGTGCACAAGGGCATGTCGACCGATGTGATAATCGTCCATATCTTCCCTGGAATGACTGAGACATGCCTGCGGCAGCAACTCGACACTCCCGGGGCGAAGGGCGTGGTGCTCAAAACCTACGGGGCCGGCAACGCGACTACCGAGGAATGGTTCAACCGCGCCATCAGCGAGGCTGTCAGCCGGGGGATGGTGGTCGTGAACGTTACCCAGTGTGTCAACGGGGGGGTCAACCAGCGTAAGTACTTTACCGGCGACTGCCTGGCCCGCTCCGGGGTAATCTCCGGGCATGACCTCACCACCGAAGCCGCGCTTACAAAGCTGATGTTCCTTTTCGGCATGGGCTGCACCCCGGGGCAGGTCGCGAACCGAATGTTGCATCCGATTGTTGGAGAAATGAGTATATAGTCCGGTGCCGGATTAGCAAGAAACACTATGCTTAAAGTCAAGATTATAAATAAGTCGCATCATCCGATGCCCGCCTATGCGACTCCCGGGTCCGCCGGGATGGATGTCAGGGCGTTTCTCCCGGAGCCGGTCACACTCGGTCCGCTGGAACGGGCGCTTATCCCCACGGGGCTTTACATTCAGCTCCCCCAGGGATACGAGTGCCAGATACGTCCGCGCAGCGGCCTGGCGATAAAGCACGGGATTTCGTTGGTCAACACTCCCGGGACAGTCGACTGCGACTACCGCGGCGAGATCGGCGTTATCGTCATAAACCTCTCCAAGGAGCCATTCGAGATCAAGGATGGCGAGCGGATATGCCAGATGGTTATCACGCGTTACGAGCGGGTTGAATGGGAGCCGGTAGAGCGGATCGACCATACCGAGCGCGGCGACGGAGCTTTCGGCCATTCTGGTGTCAACTGACGGGATGCCGACAAACTACGGATACACTACTTTGATTAAATATGCGCAGACTTCGACATATGGCCGCTGTCATGGCGGTAGCGGCGGCGGGTTTTTCACTTGTCATACCCGGTTATGCCCGTAGTCGCAAGACCGACAGCTGGCAGGAGGGCGCGGACGCGGGGAAAGCCGATTATATGTTCATGGAGGCGATGCGCCAGAACGCGCTCGACAATGACGACGCTTTTTTCGAGCTTCTCGACCGGTCGTATGCCCTCGACAGCGCGGAAACGTCTTCCGGCTCGACACTCGGATACTACTATATGGCTCTCGGCCAGCAGGACTCGCTGATGGCCAGGCGCGGGTTCGACATGATGCGCCGCCATTTCGACGCGCACCCCGAGGATTATTATTCGTCGATTTTCTACGGAATGGTCAACAACCAGCTCGGCAATGCCGCGGAGGCAGTGCGCGTATGGCAGATTCTCGACTCGCTGAACCCCTCGAAGCCCGATGTGGCCCTAAGGTATGCCGACGCTCTCCAGGCCACGTTTGACACGGCTAACCTGCGCCGGTCAATCGATGTGATAGCCCGGATACAGCGGGCCGAAGGCCCGGATCTCGGTCTGACTTCCCACAAGATAAGGGCAATGCTCGCCCTGAGGGACACGGCATCGGCCCTCGTGGAACTTCATTCGGTGCTGAGGCAGCTTCCGCGCAACGCGACGTTCAACATCTATGCCGGCGACGTGTTCAACGCTGTGCATCTTCCTGATTCCGCGATAGCTTACTACGACCGCGCCTGTGCCATAGACTCGGCTAACGGCCTGGCGTATATGAAGCGCGCCGAATTCTATAAGGAACGCGGCGATTCTGCCGCTTTCGACCGCGAGGTGTTCCAGGCGCTCAAACAGGAAAGCCTCGAATTGCCGGTGAAGCTCGACATGCTGACGAGCTATATACGCCAGTTGTACACCGACACCGTCCAGCAGCCGCGTATACAGAAATTGTTCGAGGTTGTGCTGACGCATCATCCCCATGAGGCTGACATCCGCGACCTCTACGCCTCGTATCTCTATGCCATCAACGACCTGCCCGGCGCGGCCGAGCAGCAGGAACTCGCCCTTGACATAGACCCGTCGGCCGAGCAGCGCTGGCGTATGGCTATGAGCCTGTATTCCCAGAGCAAGAATGAGCCGAAGGCGATCCAGGTGGGGGAGCGCGCCCTGCGTTATCTGCCTGAGAGCGCGATGATCAACCTTATGCTCGGCGCGAGTTACCAGCAACTCGACAACCAAAGGGAGGCGATACGTTATTTCGAGAAGGCCGAGGCTCTTGCCGACACTCTCGACAATGAGACGCGCTCGCAGATTCTCGCATCCATCGGCGACAGTTATTACAAGCTCGAACGGAAGGATTCCGCCTTCGTATATTATGACCGCGCGATAGAGATGGACCCCGACAATCTGCTGGCTCTCAACAACTGCGCGTATTATCTCGCCGAGGAGGGGCGTGACCTCGACCGGGCTGAGACAATGAGCGCTATCTGCGTGCGGGCCAATCCGGAGAACGACACGGCACTTGACACCTACGCTTGGATTTTCTTCAGGAAAAAGGATTTCGGCAGGGCGAAGGAGTTTATCGACAGGGCCTTGGCTGTTGAGGGCGATAACCCGGCTGCCGATGTGCTTTCCCATGCCGGCGACATATATTATTTCTATGGCGACCGAGCGAAGGCGCTCGATTTCTGGCAGCAGGCTCTTGAACTCAGCCCTGACGACCAGATACTCAAAAAGAAAGTGAGACTACGCCGTTTCGTGGAAGAATAGCGGCTGTGTCCGACGATGATATAGAAAGGCTTCATAAACCAATATGTTACCACGTCAGAATTTAAAAGGAAGATATTTCAAGCTGAAACGACAGTACGGCTTGCTGTTCGTTGTCATATCCTTATTAATTCCCGTTTTGACCTCATGCCATAGTTCCCGGCAGCCGGCGCGCGCGTCTTCTGCCGGGCAGACAGTGTCGCGTTCCGCGGGAGAACCTTCGGTATCCTCCCGATTGCTGGAAGGGCAGAAGGAGTGGAACGATGTGCAGCTCCCGGTATCGGTCTCGCTGCGACAGCCGTTGTCCGCCAGCCTGAATGCCACGGCTTATATGCGCCGCGGGGAGTATGTGAAGTTTTCGGTAAGGATGCTTGGCTTCGAGGTCGCTTCTGTCTGGATCGATACTGATTCCGTCCATGCTGTCGACAAAGTCGGAAAGCGGTATGTCAGTGAGAGTGTCAGCCGTCTCACGACTGAACTCGGGCTCGACATTGCCGACGTGCAGGATATCCTTTTGGGCCGTGTTTTCAGCGTGTCCGGCGTTGAACTCGCGGCATCGTCGTTTGAAGTCCAGCCGACGGAGTACGAGGATATGCTGTTGCTGCGTCCGTATCCCCGTCAGGAGATACTTGATTACGGATTCGTGGTATCCGGAAGCGAAGCCCCGATGCTGTCCTACCTTCTTGTAGATTCCGGCAGCTTCAACGCGGTGGCGCGGTACTCAGGCCAGGATGTTACCCCGGCAGGCCCTGTCGCCCGGGAAGTTTCCGCGACATTCTCCGCTCCGGGAAAGGATGTCGCGGCCGATATAACGTGGAATCTCGGCTCAGCCAAATGGAACAAAGGGAATGTCCAGAAATGGCAGACGCCAGGCCGCGGCTATTCGAAAATCTCGCTTAACACCCTTCTTTCCATATTGAAAAAACTCTGACGCGCGATGAACAGGTTTATTGTGATGCTGCTTTGCGCGGTACTGGCTTTTGGCTCCATGCCCGCGCAGCAGCGAAAGAAAGCCACCAAGACCGAGCAGGCTTCGAGGCGCTCATCCACTAAAAAGGGTGGGACGGCCGGAAGGAATAGCGGGAACAAGCCGGTGAAAAAGAGTGCCAGGCCGGTGTCGAAAAAAAGCGGCAGGCCGATGACTTCCGCTGAATTGAAGAAACAGAAACAGCGCAACGCCCGCGAGCTGCGGGAGGCACGCCAGCAGGCTCAGTTGAACACCCGCGAGACCGAAAAGCAGTTGAACCAGCTCAACCTCGTGGAGTCGGAAATAGGCGAATGTGAATCGCGCATACGCGTGCTGAACACCAGGGTCGATTCTCTGACCAGGCAGATGAACGTGCTCAACGATTCCGTCGCGGCCCTTGACGCGCATCTCGGGAATATCACCAGGACGTATGCCCGGCAGCTGCGCAAGTCGCAGGGACGGCGGCAGCAGACATCCGACTTGGCCTTTATCTTTTCTTCCAACTCCTTCGCACAGGCATATCGGCGCATGCAGTCGCTGCGTCAGTTTGACAAGTGGCGTCGTCGAAAGGATGCCGAGATAACCGAGGTAAAAACCCGTCTCGACGAGCGTCGCAAGGAGCTTTCAGTGCTGCAACGTAAGGCCGGCCGTTCGCTGGCTCAGATCCAGAATGAGCAGAGGGTGCTTCAACGAAAGCAGACCGAGACCTCGGCCCTGGTGGACCGTTTGCAGGAGCAGGGGGCCGAGCTTCAGCAACTTATGGCCCAGAAGAGCCGCGAGGCCGCGGCTCTTGACGCTGAGCTCGACCGCATTATCGCCGAGGAGGCCCGCAAGGAACGCGAGCGCCAGGAACGTCTCGCTGCCGAGCAACGCCGTCGGGAGGCCGAAGCCGCCCGCGAGCGCGAGGAGGCCAGGCTGAAGGCCGAGGCTGAAGCCCGCGAACGAGCCGAGGCCGAAGCTGCCCGTATCGCCGCCGAAGAGGCCGCCGCGAAAGAAAAAGCGGCCAGGGAGGCGAAAGCCAAGGCCGATGCCCTTGCCAAGGCGGAAGCCGTGGCCAAAGACAAGGCTGAGAAGCAGCGCCTTGAAAAAGAGGCGAAAGAGGCCAAGAAAGAGCAGCAACGCCGCGAGAAGGAGGCCAAGGAAGCCAAAAAGGCGCAGGAGCGAAAGGAACGCGAACTGGCCAAGGCGCGCACTGAACGAGGCAAGGGTGTCAAGCACAAGGGGAAGAACAACGGCCGCGAAATGGCGTCGGCTACAGGCGCGGCGGCTCCCACGCTCCACACCCCTTCTGTCGGCGGCCCCAGCGGGGTGGCCGGCGATGTGGCCGTGCCTGGTGGAAGTGATTTCGAGTCGCTCAGAGGGCGTCTGCCTTTCCCCGTCACCGGGCGTTACACCATAGTGAAGAGGTTCGGGCGGCAGAAGCACCCGACGCTCCCGCACGTCGAGACCAACAATTCCGGTATCGACATAGAGACCGTCTCCGGCACTCAGGCGAAGGCGGTATGCGACGGAGAGATTTCCGCCGTGTTCCGTCCTGACGGATATAATAACGTGGTGGTGGTCAGGCACGGGCGCTTTATGACTGTGTATGCCAACCTTGGGTCGCTCGCCGTTTCCTCGGGGCAGAAAGTCAAGGCCGGGCAGGCTATCGGCACGGTATATGCCGATCCCAACGACAACGGGCGTTCCGTGTTGCACTTCGAGGTGCGTAACGGGCGGCAGAAAGAGAATCCCGAGGCATGGCTGCGCCGCTGACATCCCGCGGACGATCGGGTATGACAGCCGCGATTCTCAAGGTCATGGGAATCTTCGGCGGTGTGCAGGTTCTGACTATACTTTGCGCGATAGTGCGCACGAAGTTCGTGGCGCTTTGGATCGGACCCGCTGGGGTGGGGCTGTTCGGAATCTATAATTCCGCTCTCGATATGGTGAAGTCGGTCGCGCAGCTGGGTATAGGGGAAAGCGCCGTGCGCGACCTTTCCAATTCCCCCAGGGAGCGCCTGGCGGCCGTAGTCCTGTCGCTTCGCCGGTGGAGTTGGGCGTTAGGTGTCATAGGGGCGGCGCTTATGCTCGCTTTGTCGGGGATGCTTAGCCGTTTCAGTTTCGGAGACACGTCCCACGCCTGGGGGTTTATGCTGCTTTCGGTATGCGTGCTGCTGAGCTCTCTGTCGTCGGCCGAAGGGGCTGTTTTCCGAGGGTTCCGGCGATTCAGGAAACTGGCGCGCGCTTCCGTATGGGGCGCTGTGGGGGGGCTCGCGGTGTCGCTACCGATGTTTTATTTTTGGGGAGAGAGAGGCATAGTGCCTTCGATTATTGCCTACACTGTCGTGACATGGCTCGCTCTCGGGCTCTACCGTGAGAAAGTGGGGACTGCCGCCGGCGGACGTCTTGCCTGGGGCGAGAGCTTCGCGATAGGGAAAGGCTTTGTGGTCCTGGGCACGTTTATGACGGCCTCGATGTTCCTTTCCAACCTTTCAAGCTATGTTTTTCTCGCTTGGCTGAATAATGACAGCGGCGAAAGCGCGGTAGGTCTCTACCAGGCCGGTTTCACTCTGGTGAACAAGTATGTCGGCCTGATATTCACGGCAATCGCCGTGGAGTATTACCCCCGCCTTGCGGCGGTGGCTCATTCTCCACGGCGGTTGTCGTTGTTCGCCGGTCATGAGATCCGGCTGGTTATGTGGATTCTTCTACCGGCTGTTTCTGTTTTCATCCTGGCCGACGAACTGGTCGTAAGGCTGCTTTACTCTTCCGATTTTCTCGAAATGCTCCCTTTTGTGAGCTGGGGGGTGGTGGGTACCATATTCCGCGCTTTCGGCTGGTGTGTGGGTTTCACCATCCTCGCCAAGGGCGACGGGGCGACTTATCTTTGGACCGAGGCTCTTTCCGCCGCTGTGTCGCTGGTGCTGAACATAGTCGCGTTCACTTATTGGAGCTGGACCGGTGTCGGGGTGGCATACATAGCCTGGTATGCGGTATACTCCATTGTGGTGACTGCCGTCGCGCGCCATCGCTATGCTCTTAGGTTGTCCCGGACTGTTGTCGGAGTATCCCTGCTGGCGCTCGCGGCAACGTTCTTGGTGGCGTTGCTTCACGCTGGCTGTTAGGTCGTCAGTTCTCCTCCCCGAGGTCGACTGCGTAGTACACTTTCCGCCCCGTGGGGTATATGCCGGTGATAAACATAACCTTGTCGGTATCCGAAGAGTTCATTATGGCTTTGTAGACCTCCTCGACGTCGGCCTTGGCGCGTATGCGGGCGTTGTTTATGTCGATTATTATGAAGCCCTCCCGTATGCCGGCCTGTTTGAATTTCCCGTCGGTCAGTCCTTTTACCTGCACACCTCCGGAAATTCGCAGCTCGCGCAGACGCTCGGCTGGGACTTCCGCCAGGGCGCATCCCAAAGCGGTGAAATCGTCCTGTTTGGCGAGTTTCGTGCTGCCTGAACTGTTGCGGAGTGTCACTTTCGCGGTGTGCTGCTTGTTGTCGCGTATATAGGTGAGGTCTATCTTGTCGCCGGGACGGTATTTGCTGATTTCGCCCTGGAGCTGAGCGGTGTTGTGCGTGGCGGCTCCGTTGATTGAAATCACCACGTCGCCTTCCCTGATACCGGCCTCCATGGCGCCGCTGCGGTCAACCACTTCCATTACGAGAATTCCGTCGTTAGTGGCCGTAATGCCTTTGTCCTTGGCGATCTGTGGCGTAAGTTCAACGAAAGAGACCCCGAGCACGGCGCGCTGCACGGAGCCGTACTGCTTGATGTCGGTGACGACTTTCGTGACAATCGCGGTGGGTATGGCGAACGAGTAGCCCACATAGCTGCCGGTCTCGGAATATATGGCGGTGTTGATGCCCACAAGCTCTCCGTTGACGTTGACCAGGGCGCCTCCAGAGTTGCCCGGGTTTACCGCCGCGTCGGTCTGGATATAGCTCTCGATGCCCATTGCTCTGCCGCGGGCGGCCTGCGCCACGCTGCGCGCTTTGGCGCTGACGATGCCTGTTGTCACTGTCGAGGTGAAGCCGAACGGGTTTCCGACAGCGAGCACCCATTCGCCCACGCGCAGGTCGTCGCTGTCGCCAACGGGGATGACCGGCAGCCCTTCCGCGTCTATTTTCAGCAGCGCCACGTCGGTTACGGGATCAGTGCCCACGACGGTGGCGTTATATATGCTGTTGTCGTTGAGGGTTACTTCCAGCCGGTCCGCTCCGTCGATAACGTGGTTGTTGGTGACTATGTATCCGTCCTCGCTCAGTATGACGCCGGAGCCAAGTCCCATGGGTTGTTCCTGCCCTCCGTTGCCGCCTCTCGGCTGCTGGCGGCGAGGCTGTTGCCGCCGCGGCGACCCGAAGAAGAACTCGAACGGGTCGATGCCCCCTCCGTAGTTGCCGTATCCGCCCTGGTTCCGTGCGGACGCGTAGCTCTTTATGCTAACCACTCCGTTTATCGTGCTTTCTGCGGCGCTGGTGAAGTCGGTCGGAGCCGTGCCGGGATGTCGCGCCACGGTGTACAGGCCTCCGGCCCGGCTGTTGTCGTAACCGGTGTGGAATGTGGAGGCGGGGCTTGGATTGGCGGTCTGCTGTATCCGTCCGACAGCCAGTGCTGTCAGGGCAGAGCTGGCGGCGGCGACGCCGCAGGATAGAAGGATTATTTTTCCGTAGAGTTTCATGTGAAGATGAGATATAGTGATGAAGACGGGAGCGCCGCGACCGGCGCGTAATAGCCGTTTTTTGTGATTTCGACACGAAATTACATTATAAGTTTAATAATATGGTCACGAAAACCACCATCTTAATCATATTTAATCCGCGGCTTCCCCATTTAAGTGAAATTGACTTAATTTTGTGAAAACTGTTTAATGTGGAATCCGGGAACCAATCCTTGCCGAGCGGCGTTTTAATGAAGCATATCTCACTGATGCGAGTTTCTTGGTTTATGATGGAAGACAACAAAGAATCAAAGGCGCCGGCAAGGTCAAAGGGGTCAAACGCTCTGATCGGTAATCTGTGCATACTCACGGCTACGATTTTCTGGGGCGTGAATGTTTCGTTCACAAAGGCGCTGATTCCCGACTGGATGACGGCCGACGGCATTATAGTCGTCAGGGTCGTGGGTGGTTGCCTGTTAATGTGGGTGGCCTCGCTGTTTATAAAATGCAAACCTGTCGAGCGCCATGACTGGCTCCGTTTGATTTTAGGGGGAGGTGTGGGACTGTTTTTGTTTCTGTATCTGTTTGTAACATCGTTGCGTTACGGCAACCCCATTGACATTTCAATAATAATGACGTTGCCGCCGGTGTTCGTGATTCTTATCGGTGTTGTGTTTCTGAAACGCCGACCGTCGTCGGCGGAGTATGTCGGTGTTGTGGTTTCAATGGCCGGGGCTGTGACGGTGATAATCGCTGGTGGAACGGGAAAGGACGGCAGCGACAATATGCTTGGCGACCTGCTGGCGGTCGCTTCCACGCTTTGTTATGCGTTTTATCTTGTCATACTGGAAGGACCGACGAAGAATTACCGTCCTGTCAACATGCTTCGCTGGGTGTTCTTGTTCGCCGCAGTACCGGCACTGTTCCTTATCCCAGACATGCGGCATATGCCCATACTCAGCACCACCGAGGCCGCTCCGTGGCTGGAAATACTGTTCATACTTCTTTGTCCGACGTTTATCGCTTATTTTCTTGTCCAGCCGGCAATTAAGAAAATAGGCTCGGAACTGGTGTCGCTTTATCAGTATCTTTTGCCGGTGTTTGCCACGTTGTCGGCCGTGATCATGGGACTTGACCGGCTCAGGTGGGTACAGGTTCTCGCCATGGGCATTATCGTGGGCGGAATGGTTCTGACAAACATAGGCAAGCGTCGTCGTGTCACGAAAGCCGGCGTCCGGCCAGACGGTTGCGCAAAAGGTTAGTGAACTGGTAGTTTTTCAATCCCCAGCGCGGGGCTGTCAAAAGTCCTGCCGGAGCGGACGATGTGAAGCGTTCGATGGCTATTCCCGGAGCCTCGCGGTTAACGATTTCCACAATGTCGGCGCACAGGTCGAGATAATCATCGACGGTGAACAACGTGAGGTCGGCAGGCGGGTTCTTCGCCAGGGGAGTGTCCCTGATAAGCTGCAACTGATGGAATTTCAGGGAGCTGACCGGCAGAGCGCAGGCGCGCCTGACGGTTTCGAGCATCATATCACGCGTGTCGCCCGGAAGTCCCATTATGAAATGCAGCCCCACTGGAAGCCCTAACGCCGCTGAGCGGCGGACCGCGTCAACGGTCTGTTCCCAGGTGTGACAGCGGTTTACGCGTTCGAGGGTGGTGTTATGGCTCGATTCAGCGCCGTATTCCATTATGACGGTGGAGCCTAACGACGCGATAAGTTCGAGCAGGCTATCCGGCACGCAGTCGGGGCGCGTTCCTATTATCAGGCCGTCAACGCCCTCTACTGAAAGAGCTTCGTTGTACAGCGATATCAGTTTCCCTGGGTCGCCGTGGGTATTGGTGTAACTCTGGAAATATGCCAGATAGCGCGTTCTTGGGTACTTTCTGGCAAAAAACTCTTTGCCGGCCTCGATCTGTGCGGCTATGGATCCGCGAGAGGGGAGGGCGGGAGAGAAGCTTCTGTTGTCGCAGTAGGCGCAGCCGCCCCGTCCGATAGTGCCGTCGCGGTTAGGGCAGGAGAAACCGGCGTTGATGGTCAGTTTCTGCATCTTTCGGCCCGGGAACAGTTCGGCAAGCAGCGAGGAATAGTCGCGGTAGTACTCCATTTCTGCCTTATATGCCGCCGGAGCCGGGCTGGAAATTGTGGGACGGGAACCGGACACCGGCCGACAAGCACGCGTCAAGCAACGTCAGCGCTGCCATAGCCTCGACTACCGGCACCCCTCGGAGGGCTATGCATGGGTCATGCCGCCCGGCGTTTTCAAACACTATGTTTTCAAGGGACGAGTTTATGGTTTCAAGCGGTTTCCCGATGGTGGGTGTGGGTTTGAACGCGGCTCTGAAAACAATCTCTCCGCCAGTTGAGATGCCTCCCTGGATTCCTCCCGAATGGTTGGAGCCGTAGCGGATGGCGCCGTTGTCGACCCGTATGGTGTCGGCGGCTTCGGATCCGCGAAGCGACGTTATGGCGAAACCGTCGCCGTAGTCGAATCCTTTCACTCCGCCTATCGAGAGTATGGCTGAGGCGAGATTTTGTTGCAGTTTGCCGAAAACGGGGTCTCCGATTCCGGCCGGCAGACCGCTGACCCGACATTCCGCTATCCCGCCGACACTGTCTTTGTCGCGAGCCGCCTCGGCGATTATGGCGGCGAAACGGGTCGGGTCGGTTTCTGCCGCGACGGATACCAGCTTGCACCTGATGGCGGCACCTATTGATTCGAGCGGCTGGCGGGCGATGGCTCCGGCGACCACCCTGGCGGCGGTCTCACGCCCTGACGAGCGTCCCCCGCCGCGCCAGTCGCGTATTCCGTAGCGCTGTTGCCACGCGAGGTCGGCATGGGATGGCCTGTACACCTCGCGGAGCGCTTCGTAATCGGCGGATCGTGCGTCGTTGTTCCTGATTATATATCCTATGGGGGTGCCGAGGGTGACGGCCCTGTCGTTTCCCGGTGAGAAAGGCTCGATGCCGTCGGCCCCGAGGCTCATGAGCCCGGAAAGGAATTCCACCTCGTCGGGTTCCCGTCGGGATGACGCGAGGGTGGAATATCCGGGGCGGCGCCGGGCGGTCTGGTCGGCGATTTTGCCAAGGGAAATCTCTATTCCTGCCGGGAGGCCGTCGATGACCCCTCCGATTGCCGCTCCGTGGGATTCTCCGAAGGTGGTGAGCCGCAGTATGGATCCGAAGGTATTCATTCCCCGGTGGTTTTAACGAGGTCGGCAATACGGGCTCCGACGAAATCGATTAATCGCGACGGGTTTATCTCCAATTGGACGCCGCGGACACCCGCGCTGACGTATATCGGGTCGAAGTCGAGCGCCGAGGTATGGAAGAATGTCGGAAACGGCTTTTTCATACCCACAGGAGAGCATCCGCCACGGATGTAGCCCGTCAGCGGCAGCAGTTCTTTCATCGGAACCAGGTCGGCCTTTTTCATTCCGGCCGCTGTCGCGGCTTTTTTGAGATCGACTTCCGTGTCTCCCGGAACCACGCATACGAAGTACGCTCCTTTGCCGGCTCCCGCGCCATGGCTTTTGTGGCCGGATGGCTCGCCGTGCAGCACGAGTGTCTTGAACACCCGGCGTATGTCTTGGCCGAGTTCCTCTGCCACATGCCGCGCCGCGAGGTCGGTTTCGTCGAATTCGTATGGAATCAGCCTGTATGGAACCTTTGCCCTGTCAAGCAGACGCGCGGCGTTGGTTTTGAGAGGCTGTTCTTTGCTGGCCACCTGGGTTATGGTTTTTCAATTATTATATATTGTCATCCATCGAGAGCTCGTCAAATCCCTCGAGGTCGAACTCGTCGGAGTTGTATTCGTCAGATCCGTAGAATTCCTCGCCGAGATCCTCGGTGGTGGCCGCCGCTGCTGCCGCGGCTTTGGCATCGGTCTTTGCCTCGAACTCCTCCAGGTCGATGTGTTGCGACGGGGCTTTTCCCAGCGACAAGGTGCATAATGGATCCAGGAGGTTCTGGCCGGTTTTCAACTCTTTCATTTCTATGAAGAAGGAGCGGTCGGTCATATAGTCGAAAGTGAACATCAGCCGCTGCCCTTCGTCGTCGATGAAATCGGCGAGCACGGAGTCCTCCATAAGGTACACCTCTTCCGATGAGTCGGACCCCATGTCTTCAAGGGTGATTTCCTTCTCCTTTTCCCATCGGTCGTCACAAAGGAAGAAGGAGCACATTTCGTTCTTGTCATATCCGACCGAGTCGCATATGGCGTTTTTCAAGTCGAGAAAAGTAGCGTCAGCGTCGATTTTGATTTCGCGCTTGAAATTGTCGACTTCGTCGGAAACTATTCGGAATGTAAATATCATAAGAAAGCGTTGTGTCGTTGTTGGCTGAAAAGGCTGTGAGCCGCGAGCTTGCGGGGAGGCCTTATCTTGGCCGCAAAGGTAAATATAATTTACAACAACTGCAACAATGGAAATTCCAAAAAATACGCTATGACACCCTCTGGAGCTGTTGGCCGCATATGCCCATACCTTCCCCTACAAGCCAGTGGCGCGCCGGTCGACCGGCGCGCCACTGGCGGGAGAGAGTATACGGGGCGGTTGATATATTTCAACCCCTGGCTTAATGCTGGGGAGCGACGGGGAGCGCGCGGGAGAATACCTCGCGGAAAGAGACGAGGGTCTCGGTGCGGAGCAGGCCCATGGGCTGCAGCTTTTCGTGGATGAGATGGAGCAGGTGCTCGTTGTCGCGGGCATATACCTTCACGAGCATGTCATACTGCCCGGTGGTGTAGTGGCACTCTACCACTTCGGGCACCTCTTTAAGCCTGTCAACAACCTGGTCGAATTTATCGGGTTCCTTGAGGAACACCCCGATGAAGGCACAGGTGTCGTAGCCGAGAGTCGCCGGCTTGATCAGAGCGCGGGAACCCTCCAGGATGTTGGTAGCCTGCAGCTTGGCGATGCGCTGGTGGATTGCGGCACCGCTTACGCCACATTCGCGGGCGATTTCCAGAAACGGTTTGCGGCCGTTGTCGACCAGCATCTGGAGAATTTTGGTGTCGAGGTTATCAATTTGTGAACGTGACATAATGATTGAATTTTACTTTAATATTCCCTTATGGTGAGCACAAAGTTAATATAAATATTCGGAAAATGAAAATTTTTTATGTTACATTGCGACCCGCAAACAAATTACAAACCTGTCGCGATTCGGGGGAAATTACTAAATTTGCGTGAAAACTGCTGAATAGATGTACAATATTGACTTGATAAAAATTAAATCCGCCGATTCTATTCCTCAGGCTGCCAGGGAGTTATACTTTGGGTCATTCCCTGAGGAGGAACGCCGTCCGTGGGCCGATATAGAGCGGCGAGTGGCGGCTGCCGATCCGTTCTTCAATTTATATGTTTTACAACATAAAAATGAAAACGTCGGGTTTGTGACCCTCTGGAATCTTCCAGGTAACGTCTATGTCGAGCATTTCGCCATCGGCGCGGAGCACCGGGGTTCCGGGTTCGGCGCCGACGTGGTGCGGCGTCTCACCGACGCCGACGGCCTTCGCTCGGTAGGGCTTCCTGCCAAGCCGCTGCTGCTCGAGGTGGAGCTTCCCGAAGTGTCGGAAGAGGCCCGGAGGCGCGTGGGGTTCTATACCCGCAACGGGCTGGTGGCGCTTGACGATGTGCCTTATTTCCAGCCGCCATATACCGACGGGCTTCCCGACGTGCCTATGATGCTTATGGCCTCGGAACGTCCTGCCGATCCGGTAAGCACCGCCAGGGTTCTGCATACCATAGTTTATAACCAGTAACGGAGAGGGTTTGAATAAGATCAGTTATTTGGCCGCCTTCTGCGCGTTGCCGCTGCTGCTTTCCTGCGGGAATACGGGCGTGTCTGGAAATGCCGGGCGCATGAAGGTTACGGCGAGCATAACGCCGCTGGCTTATCTCGCGGAAGAGATAGGGGGCGACAGCGTGGAGGTGCAGGTGCTGCTTCCGCAGGGAAGCGATCCCGAGAATTTCGAGCCGCAGCTTGGAAAGCTCCGCGCCCTCGAGGGCGCGTCGGTTTTCGCGGCCACCGGCCTCCTGCCGTTCGAGAATAAGACCGTCTCTGCGCTCGCCGAAGGCGGTGATGCCAGATTCGTGCCCCTTTCGTGCGGCATCGACCTTGTCAGAGGCACTCACGGCGAGGGTGAGGCGGATCCGCACATATGGGTGTCGGTCAGGAATCTCCGCGTTATGGCCAGGACGCTTTCCGACGCTATGGCCGCGGAGCGTCCTGCCGCGAAGGATTATTTCGCCGCCAACTGGCGGGTTCTCGACAGCCGCCTTGACTCGCTCGACAGGGCGTTTTCCGGTATGTTCGCCGGGAGCGCCAAACCCGCGTTCCTTGTCTGGCACCCTTCGTTGAGCTATTTCGCCCGCGACTATGGTCTGCGTCAGGTGGCGATCGGTTTTGAGGGAAAGGAGAACTCCGCGGTCGGCACCCGGCGGCGTATCGACGCCGCTCTCGCCGGGAATCCGAAAGTCTACTTCATACAGGCCGACGAGGATCCGCGCGCCGCGGAAACGATTCCTGTGCCGGATGGCATCCGGAAAGTGTCGATAAACCTTATGGCCTCCGACTGGGAGGCGGAATTAACAAAAGTCGCCGATGCCCTGCGCTGATCCCTCTGCCAGGCCGATAATAGCACTGCGCGGCATAAGCCTGTCGCGCGAAGGCCGGCGCATTCTTGACAGTATAAACCTTGAGGTGCGCCGCGGCGACCTTCTCGCGGTCACTGGGCCGAACGGAGGTGGGAAAACCACTCTTCTGCGGGTAATGCTGCGCCTGATCAAACCGGATCGCGGGAGCGTGGAGTATTTCGATGCCGACGGGTCGCCAGCGGCGCGGTTGCGCTTCGGCTACCTGCCGCAGAAGAACTCCATTGACCCGCGTTTCCCTATAACAACCCGCGAGGTGATTTCCTCCGGGCTCCTTTCGTCGACCGAGCTTGACCCGGCTGAACGCCGGGCGCGCGTCGAGGAGACGCTCGACCTGGTCGAGCTCCGCGGCCATGCCGACAACGCCATCGGGACGCTTTCCGGGGGACAGCTCCAGCGCGCCCTGATGGGGCGGGCATTGGTAGCCAGGCCGGAGATACTGGTTCTCGACGAGCCGTTGAGTTATCTCGACAACCGTTTCGAGCAACGGACATACGACATAATATCTTCCCTGCCAAAAGAGACGACGGTCATAATCGTCTCGCACCAGATGAGCGTCCTGGCCGGAATCACCACGCGCCACGCCATAGTGGACCGAACGCTGTGTGAGTGCCACGCCCATCACCATCATGTTCCGCGTACCTGCGATTAAAAATTTTTACCATTTTTGAGCGACACGCGCCTTTTGGGGCTTTGGAATATCGAAAATATTGTGTAAGTTTGCAATCTGTTAACAACCGGTGTCGGTATGCCGATTGAGGCAGCAACGTCAGACATCATTCACATCTAACAATTATCAGATATGGAGAAGAAGTTAAGAATCAGGGATCTTACCCTGCGCGACGGTCAGCAGTCGCTCTTCGCAACCCGCCTCAAGCAGTCGGATATCGATCCGCTGCTTCCCCTCTACAAGGACGCGGGCTTCTACATCATGGAGGTATGGGGCGGCGCCGTTCCCGACTCGGTGATGCGCTACCTCGACGAATCTCCCTGGGAGCGTCTGCGCAAGATCTCGAAAGCCATAGAAGGACGCTCGCTTCTCTCGGCCCTTTCGCGCGGCCGCAACCTCTTCGGTTATGTACCTTACCCCGACAGCGTGCTGGAGGGATTCTATAAGGAGGCCATCAAGAACGGCCTCAACGTGATGCGTATCTTCGACGCCCTGAACGACATAGATAATGTCAAGGAGTCGATACGCCTGATCAACGAGCTTGGCGGCGTGGCCGACGCGGCCGTATGCTACACGGTCGACCCCAAGGAAGAGCCCGTGGCTGCTCCAAAGAAACAGGGATTCCTGGGTCGTCTGTTCGGCAAGAAGGAGGAGGCTCCCGCCGCTCCCGAGAAGATTTTCACCGACGAGTACTTTGTCGACAAGGCCCGCGAGATGGAACGCCTCGGCGCGAAAATCATAACCCTGAAGGATATGGCCGGCCTCGTGAACCCGATGCGCGCCGCGTCCATCATCTCCAAGCTGAAAGCAGCCGTCAAGGTCCCGGTCGATTTCCATACCCACTGCACTCCCGGCTACGGTCTCGCATCGTCGCTTATGGCGATTATGAACGGGGTGGACATCCTCGACACCAACATCTGGTGGTTCGGCGAAGGTTCCGCCGCTCCCGCCATCGAGCTGGTTTACATCTTCTGCCAGAAGCTCGGTATCGAGGTTGAATGTAACATGGAGAAGGTTGGCGAAATCCGCAGGCAGCTTAAGGACGTGCGCAAGCGTATGGCCGATTTCGACCTCAACAAGGACAAGTTCCCCAACGACTTCGATCCCCTGGCCGACAAGCTTCCCGCGGATGTCGACGCGCTGTTCGACAAGGCGATTGCCGCCGCCAAGGCAGGAAACGAGGAGGAGCTTCTCGCCGCCTGTCACGCTATCGAGGCCCACTTCGGCTTCCCCAAGCCCAACCTGCTCGTCAAGGAGGCCGAGGTTCCCGGCGGCATGTACTCCAACATGGTCGCGCAGCTCAAGGCTCTCCAGGCTTCCGACCTCCTCGAGGATGCCATGAAGCTGATTCCGAAGGTGCGCCGCGACGCCGGCCTGGTTCCCCTGGTGACCCCCACCAGCCAGATTGTCGGCTCGCAGGCCGTGCTTCTGGCAATTGACCGCCGCAAGGGCAATCCGGACTATTCCCAGGCCAACAACCAGTTCATCTCCCTTGTGAAAGGTGAATACGGCCACACCCCGGTGCCCGTGGATCCCGCTTTCCGCGAGAAGCTCACAGGTTCTGCCCAGGAGAAACCCTATGACGTTTCCAAGTACAAGAAACCCGAGAACCCCGCTGTGGCGGAGCTTGGCGGCGTGAAGCTCGCTTCCAACAAGGAGGAGGAGCTGCTGCTCGAACTTCTGCCCAACGTGGCCAAGACCTTCCTCACGAACCGCCGCAAGGAGGAGTATGCCGACAAGGCTCCCGCCGCTCCCGCGACTAAGGAGCAGGCAGCCGCGCCTGCCCCCTCCGATGACGAGCCGATTACCGGCGATGTGTTCCGCGCGCCTATGGGTGGCAGAATCGTCGAGATCCACGTGAAGGCGGGTGACAAGGTCAAGAAAGGCCAGATCATGATGGTCTACGAGGCGATGAAGATGGAGAATGATCTGGAAGCCGAACGCGACCTGACCGTGAAACGCGTCTTTGTGAAGCCCGACGAGACGGTGGGAACCGACCAGGTGCTTATCGAGTTCGAGTAAACGATAACAGAACAACGTCAACGAGGCGCCCCGCCCCCAAAGCGGGGCGCCCTTGTTTCCATACAAAATCATATTTCAACAGGCCTAAAATCATTTAACATGGATGACTTACTGAGTACTGTCGACTGGTCGCGGTGGCAATTCGCGCTTACGGCCATAGTGCACTGGCTCTTCGTGCCCCTGTCAATCGGGTTGTCCCTGATTGTGGGGATAATGGAGACCATCTACTATAAAACAAGAAACGAGCGCTGGAAGCGTATGGTGAAGTTCTGGATGCTACTGTTCGGCATAAACTTCGCCTGCGGCGTGGCCACGGGGCTGATTCTCGAATTCGAGTTCGGCACAAACTGGTCCAACTATTCCTGGTTCGTCGGCGACATATTCGGCGCGCCGCTCGCTATCGAGGGCATCGCGGCTTTCTTCCTCGAATCGACTTTCATCGCCGTGATGTTCTTCGGGTGGAAGCGCGTCAGCCCGGGTTTCCATCTGGCTTCGACATGGCTTACAGCCGCGGGCATATGCCTCTCGGCCTTCTGGATCCTTGTGGCCAACGCCTGGATGCAGTATCCGGCCGGGATGGAGTTCGATCCCGCGCAGATGCGCAATGTCATGGTATCGTTCTCCGATGTGGCGCTCTCGCCGGTGGCGCTCAACAAGTTCTTCCATACGGTGCTCAGCGGATGGGTTCTCGGCGCTGGGTTCGTAGTCGGAGTCAGCTCCTGGTTCCTCTTCAAAAAGAGCAATGCGGAGTTCGCAAAGGATTCTGTGAAAATCGCGTCGTGGGTGGGACTCGCGGGCATCATACTGACCATGTGGACCGGCGACGGTTCCGCCGTGCAGGTCTCCAGGGTGCAGCCCATGAAACTCGCCGCCATGGAGGGGCTGTATAACGGCACCAACGGCCAGGGCCTTGTCGGGTTCGGCATCCTCGACCCCTCCAAGGAGCGCTCCGACGACAAAGACCCCATGCTTTTTGGAATCGAGATACCAAAAGCCCTCTCGCTGCTTGCCAAGCATGATCCCGACGCTTTCGTCCCAGGCATAAACGACCTTATTGACGGCGTTGAGCTGGACGGGAACGGCGACACTGTACGCACCGTCAGCTACTATGAGAGAATCGAGCGCGGGCAGGCGGCCCAGCAGGCGCTCCGGGAATATGACGCGGCCTCCAAAGCCGGCGATGCCGCCGCGATGGCTGCCGCCGAGAAGCGTCTGAAGGCCGACTTCCGCTATTTCGGTTACGGCTATCTGTCGAATCCCGACGAGGCGGTTCCGCCCGTGGCGGTCACTTTCTACGCTTTCCGCGTGATGGTGATCTGCGGCGGATATTTCCTGCTGTTCTTTCTCGTGATGCTGTTTCTTGGCTACCATAAACCCCGGCATCTTGAAAACCGCTGGGTGGTATTCTTCGGGATGCTCACCATTCCCCTGGTATGGCTCGCATCCGAGGCCGGATGGGTTGTGGCGGAAGTAGGGCGCCAGCCATGGGTGATCGAGGGGCTGCTGCCGACCCGTGCCGCGGTAAGCTCTATCCCGGCCGGTTCCGTGCAGCTCACGTTCTGGCTGTTCGCGATAGTGTTTGCCGGGCTCCTTACAGCGGAAATATCCATACTCTGCAAGGAAATAAGGAAGGCTTCACGGCGTGACATCCTTGCCGATGACAAACATTAATCTCCTGTAACTTAGTATAATATGGAAGCATTACAGATTTATTGGTGGTTCGTCATATCGCTGCTCGGCGGGCTGCTGGTGTTCCTCCTCTTCGTTCAGGGAGGGCAGACAATGATATGGTCGGCAGAAAACGAGGAGCGGAAGCGCCTGTACGTCAATGTGCTCGGCAGGAAGTGGGAACTTACGTTCACTACCCTCGTTACCTTCGGCGGGGCGTTCTTCGCCTCGTTCCCGCTCTATTACTCCACGAGTTTCGGAGGGGCCTACTGGCTTTGGATGCTGATTCTTTTCAGCTTCATACTCCAGGCTGTGAGCTATGAGTTCCGTTCCAAGCCGGCCAATGTTTTCGGCAGACGTGCCTATGACATGTTCCTGTGGGTTAACGGATTCGTAGGCTGCGTGTTGCTCGGAGTGGCGGTAGGTATGCAGTTTTTCGGTGCCGAATTCTATATCTCGCGCCAAAGCATCCTTGACGCGGGGTCGCCGGTGATTTCCGTGTGGAGCGACAGCCACGGGCTTGAACAGGTATTCTCCTGGCGTCCGTTGCTGCTGGGGTTCACGGTTTACTTTCTGGCCCGCACTCTCGGCGTGCTGTTTCTTTACCGTAACGTGCGCGATCCCCGCGAGGAGGAGTTCTGCAACCTCTGCCGCAGACGCGTGCTTGTCAACGGCGTGGTGTTTGTTGTCCTGTTCCTGGCTTTCCTGGGAGTGCTTTTTACCGCCAGTGGATACAGCTGGGATGCTACTACGGGCCATTTCGCCGAGATTCCCAACAAGTATCTGTTCAATCTGATTGAGCTGTGGTGGGTCGGCGCTGTGTTCCTGATAGGCGTGCTGGCCGTTCTTTACGGCGTTATCCGCGGCGCCTTTGATCCGAAGTTCCGCGGCGCGGCCTTCTGGTGGGCCGGCATAGGCGTTGTGGCGGTCGTGACCAGCCTCTTCTGTGTCAGCGGATACAACAATACCGCTTACCTCCCTTCGGTATCAGATCCCGACAGCTCGCTAACAATAGCCAACAGCTCCTCGACGGAGTTCACACTGACCGTGATGTCATGGGTGACGCTGCTTCTACCGATAGTTATAGGCTATATCGCGTATGTATGGCACAAGATGACCAATCCGCCCGTTACTGACGCTGAAATGCGGGCCACAGATCATAATTACTGATGACCGGTCTGGTTCAATGTAAGAACTAAAATCCCGCCTGGGAAGCATAGTCGCTGCCAGGCGGGATTCTATTTGTGTTTGTGTCGCGGCTATCAGGCGTTTTCAGGCAGGAAAGCTGTGTCGTTAAGCACCCGCGGAGCCAGCGCCGCCGCGTGACGGCGGTAATCTTTCGTTGCCATATAGGCCTCGATAGCGTCGCAGTGGGTGTGGTTGTGCATATCGGTTCCCACAAAGTCGACCATGTTGTTTTCCACAAGGAATTCGGCCATATGCTTCACTTCCTTGCCGTAATGGCCGGCAAGACTCAGGAGGTTTACCTGGAACAGAGTGCCGGCGTTGTGAAGCTGCTCGTATCGCTGGCGCTTGCTGAAATAGTATGAGTAACGCTCCGGATGGGCGAGAATCGGTCGGAATCCGCGGATTTTAAGGTCGAAAAGCAACTCGTCGAGATGCCAGGCTTCCTGGATGAACGAGTTTTCGACCAGCAGGTAGCGGTTTGGCATAGGATTGACATTTCCTGCTTCGAGCTGTTCCTGGAAAAAGCCGTCGATACGGTATTCGGCGGAATGGAGCAGCTCGATATCCGTGCCTCTCTCCTCCACTGCCGAGCGCAACTTCGCGAATGCGTCGCTGATAGTCTCGGGAGTGTTCTCGAAGGTGTCCTGGGTGACGTGTGGCGTGGTTATGATACGCCTTATGCCCCAGTTATATTCCCTGGCAACGAGATCGGCGGCTGATTCCGCCTCTTTCTGGCCGTCGTCAATTCCGGGCACGAGGTGGCAGTGGATGTCTGTGTGTACGAACAGCTCTACCGGCTCTGTGTTCTTTTTCTTGAAGAAGTTAAACATGTCGTGTATAATCAGCACGCGAATGTACGCAAAAAACTCGATA
>CAJTRT010000009.1 GCA_910579105.1 uncultured Muribaculaceae bacterium | reverse complement strand
TGAACCGAATTTATTTAATTTTTAACCCCGTCCATTTTTAGTGGACAGTAGTGAAGCAAAATTACAAAAAAAGCCCTATTGCCGCCCCTTTTCCCTCGAAAAATTCACTAACTTTGCCAATACGTTAGCGGCCGGTGGCGGCTTCACGCCAGATGCCGGCCTCGTCATAACATCCGATAGTCTATGATCAGAGGTAAAATCGAAATAAACCGCCTGAAAATCTACGCCTACCACGGCGTGGGCGAGCAGGAGCGCGTAGTCGGCAACGAGTTCGAGGTGTCAGTGAGCCTCACATACCCCTCGCTGTGCGTCGCCGAGAGCGACACCGTGCCGATGGCCCTGAACTACGCCGACATCATAGACATAATCACCAAACAGATGGCGCGCCCCTCGGCGCTGATCGAGAACGTCGCCTGGCGAATACGCCAGGCGATCGTAAGCAGCTACCCCGAGGTGAACCAGGGACGCGTGAAGGTAGCGAAAGTCACCCCGCCCCTGCCATACTCCCTCTCCGAAGCCGCCGCGATAATCGAATGGGACTGAAAGAATATGGGAAAAAACAAGTTAAAGAAATTCCGCGAGATGGAGACCATCGACTGCGTGTTCCAGGCGCCATACGGCGAACTGGTCGCGGCCGGAGGTTTCCCCATGCGAGGCCGCTGGCGGGAGGAGTTCTTCCATAACGACAACCCCCTCGTCCTCGAGCTGGGGTGCGGGAAGGGGGAATACACCGTCGGCCTCGCCAGCCGGTTCCCCGACCGCAACTTCATCGGAATCGACATAAAGGGCGCCCGCATGTGGACCGGCGCTTGCCAGGCGCGCGACCTCGGGCTGCGCAACGCCGCCTTCGTCCGCACCAACATCGAGCTGCTCGACCGCTTCTTCGCCCCGGGCGAGGTCGACTCCATATGGATCACCTTCCCCGACCCGCAGATGAAAAAGGCGCGCAAGAGGCTGACAGGCACAAATTTCCTGAACCTCTACCGCAAGGTCATGAAAGACGGGGGGACCGTCAACCTCAAGACCGACTCCCCCTTTCTCTACACCTACACCCGCGAGATGGCTCTCCGCAACGACATACCATTGGCGGCCGACACCGCCGACCTCTATGCCTCCGTCGAGGCCGGGGCGCCCCTCCCCCCGGGAGTCACCCCCGACATAATGCAGATCCGCACCTTCTACGAGCGGCAGTGGCTCGCGCGAGGCCTCTCGATAAAGTACCTCGCCTTCCCCCTGGCGCACCAGGGGGCGCTCGCCGAGCCGGAAGTAGAGATTCCCCTCGACACTTACCGCAGCTTCTCGCGCGGCACGCTCGAAACCATGGCAACATCCGAAAACAAACCCACCGACCTCATATGACCCTATACCCCAAACTCATACTCGACGCGCTGGCAAACGTACGCTATCCGGCCTCGGGCAAAGACATCGTCTCAGCCGGAATGGTCGAGGACGACATACGCATCGACGGCGACAAGGTATCGTTCTCCATAATATTCGACCGGCCCACCGACCCCTTCATCAAGTCGATAGTCAAGGCCGCCGAGACCGCCATCGCCACATACATCTCCCCCGACGTGGAAATCAAGGGGAACATAAAAGTGAAGACCCGCGTGCCGGCACCGCAGCCGGCGGCCAGGCCTCTCGCCGGCGTGAAAAACATCATAGGGGTATCCTCCGGCAAAGGGGGCGTGGGCAAGTCCACCATCGCCAGCAACCTCGCCGTGGCACTCGCCCGCGAAGGCTACAAGGTGGGCCTCCTCGACGCCGACATATTCGGCCCCTCGATGCCCAAGATGTTCGGAGTGGAGGACGCCGAGCTTTATATGCACAAGGTCGACGGCCGAGACCTCATAATACCCCTCGAACGCTACGGGGTGAAGCTCCTCTCCATAGGATTCCTCGTCGACCGCGACGCGCCCGTCCTGTGGCGCGGTTCAATGGCCTCGAACGCTCTCAAACAGCTCATCAACGACGCCGACTGGGGCGACCTCGACTACTTCGTGATCGACATGCCTCCCGGCACCTCCGACATACACCTGACACTCGTGCAGACTCTCGCCATAACAGGCGTGGTAATCGTCAGCACCCCCCAGGAAGTGGCCCTCGCCGACGCCCGCAAGGGTATCGCGATGTTCACCGGCGACAAGGTCAACGTCCCTATCCTCGGCATAGTCGAGAACATGGCATGGTTCACCCCCGCCGCCCATCCCGACGAGAAATATTACATCTTCGGCGACGGCGGAGCCGCGAAACTCGCCCGGGAGATGAACGTCAGGCTCCTCGCGCAGGTGCCCCTGGTGATGTCCGTCGGGCAGGCCGCCGACGCGGGAACCCCCATCGCGCTCGAAGAGTCTGTGGCCTCCCACGAATTCCTCCACCTCGCCCGCGAGGTAGCCGACGCGGTGGCCGAGCGGAACTCCACCCTCCCCCCGACCCTCAAGGTAGAAATGAAGAAATAATCCCCGCGACCGGGAGACCGCCTAAAAGAAGCCTATATGAGCAAAATCCTGATCATCAACGGGCCGAACCTCAACCTCCTCGGTGTGCGCGAGCCGGCGATTTACGGCCGCGTCACAATGGAGGACTTCCTCAAAGCCCTCGCCGCCGACTACCCGTCAGTGGATCTCGACTACATACAGAGCAACCACGAGGGGGACATCATCGACGCCATACACCGCGCCGGATTCGACCCCGAGACCAAAGGGATAATCCTCAACGCCGGAGCCTACGCCCACACCTCCCTCGCCATCGCCGACGCCATACGCGCCGTCGAGACCCCGGTTGTCGAAGTCCACATCTCGAACACCGCCGCCCGCGAGCCCGAGCGCCACCGCTCCATGATCGCCCCCGCCTGCCGCGGCACAATCGCCGGCTTCGGTCTCGACAGCTACCGCCTCGGCATCGAAGCCCTCCTCTGATTTCCCTGTGCGCGAGGCGTAAGCCGAACGAAGGAGCAATGAAGCCCCCTCGCTTCTCCCGCCCGTAGGGACGCGGCGTGCCGCGTATAAGTCCCAGCCGCTGTCTGTCGGGTTGCGCGAGCTTCAGCGAGCGCCCTCCTCCAACCGCAAAACAAATGACCGAAGACCTCCAGGCATACATAGAAGCCCACACATCCCCCGAGCCGGAACCCCTGGCCGCACTGCGCCGCGGAATCAACCTCCGCTGCCTCTACCCCCGTATGTGTTCCGGCCACGTCCAGGGGCGCCTGCTGACCCTCCTCACCGCCATGGCCGCCCCGCGGCGCGCCCTGGAGATCGGCACTTACGCCGGCTACTCGGCTCTCTGCATAGCCGAGGGGCTCCCCGAAGGCTCCACCCTCGACACCGTCGAAATCGACGACGAGATGGAGCCGCGCCTGCGCCGCCTCTTCTCCACCAGCCCCCTCGGGTCGAAAATCACCCTCCACATCGCCGACGCCGAACAGCTCCTACCCTCCTTCCCCCCGGAGACGTTCGACCTGGTGTTCCTCGATGCCGACAAGCGCCGCTACCTCGAGACATTCCGCGCCGTCCTCCCTCTCGTCGCCCCGGGCGGATTCATCCTCGCCGACAACACCCTTTGGGACGGCAAGGTAGCCGACCCCGACGCGAAACCCGACCCACAGACCGCCGGCATACGCCGTTTCAACGACGCGGTGGCCGCCGACCCGTCACTGCTCACCGTGATCCTCCCTCTCCGCGACGGCCTGACACTGATTCAAAAAAAAGAGAATATGATAAAAGCCCTGCTATTCGACCTCGGAGGCGTGATCATGGACATCCGCCGCGAACGCTGCGTCGAAGCCTTCCGGCAGATCGGAATGGAAAAGCCCGAAGACTTCCTCGGCGACTTCTCGCAGAAAGGTCCCTTCCTCCGGCTCGAGGAAGGAGCGATCACCCCCGACTGTTTCCGTGACGAAATCCGCCGCCTGATTCCCGTCCCCGTGACCGACGTCCAGATCGACGGAGCTCTGATGCGCTTCCTCATCGGTATCCCCGCGGAGCGCCTGCGCCAGCTGGAGGAACTCCACTCCCGCTATCCCGTATACATGCTCTCCAACACCAACGAAATAATGTGGAATGGATTCATCGTCAAGGAATTTGACAAGGACGGCCACAACCTCCCCTACTACTTCGACGGCTGCGTCACCTCCTTCGACGTCAAATGCTGCAAACCGGCTCCAGGAATCTTCCTCGAGGCCGTGCGCCGCTTCGGCCTCAACCCGGCCGAGACCCTCTTCCTCGACGACTCCGCCGCCAACTGCCGCGCCGCCGAAGCCCTCGGCTTCCAGACTGCCCATGTCACCCAGGGGCAGAGCCTCATCGACCTTGTGCGCGAGGCCGAAGCCGCCCGATAATCCCCCTCGTCCCTGACCCCGACCTTTTCGCGGACGCGATATATCGCGTCCCTACCCCCGGGCCACCAGGGCTCCCCTCCGTAGGGACGCGGCGTGCCGCGTATAATTCCCCCCTTTTCCATCCAAATCATCCCCTCTGTTCCCCAGTTTGTCACCATTGCCACCCAAATCATCCCATAATGTAGAGTGGAGCGAGCCGCAGGCGAGCGGCTTCCCACACGCCCTCCCCGTCGCGCGCTCGAGGCGGAAGCCGGGCGAGGGAGCCCTCCCCCGCATAGCCGTGGTAGGCATGTTCGACGGCCTCCACATAGGCCACCGCTACCTCCTGCGCCAGCTCCGCCTGATCGCCTGCGAACGAGGCATGAAGCCCCTGGTCATAACCTTTACCAACCACCCCCTGAGCCTCATAGCCCCCGGGAAAGCCCCGCGGCTCATCACCTCCCCCTTTGAAAAAGCCGCGCTTATAAAGGCCGAAGGCTTCCTTGGCGACGAAATCATCCTACTCCCATTCGACGAAGCCCTCCGCGCCACATCCGCCGCCGACTTCCTCGCCATGCTGCGCGACCGCTTCGGCGCGGCCGCACTCCTGATGGGCTTCAACAACCGCTTCGGCCACGACGCGCCGAGCGGTTTCGACACCTACCGCGACCTCGCCGCCCGGGCCGGCATAGAACTAATCCAGGCCAGGGAGCTGCCATCCGAATCCGGAATAAGCTCCTCCGCGATCCGGCGGCTCATAGCGGACGGCGAAGTCTCCGAAGCCGCCCGTCTGCTGGGACGCCCCCACTCCGCGACCGGCACCATCGCGCACGGCAAGGCCCTCGGCCGCACAATCGGATTCCCAACCGCCAACCTCAGTCTTTCCCCCTCAATTCTACTCCCCGCCCCCGGCGTCTACGCCGCCATGGCCACCTCCGAGACCAACCCGTTTGTCGGGTTCCGCGAGCTTCAGCGAGCGGTCCTCCTGCCCCCCGGCTCTCTCCCCGCCATGGTAAACATCGGCTGCCGCCCCACCGTCGACAGCCCCGGCGCGCCCCTCTCCGTCGAGGCCCATCTGATCGGCCTCCCTCCCGGTACTGACCTATACGGCTCCCGCCTGACCCTCTCCTTCATCGACCGCCTCCGCGGCGAACGCCGCTTTTCCGACACCGAAGCCCTCGCCGCCCAGCTCGCGCTCGACCGCAACGCCACCCTCGCACGCCTCGCTACCTTTTGTCAACCAGGAAATTGAAGTAACGGAACACTATGTAGGCCGGCACGAGCGACAAACCGAACGCGACAACCGCGAAAAGCAGCCCGTTGAAAACATTGGCCGACAGCAGCCCCGGCGGGATGCCGAACACGAACAGCGCCACACCCTTGACCGCCGCGAACACAAGCAGATGAAACCCGCACACCAACAGAGTGGATTTCGACACGAACACGACAAAAGGAGTGTCGCCGAACCGCCTCGCTAAAAGCAATGACAACTGCTCCACGAGGATCACCCCCCCGACACCCCCTATAAGGAAGAATACCGGGTTTCCGAACTCGCATACATAGAACGCTACCGGCGAATTATTCAACAATCCGCAGAGGAACAACGCCAACCCGGCGAGAGCCAGCGGCGCATTCAACCGAAACGCCCCCGGAAACATAGCGCGCCGCTCGGCGACAACGTGGCCGAGAGCATAGAACGGCAGACCGAAAAGCGCCGGACCGAGGCAGAACGGAAGCCATTCCAGCCACCCGCGGGCAAACCGATAAGCCACCCAGCACACAACCAGCGACAGCGCGATCACCGCGAAGCCGCTCCTGACAGCGCGCCGCAGCACATAATAAACGATCTCGACAGAAAAGAACGCCATTATAGCCCACAGAGGGACATCCTGCACCAGCCACCGAGGCCAGCCTATGAATATGGCGGCCAACGGCTTGTACCACGCCAGGGAGTCAAGCGCATTGTCGCCGTAATGCCTGAGCGCCAGAAACCACGCCGCGTACGCCAACAGGTTGATCCATAGGTACGGCACAACCAACTGGCGGAAGCGTTTCCGCAGGAATCCACTGAACGACGGATTGCGCCGGTATGAGAAAAGAAAGCCTGAGCATGCCAGGAACACGGGTATGACATACGCGTTTATGCACCAGTCAAGCACCTCGCTCGAATGCACATGCAGCCACACGACCGAGAAAATCGCGATTCCCTTGTAGTAGTCAACCCAGGGAATCCTCCCTTGGGGTGCGTCATCCATTCTCCTCGCCATATCTGAAAAAGGCTTTATCTGAAAAGGCTTTGGGCGGGGTCAAGGACTTCGGTCTCAAGCCCCGCCCCGTCAATCACCGTATGGAACACTACGTCGGTGCGGCAGTGCCGGGCAGCGTTCCCCCTCAGCGCCGCCACCTTCTCCGGGAACAGGCCGCCGTAGCTGTCGGACCACCAGACGAAGCAGGCCGGATGGCGCAGCTCCTCGGCGTCGCACTTGTGGAGGTAGTTGCCGTCCTCGCCAAGCGACTCCCCGTGGTCCGAGACATAGACCAGCAGCGCGGGGCGCTCCCGCAGCATCCCTATGACCTCCGCGACGAACCTGTCGGTGGCGATAATGGTGTTGTCGTAGGAGTTCACCAATTGCTCGTCGGTCAGGTCGGAGAGTATGCGGCTGTCGGTCTCCGGCCTGAACACCGCCAGCGAATCGGGGTAGTGCGACTTGTACCACCAGTGTGACCCGATCGCGTGCGCCACCACCAGCGACGGCTCGCCACCGCGGCCGAGCGCCCGGCGGATATGCGGCAGCAGGTCCGCGTCATACCAGCTGCTGAAATCATAGAGCGACTTCGCTGCATTGCCATAGACCACGGAGTCCGCCTCGTGTATGAAATACGCGTAACTGCCGACATTGTCCTGGTTCGAGATCCACCACGTCCTGTAACCCGCCTTGTTGAAAAGCGTTATGAACGACGGCTCGGTGTACGCCGCGTCAGGATTAACCGAATCGGCGCGCGTGACGATATGCGGCACGGAGACGTGGGTGTAGGTGTATTCGGAATACACATTCGGGAACGAGACAAGGTTCTGCTCGCCGGCGAGCAGCGGGGTGGTCTGCCGGCGGTAACCGTTAAGCCCCAGATGGTCGGCCCGGAGCGATTCACCCAGTATCACAACCACGGCCGGGGGCTCTTCCGCACCCTTCACCGCGACATCATCGAAAGCGCTCCGCACCGTGGCGACATCCCTGCGGTCTTCAAGATACTGCCGGGTCACGTCGTAGAACGAATAGGGCATCCTGGCCATCACCGGCATCCGGAACCGGCCCACAAACACCGACGGCACCAGTATGATGGCAACCGACAGCGCGGCGTAGTCGAGCGCGCGGTCCCTGCCCAGCGGCCTGACGAGCCGCCAGCGCAGCCACACCACCGCGCCTGACGCGCAAAGCGCCAGACACGCCACCGCGACCAGCCGCCAGTCTATGACCGTCATCCACGTTCGGAGGTCGTTGACAACAGCCAGTTCCAGCATCATCGGTGTGAAGCTCACCCCCATCGCCAGCTTGTAATAGGAAAGGACCGCCGACAGTACCGCCAGCACGGGAAACGCCCCGGCGAACACATACCTGTTCACCGAAATCAGCCCTATCATACCCGAGGTAGCGAAAGCCACCACGCACCACTGCGCCGCCAGGGTCGCGAGTCCCCCGGCACCCGACACCGGCGAGCCAATGAACTCCACCGTTGTGAACACCAGGCAGTAGGCCGCCGTCAGCCCAATCCACCACGCCGCGAACGGCACCCTCCTCCGAAACAGCTCATTAACCACCTTCTTCATCGCGATCTGTCAGCCATCATAATCATTAATCACTCCCCGCAAATTTAACTAATTATTTTGATTCCGGCCGCCCCCTCGGCCAACTTCGCGGCTATGGCGTTGAGTTTAAGAAATGTGTCGCGACCTGGCGGTAATGATTCTTTTGGTGAGATTATCAGCAGGCGCCCGGCGGAGCAGCGGTGGAAGTCGCGGGCGGCAGGCTTATAGCGCTCGGGAAAGGCTTCGTTTGTCAGGAGTATTATTTTCGCGTCGAGAGCCTCGGCCTCCGTGCGGATAGCTTTCTCCTCTTTGCTGATGAAGGGAGACACGAGCACGCCCCCGTTGGCGGCTGTGTGGAGCTAGAGGGCGCGGTTTTGCCCGCGGCGCTCGGGCGTGTCGGCGCGGTGCGCGACAACCTGCTCCTTGAACGGATTTTCGAGTAGCTGGAAGTTGCCGTAGCCCTGCCACTCCCCGCCTGCGATTTCCAGGCGGTTCACGCGCCGGAAGAAATCGGGCCGGTCGCGGCGCGCCGCCAGCCGATAGGGATTCTCGCGTATATAGCGGAAAATTGTGTCGAGCGAGCGGGAACGGTATAGGATTCTGTCGTCGAAGTCGGGAGTGAAAACCGATTCCCGCGAGCCGCTTATCATGTTAAATTCCTGAAAGATCCTGACCTTGAACATCCCCATATACTTCCCGACGGGCATCTCGAGCTTTTCGGTCGCGAAAAGGAGGAAATGAATATGATCAGGCATGATGACATATTGCAGAATCCTGAGCTTGGGGTTCAAGGCCGGGATGTTTCGGATGTTTCTCTCGATTATTCTCCCCAACGCGCTTCTCTCAACCGCGATATCAGGCAGCCGACCCGCGAGCCGTCCGAAATACGGGGCCGCGGGCGCTTTGACCATGGTTATATGGTAAATGCAGCGGGTGGTGTAGTCGTGGTGGAAAGAGCGGGGCATGGATGATTGTTTTTTCAACCGCGAGCGGTTGGCACTTAAACAAATATAATTGATGCTTTTGCTTTTCTGGAAGCGCTTTGGAGGGCGGGGAGGGGGGCTTTGGAGGGCGCAGAAGCGCCTTGTTTCCTTCAAAGGCGCTTTGTTTGCGTGTAGGCGCTCGCGCCGTGAGCCGGCCAGAGGCCGGCTTATTTCAGCCCCCAGGTCGAGCGGTCAAGCGAGCGGTAGGAGACCGCCTCGCGGATATGGGAAGGCCCGATTTCCGCAGCCCCTTCGAGGTCGGCCACAGTGCGCGCCACTTTGAGTATGCGGTCGTAGGCGCGGGCGCTCATGTCATACTTGGCCATCGCGCGTTCGAGTATGCGCGCTCCCTCCGGCGTCGGACGCGCGTGCGCCGCCAGCTGCCGCGGCGTCATCTGCGCGTTGCAATGGGTCGCGGGGTCTCCGGCGAAGCGGCGTTCCTGGATTTCACGGGCGCGCGCCACCCTCTCCCGGATCGCGGCCGAGCTTTCGCCGGGAGCCATGTCGCACAGCTCGTCGAACGGCACCGGCATAATCTCCACCTGCAGGTCGATGCGGTCGAGCAGCGGCCCGGAAATGCGGCCCAGATAGCGGCGGACCTGCGTCTGGGAGCAGGTACACTCCCTGGTCGGGTGGTTGTAGTAGCCGCAGGGACACGGGTTCATCGACGCCACGAGCATGAAGCCGGCCGGATAGTCGATCGAGTATTTGGCCCTGGATATGTTGATGTGCCTGTCCTCCAACGGCTGCCGCATGACCTCGAGCACCGACCGCGAGAACTCGGGAAACTCGTCGAGGAAAAGCACCCCGTTGTGGGCCAGCGAAATCTCCCCCGGCACGGGATTTGCCCCGCCTCCCACGAGCGCCACGGGCGAAATCGTGTGGTGCGGCGACCTGAACGGGCGCGTGGTCATCAGCATCGAGCCCCCTTTCAGCTTCCCCGCAACGGAATGGATCTTGGTGGTCTCCAGAGCCTCGGCCAGCGACAGCGGGGGCAGGATCGACGGCAGGCGCTTGGCCATCATCGACTTGCCCGACCCGGGAGGACCCACGAGCAGTATGTTGTGCCCCCCGGCGCAGGCCACCTCGAACGCCCGCTTCACACCCTGCTGGCCCTTGACGTCGGCGAAGTCGAACGGAAACGTCGCGTAGGCCTTCGAAAACTCCACCCGGGTGTCGACCTCGGTGCGCTCCACCCCCGCCGCGTCGTTGAGAAACCCGGCGACCTCGGCGAAACTGCCGCACCCGTAGACCTCGATGTCATTGACAACGGCGGCCTCCAGGGCGTTGGCCCGCGGCACGATCATACCACGGAAACCGAGCTTCCTGGCCATGATCGCCATAGGGAGCACGCCCTTTACCGGCAGCAGCGACCCGTCGAGCGACAGCTCCCCGATCATCAGGAACTCCCCCAGGTGGTCAGGCTTGATCTTCCCGTCCGCGGCGACGATGCCCGCGGCGATCGGCAGGTCGTAGGCCGAGCCCTCCTTGCGCACGTCGGCCGGAGCCAGGTTGATCACAACCTTTCTCCGCGGAAAGCCGAAACCGCTGACGTTGACGGCCGACATCACCCGCTCGGCGCTCTCCTTCACCGCCGTGTCGGGCAGCCCGACCATCGTCATCATGAACCCGCTGTCGAGCAGGGTCTCGATCGTTACCGGTATGGCGTCTATCCCTTGGAGCGCCGCGGCGTAAGTCTTGACAATCATTGTATCCTACAAATTAAGCGGTTATTTGCGCAAAGCCCCCACGAGCGGCTTCGCGAGCGCGTGGGCGGCGTAGCTCACGGCCAGAGTGCAGGCGAAAGTGGCCGCGATGAACGCTCCCCCCGGAAGTACCGGAACCAGGCAGGCGAGCATCCCCATCACGAAACCGTGCGACAGGTAAATCTCATACGAGTTCCTGCCCAGCGAGAGTATCGCCCGGTTGAACCGCCTGTCGTACGTCAGCAGGGTAACCAGGACTATGAGCGCCACCGCGAGGACTATCTTCAACAGGAAGGCGCCCCAGAACCACACCAGCTTGTATTTGAGGTACAGAACGCCCAGCAACCCCGAAAGAACCGCGAAAGCGAGTATCTTCCAGAGGGTATGGCCGCGCGTCCAGGCCAGGAGCGTCCCGCGGTAGCGGTACAGCAGGATGCCCCACACCAGCCCCATGCGCTCGTAGCACCAGCCCTGGGGTATCACATGGTCGGTGAAGTACCGGTACACCGCCGAGGCCGTGACAATCCCGATCAGCACCCAGTCAAGAACCTTCTGGTTCCTCACCTTGTCCTTAAAAAGCATGACGAGATAGAACACCAGGCAGAATTCCAGCAGGATCACCACATAGTAGTTCACATCATAAAGCAACTTCGGAAGCGGCCCCATCCCCGCGAAACTCTCCGCGCAATAAAACACTATGTTTACCACTATGTTGGGAATCAGGAGGCTGACAAGGCGGTTGCGCCAGAACGAAGCCATATAACCCCTCTTGGCATACACTCCGTGGCACATCCCGTAGGCCGAGACCATGAAGAACACCGTCACCCCCACATACGCGAAACTGCCGGCGAGATCCTGGACCGGGTTGGAATACTCCGGCGGGAAATGCACGAATACCACTATGATCGCGGCGACCCCTTTAAGGAACGTCGTGTAATCCTTGGAAAAGAACCCGGCGGGGCCCTCTTCCTTCCTGACTCCCCACAGCGCCACCAGCGCGAACACGAGCAGGAGGCCGAGAGTAATGAGCATGTTCACATCTGTCATAAGTCAACCTGGATCAGTAGCGCGCTATCTTGCCGGCGCGGATGTAGAGGCAACCTTTGGCGGGGATGGCGACGCGGCGCCCCTGGAGGTCGTAGAAAGGAGCGTCGGCGGTGTCGCGGTCAGCCGAGACCGCCTCGATGCCGGAGACCCCTTCAAGCTCCGCGGCCAGGGCGTGGACTTCCGCGGCCCCCCAGAGCCAGCACCCGATGCCGAAATCCTCGAAATCGGGCACCGAATCATACGTTATCGGGCCGCCGTCCTCAGGCTTCGACCCGGTTCCCTGGAGGTAGCCCACAAATCCTGTATCATCGTGGACGGCCTCCGACATAGCCTCCCACCCCTTCTCTATGGCCGGCATATAGGTTTCCGCGTCAAGCAGCCCTTCGCGCACTCCCCAGGCCATACCCCCGACGAAGAGCGCCGTACCCGTCATCTCGGGCCCCTCGCTCCCCGCGGAACCGAAATTCGTCGGGGCGGCCAGGCTTACGTTCCACGAGCCGTCGGCGCGCTGGCAGTCGAGAAGCCCCCGGCTCATCAGCTTGAAGTCGTCAATATACTGCTGACGGTGAGGCTCGTCGGCGGGAGTGAACCGCATCACCCTCGCCAGGGCCATGTAGACCCACCCGTTGCCGCGGCTCCAATAGCAGTCCTTGTCGGTCTCCACCTTGTCGCGGTAGGGGGGATCGAAGCCGGCGTCGCGGTACCACAGCCCGGTGGAGGTATTCAGCAGAGGCTCGCCGCCACCCTTCTTCGAGCCCCCCTGCTCGTCGCGGGTGTACATGTACGCGTCATACATATACTCCCAGTAGGAGGTGTCGCCTGTGATGTCGCCCAGCATGGCGATCACCGGCATGCTCATCTGTATGGCGTCGACCCACGTCCAGTAGTTCACGCGCCCGGTGGCGATCATCTGGTCGATGCGCTTCTTTATGTGCTCCATCCTGACGGGCCGCGGATCCATCATATACATTTCCAAATAGGCCTGGCCGCAGCACTGGTAGTCGGCGTTGTGGCGCTTGGCCTCGGTGTCGGAACTGCTCACCCACTTGTGGAACTCGCCCCAGTCGAGCGCATATTTCAGCCACTCATCCCTCGGATCCTCCCGGCAGAGGTTCAGAAGTCCCTCGTAGAACACGCCGCGGGTCCAAATCTTGCTGTTGCGTTCCTTCCCGCCGACATAGCTCTTGGCCCCGACATCGGGATATTTGTCCATGAAGTAGGCGGCAACCTTTTCCGACTGCCACATTATTTCCTGGCTCGACAGCTCCCCCGCAGAGGCCGGAATCACGGCAGTCGTCGACGAAGCGAGTATGGCCGCGAGACATAAGTGTATGGATGTTCGCATATCTGTGTTTCCTATGGTATGTTGTCTGTGTGATTTATAGCTTGACGTTCAGCTTTTTGGCCACTGCGGAGACCGAGGGGGTGCGCAGCCGCGCGCTCCCCGCCGAATCGACAAGCACGAAATAGGGCGTCCGGCCCACCGACAGCCGCTCTATACCCGGCGTCGCGGGGCCGCCGACAGCCCAGTAGCTTTTCACGCGGACGGAGTCGGGACGCTCCCCCAGGGAACGCTTCCATACCGCCGTGTCAGGGTCAAACGATATTTCGGCCAGCCGCAACGCCCCCTCGGAACGCTCCGACGAGAGCTTAGCCATCAGCGCCGCCACGGTATCGGACCCGCGGCTCGACGCGTCGGTGAACAGCATCAGTAGCATCTTAGAGCCCCCCGGGCCGAGAACCGCGCCCTTGTCGTCGGCACCGAACAGCCTGGCACCAGCGAAAACCGCCGTGTCGGCAGCCGCGGACGCCAACAGGGGCTGCATCAGCGGCTCGACAAGCCACATCGGCCTGGCGCGCTTGTCGAGCCTGTCGAGCATCCCGCCCAGCCGCTTCTCGTCACCCTCGGGCGTGTAGTAGGCCGAAATCACGAGCGGCGAAGCCAGCGACTTCGCGTGCTTCCCGACAAACCGCTCCACGGCCGCGTTCAGCGTCGCGGCCTCTCCGGAGGCTATCGCCTCGGCGTTGTCGGCCATGAACTCCGCAAGCTCCTCGGTGGCCTTGTTCCCCTCGGCCTCGAAAAGCGAGGGGTCGTCGGCAGAGAATTTAAGGGTAAGGTTATCGCCGCGGTCGGCGACGAAGCGGGCCATGAGCACCCCGGCGTTGGTGTAGATCTCCCCGGCCACCGGCCCGTCGGCGCGGGCCTCGAAGCGGAACTTGCCGTCGATAGCCTGGGCCGACTGCTGCTGCACGGCCTCGCCGCTGTAAAGGGTCACGCGCAGGTTCTGCGTTCCCAGCCCGTCGACCTCCCCCCTGACGCGGAACTCCGGCTCCGAACCGCACGACGCGGAAAACGCCGCCGCGAGCATCGGCAGGACACCGGCGGCGAAACGCGCCGCGGCGGCGGCCACGCGCCTCCGCGGTGCC
Source organism: uncultured Muribaculaceae bacterium (assembly GCA_910579105.1). Taxonomy (GTDB): domain Bacteria; phylum Bacteroidota; class Bacteroidia; order Bacteroidales; family Muribaculaceae; genus UBA7173. The sequence goes on along the minus strand of CAJTRT010000009.1, from coordinate 51,398 downwards.
ATAGTCAGCTTCCGCGGAATCAGAATCAGATTTTTACCTGGCATAAGGTTTGGTTCTACGCTATTAAGGCAATAGCTTATTATGCGGTCAAGGGAGCACCCATACAGGCGCTCCCTTCAAATTATGGCGTTACAGAAATTTATTTCTAATGTCGTGTCACTGCTGGGCGGGAGCTTCAGCAGGGGCCTCTGCCGCGGGGGCGGCGGGTGCCTCCTCAGCGGCAGCCGCCGGAGCGGCCGGAGCGGCGGGAGCGGCGGGAGTCTGGAAGTCGGTATTGACCACCGGAGCCTCTACGGGCTTTACGCGGGCCGCGCTCTGCACAACGTCGCGGGGCATCACGAACACCGAGAGAATCGACAGCGCGCAGATGATGCCGGCCAGGGTCCAGGTTGCCTTTTCGATGAAGTCGTTGGTGCGGCGCACGCCCATGATCTGGTTGGAGCCGGCGAAAGTCGACGACAGGCCTCCCCCCTTCGACTTCTGCACGAGAACGACGACGATGAGGAGAATCGAAACGATAACTGTCAGGATAATAATCAGAGTGTACATATTTCAGGGTATTCCTTAAAATGCTTAATCGTTTTTGCTGTTTACCGGGGCGCCTCGCCTTCCGCGGCTTGGCCTGCCCGGCTTTCCTGCTGCTTCCGCCGGTGTTCCTCTATGAGGATCAGCTTGCGCAGAAACCGCAATTGGTCTGCAAAGTAACGACTTTTTTCGGGAAATTCCAAACTTAAACGTTCAAGAATTTCATAAGCCTTGTCATAACGGCGGGTTTTGATGAAGATTTTCGCCAGCGACTCGCTCAGCAGAGCCTGGTTTCCGGCACCCTCGCGCACCTTGCGCGGGGTTTCGGCGGCCTTCTCAGGCTCAGCCGGCACCGCCGGGGCTTCCCGCACGCCTGCTCCGTCGGACGATTCGGACGGGTCCGACCTGTCAGACTTGTCCGGCAAGTCCGACAAGCCCGACCCGGCCGGCTCTGCCGCCACGTCAGCCTCCGCCTCCAGCGTCAGGGCATAGTCGGGCACCGGGTTGAAAATCAGCCGTTCCAAGAGCGCGTCCTCCTCGTCGTTCCTCGATCCGTAGGCCGTAAGGAACGTGTCTATGGCGCTCTCCGTGGTCGGGGTTTCCTGTTCCGCCACAGGGGGGTAGAACCCCTCAGCCTCCCCCGCCTCGCCGCTGACGAGCCTTCCGGCCGCGGCCGCGTCGCAGGAGTTCAGCGCCAGCCGCGCCTGGAGCCGCCCCAGCTCGTCCGCGTCGGGCAACGGCAATCCGGCCTCGGCGGCACGGCGCAGCATCAAAGCGTCGGCCAGGGTGAAAAACGGGTATCGCTCCCTGAGATCCCGGACGAATTCCCCGTCGGAACCCTCCCCGCGGAGCAGTTCGGCGAGTTTGCGCTGTTTGTCGTCAGGTGTGTCCATATCGATAATATATTCGGTAATATACATATAGATGTGTCAGCCCTACTTCGGTGCAGACGGTTTGTAGGGACGCGGCGTGCCGCGTAAAAGCCGGCTTTCAAAAATCACGCGGCACGCCGCGTCCCTACAACATACGGGGCCGTCACCGGCCTTTGGCCGATTTGTTCCTCAAAGAACCCTTCAAGCGACGACCCGGACGGGCCGCTATGGCGACGCTCCTACCAGTTGCCGAGGGTGGCGTTGAAAATCAGCTCGACCAGCTCCTTGGCGATCTGCTGGCAAAGTTCGTCCTGCACGTCGTTGATCATCTGCGACGAGTCGAAGTCGCGGTAGGCCGAGAAACTCTGGTCTATATCGTTGGAATCTTTCTTTGAGTCGGTATATTTGACCCTAACGGTGATCGTAAGGCGCGTCTTGGTGGCGTAGGCGTCCTCCCCGACAGCCTGCGGGGTGAGGGTGTAGCCTGTGATTTCCCCCTCCATCGTCAGGTCGGAGGCCCCGTCGACCGTAGTCAGACGCGTGTTGCGGGTTATGTAGTCGAGCAGCTCGTTCTCGAACGTCTGCTGCAACGGGCTGTAGACCAACGCCGCCCTGATCGGGAACTCCCCGACGTGGATTGTCTTGTATACCGTGTAGTCGATCGACGCACCGTTGAGCTTGTAGCTTATGCGGCACGACTGCGGCACCGCCAGCATCAGTGCCACTAACAGCAGCGGAAGCACTATTTTCCTGATCAGTCTCATTCCAGCCCGTATTCCTTGATTTTCCTGTAAAGCGTCCTTTCCGAGATATTAAGCTCGGCGGCGGTAGCCTTGCGGCGCCCCTGGTTGCGTTCCAGCGACTGCCTTATGGTCTCGCGCTCGGTCTGCTCGAGCGTCATCGCCTCCTGCGGCCCGGGGCCCTCTGTCCCCCGCAGGTCGCTCACCGCCGGGCGGTACTTCACCAGCGCGGTCTGCGGTATGGCCAGAGGCTCCTTTTCCGGAGCCGGATGGTGCGCGCGGATTTCGGCGCGCAGCTCCTCGATCTCGCGCTGGAGCCTGAGGATGAGGTTCAGGAGCATCTCGCGCTCCGAAGCGTAGCTGCGGGGGTCGGAGACATCCCCGTCGGCGCCGCGGCCGCCACGCGCCGTCCCCACCGGCACCGGGGCGTAGCTCCCCGCGCTCTGTGGCAGGTAAGTCTCCAGCATATCCCGGCTGACGGTGTTCCCGGCCTCGAACACCGACATCTGCTCCACCACGTTTTTGAGCTGCCTGACGTTCCCGGGCCAGCGGTAGCGCAGCAGCGCCTCACGCGCGCCCTCGGAAAACTCCACGGGGGCCGTGCGGTAGCGCTCGGCGAAACTCACCGCGAACCTGCGCGCCAGCAGCAGTATGTCCGTCCCCCGGTCGCGCAGAGGGGGTACGGCGATCTGCACCGTCGACAGGCGGTAGTACAGATCCTCGCGGAAACGGCGCTCGGCCACGGCCCGGCGCATGTCCTCGTTCGTGGCCGCCACCACGCGTATGTTGGTCTTCTGCACCTGCGACGAACCCACCTTCATGAACTCCCCGCTTTCAAGCACGCGCAGGAGCCTGGCCTGGGTGGTAAGCGGAAGCTCCGCCACCTCATCGAGGAATATGGTGCCCCCGTCGGCCTCCTCGAAGTAGCCCTTGCGCGAGGCGACCGCCCCGGTGAAAGCCCCCTTCTCGTGGCCGAAAAGTTCCGAGTCGATCGTGCCCTCGGGTATGGCGCCGCAGTTGACGGCTATATATTTCGCGTGCTTGCGGGGCGAATAGCTGTGGATGATCTTCGGAAAGAACTCCTTGCCGCTGCCGCTCTCGCCCGTGACGAGCACCGACAGGTCGATCGGCGCGACGCGGAGCGCCCGCGCCACGGCCTGCGCCAGCTCCGGCGAGTTGCCTACGATCCCGAGCCGGGCCTTTGCCTGCTGTATCTTTTCCTGATCCAATATGTCTCTGTCTTTTAACGTATGACGGACTCTCCCCGCGGCTTAGCGTCACGCAGGGCGTAAGTGGCGTCGTAGAGGTATCTGCCGAACTCTTCCAGCGATCCCTGGTGGAGCTTCTGTTCCTCCACCGCGATCGGGTCGCCGACAGTGATACGCATCTCGCGCCCTACCTTGTTGAACACCTCGTGGGGCATCATCAGCGTGCGGGCCTGCCAGCACACCACCCCGAGGAAGTTGAACAGCCACGACTGCGTGCCGTGGAAGAAGATAGGTATCACCGGCACCTTCAGCTGCTCGATCAGCCTCACGACGTTGGGCTGCCACTCGCGGTCGCGCACGCGCAGCCGCCAGTTCACCTTCCCGACCGCACCCGCGGGGAAGAACCCCACCGGGTGCCCGTCGCGGACGCGCCGTATCACCTCCTTGATTCCCTGCATGGAGACGGCACGTTTCTTCGGGTCGTCCGACGCCATAGGGTCAACGGCGATGAAGTTCTCGCGCATGGCGTTGATGTAGTTCAGCGTCATGTTGACCATCACCTTGAAATCGGGGCGGCGGGAGCCGATGATGTCGATCAGCATTATGCCGTCAAGCGCGCCGAAATGGTGGTTGCTGACCGTTATGAACGGCCCCTCCGGCAGATTGTCGAGCACTCGTCCGTTGTCGATCCGCAGCTTTATGTGAAGGTCTTCGAGCGCCCCGCGCACGAACGCCGGACCGGGAGTATCGGCGTTATGCGCGTGAAGCGCGTTCACCTTGTCGAGCTCCAGCCAGTGTATCAGGCGGTCGGTCAGCCGCTGGTGTCCCCGCAGCGGGGACACCAGACGCATGATGTCGTCGCGGTCAAGCACCGTCCGCTTTATTTCAGGGTGTACGTCGGGCCTTGGACGGCCGTCGTCGGGTAGTGAGAATTTCATTTTTGCCATAGATTCTTATAAAAGAACCTGCGAAGTTACGAAACCTCGCTCTGCTTTCTATCGCAAATTTACACCAAAAACCCCAAACGGCCAAATTACCCTGCCTTTCGCCCAACCGGCCTGCCGCCGAACGCCGCCGCCAGCAGCGGAACCCGCCCGACAACCCAGCGCCATGCCGCGACTGGCCCGGCGACACCTATGCCTACCACCATCAACGCCACGCAGGCGAAAACCAACCCCTCGGGAGCGCAAAGCCCGGGCACGCGCTGAACGACCGCCTTCGCCACTCCCTCGAACGTCGTGTGAAACAGATATATGAAGTATGTGTATGGCGCGAGCCGCAGCATCCAGCCCCGCAACCGCGCGCAATCGCGGTCGACCACGCGCGACAGCAGAAGGAACGCCGCGATGCCGGCGTAAGGGAGCACGGGGGCAAGGAGCGGGCGGAAATACGGCCAGATGACAAACAGCCCTTCGAGAATAACGAACACTCCCGTAAAAGGCCCGACAAGAATAGCGGCGGCTCTTTCCGTGAAACGCTCCCGGAGGTCGGCTCCCACCGCGCCCAGCATGAAGTAGACGAACATCTGCCGCGCCTGCTCCAGGCAGAACAGGCCGGTAAATTCCAGCGGGGAATAGGCCAGCGCGACAGCGATGATGGCGAGCGCCGCCCGCGGCGCCCGTCCCCTGGCGAGGGGAGCGACGGCGAACATCCACATCAGCGCCCAGATGAACCACAGGAAGTAACCCGCCGAAGGATACCAGAACATTTCCAGGAACGCCTCCGGCGTCACCGGGTTGTCCAGCGCCGAGGCGTCGCCGCCGCGCTCGGTGAGCAGCTTGAAGCTGATAATGACCACCGAGGCCGAGAAATACGGCACCATGAGCCGCAGGAACTTGCGACGCATAAAAGCCACATAGCCGACAGGGCGCTCCGTGGCTGCGAACAGGAACCCGCTCGCGAAAAAGAACAGCGGCATGTGGAACGTGTAAATCACGTCATGCGCCGCCACCCACCACCGCGGCGACCCCTCGGGGAAGTAGTGCCCGACCACCACCAGCAGTATGGCCGCCACCTTGGCTATGTCTATCGCGTTGAACCGCTTTCCCATAATAACAGTCTTTATATCATTTCACGGTTGTAGGGACGCGGCGTGCCGCGTATAATTCTCCTTGCGTACGAACGGGCGTATAATCCTATTTCAACTTATACGCGGCACGCCGCGTCCCTACATCCAAGGTCTGTCGGGTTGAGCGAGCCGCGGCGAGCGGCTCCATCGTCATTTCCCGGTGAAGAACGTGTAGGAGAACGACATCAGCAGCCGCAGCCTCCGCGAGCGGTTGCGCGATTCAGTAGGAATCGACAGCTCGGGAATGACCGACAGCCCACCGACGCGCACCTCCACCCCCGCGCGGACGCGCCGCTCGCTCTCGCGGAACTCGGGAATGGTCGTGTAGGACGCGCGCAGACTGACAGGCTTGAAAATTCTCACCGCCGCCCCCGCCGAGAAGCAGGTATGATAGCCAAGCCCCGAATCATACAGCGGGTTGAGCGTCGCCGTGACCGAAACCGGGCCGGGCGGCAGCGCGCGGGCCGTCAGAAGCGCGCCCGAGCTCCAATAAGAGCCGCACCAGGTGCGCCCGTAGAAGGCGCTCCCCTCGAAATCTGCGTAAGGCACCTTGGCCATGCCCCCGGCGTAGAGGCGCCAGTACTGGTATTTCGCATCATACGAATAGACGCTGTGTTCGGCCGCGGCGAACGCGTGGCCGCCATAAGCGGCCCTCACACCGATATAATATGAGTCGCGGATGCCCGCTCCGAGCTCCCACGCGCCCCCGGCGGCCGCAAAGGGCGCGGCAAGCGACGCGGATGCCGCGACCGCCGCGACACAGGCGATATTCAACGCAGTTTTTCCCATAACGCTTCTGTCAGTATCTGATAGCCATAGGCATTGAGGTGTATCCCGTCGGGCGACAGCTCGGGGTGGATATGCTCCCCGCCGTCAAGTCGGAAGCGGTCGGAGACATCAAGGTACACCACCTCGCACCCGAATTCCGGCAGGCGCCCGCGGATTTCGGCGTTGAACTCCTCGATCGCGGCGCGCAGGGCGTCGGTGTCGTTGGCCAGCGTGCGCGGCAGCACGGGGTAGAGGTACACGCGCCTGGCGCGCAGCGCCCCGGCGGCCTCCAGATAACGGTCGGCATACGGCCTGACGCCCTCTGTCAGCAGCCGCCATGCGTCGTTGGTGCCGATCAGCAGCACCACGTCGCGCCCGGCCACCCGGTCGCCCAGCTCGCCGAGATAGGCGATTCCGGCTCCCGCCCGGCCAAGGTTGACGAACCGCAGCGTGGGGCACGCGCGCCCGACGTCCCAGAACTCCACCAGCGAGTCCCCGACGAAGTAAAGCTCCGTGTCAGGCTCGTCGGAGCAACCGCCGCACACGGCCAGCGACGCGGCGGCGACAAGCGCCGCCACACCGCGGATACCTCTTTTAAGCAGGTTGGTCATTTCTTGCTGTCAATGTCGCGCAGAAGGGTCTCCACGGCGGTTTTGAGCTGGGTGTCCTCCCCGGCCGTCAGCGCCTCGGGGGTGTTGGCTACCTTCACGTCAGGCTCCAGCTGCGAGTTTTCAAGATAGGTGCCCTCGGCGGTGCGGTAGCCGATCACGGGGATGCCGAACACGAGCGACGGATCCTGCAACGTAACCCAGTTGACCGAGGTCATGGTGCCCGGCACCGGCATCCCCACGAGCTTGCCGATCTTCTGGTGCTTGTAGACCCACGGAGTACCGTGGGCGTTGGAGTAGCACGGCTCGGCCATCACCATGATCGAGGGCTTGTTCCACCGGCGCGACGGCATGTCGCAGGTCTCCTCGCCCCGGATCACCTGGGTAAGGTATTTCTGCCCGGTCAGCAGCGCCTCTATGTCCTCGTGCATGCGCCCTCCGCCGTTCCAGCGAATGTCAACCACCACTCCCTCGCAGTTGTTGTACTTGCCGAAAAGGTCGGCATACATCGGGCGGAAAGCGTCGTCGGCCATCTGCTCGATGTGGACGTAGCCCAGACGGCCGTTCGACCAGCGCTCCACGTCGGCGGCGCGGGCGCGCACCCAGCGCTTGTACATAAGGTCGGAAATCTTGCCCGCGCTGACAGGCTTGACCACCTCCGAGGCTTTCCCGCCCCCGGGAAGGGTGAACTCGACCAGCGTCTTGCGCCCCGCCAGGTCGGTCAGCAGCGCCGCCAGGTCGGTCGCGGGGGTCACCGCGGTGCCGTTTATGGCGGTGATGACAGCGCCGGGAGCCATCTTGGAGGATGCCTTGTCGAACGGGCCGTCGGCGATCACCTCGTCGACCTTCAGCCCGTCGCCGGAATACGCCAGGTCGTAGAGCAGCCCGAGGTTGGCCGTGCGGTCGGCGTTAGCGTCCGGCCAGGGGCGGTAGCGCCCGCCGGTGTGGCTCACGTTCAGCTCGCCCAGCAGCTCCGAAAGCATCTCGGCGAAGTCGTAGTTGTTGTTGATGTGCGGCAGGAAACGGCGGTAGGCCGCGGTCATGGCCGGCCAGTCGACCCCGTGCATGTCGGGGGTGTAGAAGCGTTTCCCCTCCTCGACCGCCACATAGTCGAACATCGCCTCGCGTTCCTTGGCCAGGTCGATGGTGTGCTTCCCGGAAGTCTTGATGTCGGTCAGCTTGCTCCCGTCGAGTTTCTTCATCCCTTTCCCCAGCGCGAAAATCGTCTTGCCGTCGGCCGAGGCAGCCAGGCTCGTCGGGAAGGAACCGAGCGAGGCCACCTTCTCCGGCTCCTTCTCCCTCACGGGGAGCTTGTAAAGCTGGTAGTCGTCGCCGAAAGAGACAACATAATATATGGTCTCCCCGTCGGCCGAGCCGATGGCGTCGATGATGTCGGCCGAGTAGGGGGTCAGGCGGCGTATGCGGGTGTCGATGCCGTCAAGCTCGACGTTGACCGGCTTGGCCTTGTCGTCCTTCTTGCCGTCGTCCTCTTTCTTGTCCTTTTTGTCTTTCTTGTCTTTCTTCTTTGAGTCCCCCTCCTCCTTTTCGCCTTTCGCCTTCTTCTCGCTCTCTTTGAGCAGCGCCAGGTCCTCCTTGCCGAGGTCGAAGCGGTCGCGGGCCTCGCGGTTGAGGAACACGATCATCAGGTCGGTCTGCGAGCCCCACGAAGCGTGGTTGCGCATGCCGTAGCGGTCGGTGACGAACAGCAGGGCGTTTCCGTCCTGTGTGAACCGGGGCGACGAGTCGAAGTATCCGCTGCGGGTTATGTTGGTCAGCTCCCCGGTCTCGGCGTTCAGCAGGGCGATGTCGGAGTAGGGGTCGTGCATCTTAGGGGTCATTTCCAGGGCCAGCCAGCGCGAGTCGGGGCTCCAGGTCATCACGATGCCGTCGTCATACCCCGGGTAGGTCTCACCGGCGGTGAGCTGCCGGGGCTTTCCGGAGGGAAGGTCCATGACCATTATGCCGCGGCGGTCCTTCACGAAGGCGAGCTTCTTGCCGTCGGGCGACACCATCGGGTGGGAGTACTCCGCCCCGTCGGAGAACAGCGCCTCCTCCTTTATCGAGGTCGCGTTGGGGAAGTCGGGATCCTCCTTCCGGTCGAGCGTGGCGCGGTAGATGTTCTTGCGGCCGGAGCGCTCCGACGTATAATATAATGTGCGGTTGTCGGCGCCCCAGCTCAGATGGCGCTCGGCCTGCGGGGTGGAGGTCACCTGCCGCGTGGTGGGGTACTCGACCGAGGTCACGAACACGTCGCCGCGACTAAGGAACGCCATCATCTTCCCGTCGGGCGACGGCACCGGCCGCCCCGGGCTCGGTTTGCCCTTCTCTATCGAGGGAGCGTCGTCAGCCGCGACCTCCACCGCGACCTTCGCGGGCGCGCCCTTGCCCCCCTTCATAGTGTAGATCTCGCCGTCATACGCGAAGGCGAGCGTCCCGTCGGCTGCCCGGCTCAGGAACCGCACCGGGTGGGTGCTGAACGAAGTGACCGCCGTCGGCTTCGACATGTCGCCGACAGGGGCCGAGTAGACGTTCATAGTCCCCCCGTCGCGCTCGCTAAGGAAATAGACCGTCGAGGTCGCCGGGTCGAACTGCGGGTCGCGGTCCTCGCCGCCGCGGGCCGTGAGGTTCGAGTGACTGCCTGTATTCGCGTCGTAGCGCCATATGTCGCGGGTAACCGACGACGTGTGGTGCTTGCGCCACTCGTCCTCGAACCCCTTCACGTCGTAGTAGAGGAAGCCCCCGTCCGGCAGGAACGCCGGAACCTTGGCCGGGGTCGCGAGCACCTGCCGGCGCACCCCGGAGCCGTCGGCCTTCGCCGCCCAGAGCTGCGTCATCCGCCCGGAGGGGAACGCCGCCGATTTCGCCGGAACCTGTATGGCCGCCGAATAAAGCACTTCCGAACCGTCGGGAGTGAACGCCTCGGGGGTCTCCGATGCCGAGTCGGAGGTAAGGCGCGTGGCCGGCCCTCCGGCGGCGTCCATCACGAAGATGTCGCTGTTGCCATGGCGGTCCGAGGAGAAAGCGATCCGCTTCCCGTCGGGACTCCACACCGGCGACGCCTCGTAGGAGGGGAGCGACGTCAGCCGCGATGCCTTGCCCCCGGAAACAGGGACTGTCCATATGTCGCCCTTGTAGGCGAACGCTATCCTGGTCCCGTCGGGCGAGATCTTCACGTCGCGCATCCAGAGCGGGGCCTGCGCGGATGCCCCCAGAGCGGCCGCGGCCGCCAGCAAAATCGCTTGTTTCCTCATATGGTATTGTGGTTTTCGGTCGTTGTAACGGATACGGGCGCGCCAATATTGGCCGTCCGTTGTTCCTGTACCGCAAATTTAGCGATTTTTCCAGAAATTTTTGCTACTTTTGCCAACCGCGCCCCGATTTATCGCGCGGATGATCTTGAATCGGAAGAACCATCGGAATAATCAACAACACTTCCATATGATAAAGCGAATTTTCTCTATCGCGGTGGCCGCCCTGATGGCCGCGACTGCATGGGCCGCGACAGGCGACCAGAAACAGGACGAAAACCGGGGACGGCGCCAGTACCAGGTGTTCGGCGTCGGCTTCTACAACCTCGAGAACCTGTTCGACACCATCAACGCCAACGGCTCCTACGACCTCGAGTTCTCACCCCAGGGAGCCCGCCAGTGGCACGGCAAGAAATACTGGTCGAAAATCAACAACCTCGCCCGCTGCATAGCCGAGATGTCGACCCCCACCACCCCCAACGGCCCCGCCTTCCTCGGCGTCAGCGAGATTGAGAACCGCGCCGTGCTCGCCGACCTCGTAAGGGCCGTCGACAACCGCCTCCGCGCCCAGGGCAAGAAACCCTGGAACCTCCAGATCGTCCACCACGACTCCCCCGACCGCCGCGGCGTCGACGTGGCGGCCCTCTACAACCCCCGCCAGTTCCGCCTGCACTCCGTCAACCACCACACCCTCGAGCTCGGCGAGATGCAGCGCCCCACCCGCGACCAGACCGTCGTGACCGGGATAATGGGTGGCGACACCGTATCCGTAATCGTCAACCACTGGCCCTCGCGCATAGGCGGCCAGGAACGCTCCTCGTGGCTCCGCGAAGGCGCTGCCGCCCTCTCGAAGCACATCGCCGACTCCCTCTGGACGATACGTCCCAACGAAGGCGTGATCATAATGGGCGACCTCAACGACGACCCCCAGGACAAATCCTGCGCGCAGGTGCTCGGAGCCGTCAAGAACCCCGCCGGAGTGAAGCCCCACGGCTTCTACAACCCCTTCTGGAGCCTGCTTGACAAGGGGATAGGCACCCTAGCGTACCGCGGTTCGTGGAACCTCTTCGACCAGATCATCGTCAGCGGGACACTCCTCAAAGACAACACAGGAGCCAACGGCCTCCACTACCAGAAAGCCCAGGTGAACAACTTCCAGTTCCTCCGCAACGAGGACGGCTCGCCCCACCGCACCTTCTCGGCCGGCGTCTTCCTCGACGGCTACTCCGACCACTTCCCCACCGAGATCTTCCTCATCAAGGCCCGCTGAATGCGCCCGCATGGCGGAAGCCGGACGAGGAATCAGCCCGTAGGGACGCGGCGTGCCGCGTATAATACGCCATCATCCCCCCCTCGCTGAGCCGTTCCGTGAAGCGAGCTTCAGCGAGCGGCTTCCCATCCCCCTTTCCCCTAACCCTTTTTCATTCAAAACAATGAACGCCTCTTTCACAACACCAGAAGAAGACCGCATCATCGACCAGGCTTTCCGCGAAGTCCTCGACGGCTACCTCGCCTCCAACCACCGCAAGAAAGTCGAAATCATCGAGCGCGCCTTCAACTTCGCCAAAGAGGCCCACAAGGGGATACGACGACGCTCGGGCGAACCCTACATCCTCCACCCCATAGCCGTGGCCAAGATCGCCTCCCAGGAGATCGGCCTCGGCTCAACCTCGATCTGCGCCGCTCTCCTCCACGACGTCGTGGAGGACACGGAGTACACCGTCGAGGACATTGAGCAGAACTTCGGCAAGAAGATCGCCCAGATCGTAGAGGGGCTCACCAAGATCTCGGGCGGAATCTTCGGCGACAAGGCTTCGGCCCAGGCCGAGAACTTCCGCAAACTCCTGCTCACGATGTCGGAGGACATACGCGTGGTGCTCATAAAGATGGCCGACCGCCTCCACAACATGCGCACCCTCGGCTCCATGGCCCCCAACAAGCAGTACAAGATCGCCGGAGAGACCCTCTACATCTACGCCCCCCTGGCCCACCGCCTCGGCCTGTTCGCCATAAAGACCGAGCTGGAGAACCTCTCGTTCAAATACGAGCACCCCGACGCATACCGGCGCATCTCCGAGCAGATCGCCGCGTCAGAGGCGACACGCGCCGACGTGTTCGAGGATTTCTCGCGCCCCATCCGCGAGAAGCTCGACGCCATGGGCCTCAAATACTCCGCCAAGGCACGCGTAAAGTCGATTTACTCCATCTGGAACAAGATGGAGACCAAGCACATACCTTTCTCGGAAGTCTACGACCTCTACGCCGCCCGCATCATATTCGACTGCGACGACCCAGCACGCGAAAAATCGATCTGCTGGCAGATATACTCGGCCATAACCGACCTCTACCGCCTCCATCCCGACCGCACGCGCGACTGGATCTCGAACCCGAAAGCCAACGGATACCAAGCACTGCACCTCACCGTCATGGGCCCCGACGGAAACTGGATCGAGGTCCAGATCCGCTCCCGCCGGATGGATGAGATCGCCGAGAAAGGGTTCGCCGCCCACTGGAAGTACAAGGTCGGCGAGGGGGACGAGGAAAGCGAGCTGAACGTGTGGCTCCACACCATCAAGGACATCCTCGACGACCCCGAGCCCAACGCCCTCGACTTCCTCGACACGCTAAAACTCAACCTTTTCTCCTCCGAGATCGTAGTGTTCACACCCAAAGGCGAGCTCCTGACCCTCCCGAAGGATTCAACAGTCCTCGACGTGGCCTTCAACCTCCACACCCAGATCGGATCCCACTGCATCGCCGGAAAGGTCAACCACAAGCTCGTCCCCCTGAGCCAGAAACTCAACTCGGGCGACCAGGTGGAAGTGCTCACATCCCAGTCGCAGCAGCCGAAGCCCGAGTGGGTTGACTTCCTCGCGACAGCGAAAGGAAAGACCCGCCTGCGCCAGGTGCTGCGCAAAATGCACCAGCCTGTCATCACCGCCGGGAAGGCAACGTTCGAGCAGTTCCTCAGAGACAACGGCATCAAGGACGACAACATCGCCATAACAAAGGTAATGGGCCTCTTCAAGGCCGCTAACCGCGAGGAATTCTACTACCTGCTCGGCAACGAGGAGATAATCCTCAACGAATACGTCGTAAAGATTCTCAAAAAAGAAAGCTCAAAGACCAAGCGGCTGCTGCTCAAACTCATAGGTATGGGAGGTAAGTCCGGCGAACAACAACCGGCCCCCGAACCGCGGACACCGGCCATCAACCGCAAGCAGACCTATGTGCTGCACTACGACGAGGACGGCAGCACCAACTTCCGCTTCTCAGACTGCTGCTGCCCCCTGCCGGGCGACGACGTGCTCGGATTCATCGAGGACGACGGCCAGGTGACAGTGCACACCCTCGACTGCCCGCGCGCCGCCATGCTCAAGGCCAGCTTCGGCCCGCGCATACTCTCGACCCGCTGGGAGGTCAACGGCGGACGGTTCATGGCCCACATACGCATCGAGGGAATCGACCGCCACGGCATACTCCACGAGCTCATATCCCTGATCTCAACCCACCTGAGCCTCGACATACGCTCGCTCGACATACGCACCGAGAAAGAGGTGTTCCGCTGCGACCTCTCCCTGCTCGTCTCCGACGCCGACGGCCTCAACGACCTCTGCGCCAAAGTCCGACGCATCCAGGGCGTGCAGTCGGCGGCCCGCATCAGATAAACGGCACTCCACCCGCGTCCGCGGAAGGATGCCCGGCAACCCGCATACACCACAGATGAAAAAGGTAAAGAAACACATACTCTGGCAGGCGGCGACTTTCATCGCCGCCTGCGCCATCGTGCTCTACTTCATGCCGAGCGACTCCTCCTCGAAGTTCCACTACGAGGAGAACCGCCCATGGAGCTACGGCATACTGACCGCCCCGTTCGACATAACAATCTACCGCGACTCGGCAACGATTGCCGAAATGACCGACTCGATTGACCGCGCGATGGTTCCCATATTCAGCCGCGACCCGTCTCCCGAGACGCGCGCCGAAGCCGCCGTCACAAACGCCGGGCACGTCTCAGCGCCGACACGCGCGCGGCTCGCCGCCACGATACGCCGCCTATACGCCGACGGCATCGTCGACCCCCCGACAGCCGCCCTCATCGCCCGTGGCGACCTCCCGGAAGTGAAAATCATCGTCAACAACGTCAACACACCGGCCCCGACGGCCCGTATGCGCTCACAGCGCGACGCCTACGCGCTGCTCGACTCCCTATTCCGCGACTCACCCGACCGCCCGGCAATCCAGACCCTCGAGCTGGGACGCCTCCTCGAGCCGAACATAACCCCCGACGCCCGCGCCACAGAGCGATACCGCGAATCGCTCCTCCAGCCGGTCCTCGCCGGCATCGGCGTCATACAGCAGGGAGAACGCATCATCGACCAGGGCGAGATAGTCACCCCGCAGCTGTACCAGATACTGCGCACCTACGAGGCCACGCTCGACAAGACCTCCCGGGCGTCGACCTCGAAAATGCTAAACACCTTCTTCGGCCACCTCATATTCGTAGTGCTCGCCTTCGGACTGGTCTACGGATTCCTCTACCTCTACTATCCGCAGACGTTCCTCGACCACAAGCGCGTCCTGGCTCTGATGACTCTCCCGGTGGTCTTCTTCCTGTTCTCCGTACTGATGTCGAACGCCTTCACATCAGGCATATACATCGTGCCGCTCGCGATCGTCCCACTGGTCGCGATGGTCTTCTTCGACAGCCGCACGGCCTTCTTCATCCTCGTAGCCACAACGCTGCTCTGCGCCGTCGCGGCCTCGTTCCCCCTCGAATTCATCTTCCTCGAGCTCACGGCCGGCACAGCCGTCCTCTTCTCACTCAAAGAACTCAGCCGCCGCTCCGAACTCCTGCGCTCGGCCCTGGTGGCCTTCGCCGCGTACGTCTGCTCCTACCTCGCCGTCGAACTGATGTCGACCGGCACCGTAGGCTCCCTCTCATGGCGCCTCATAGGCTACTTCGCCGTCAACGCCGTGCTCATATCCTTCGCCTACATCCTCATATTCATCTACGAGAAACTCTTCGGCATGGTCTCCGTGGTAACCCTCGTGGAACTTTCCGACATAAACAACCCCCTTATGCGGGCCCTCTCGACCGAGTGCCCCGGAACATTCCAGCACTCCATGGCGGTCAGCAACCTCGCCGCCGAGGCCGCCCACCGGATCGGGGCAAACGTGCAGCTCGTACGGGCCGGGGCGCTTTACCACGACATCGGCAAAATCGACAACCCCGCCTTCTTCACCGAGAACCAGCACGGGATGAACCCCCACGACCTGCTCACACCCGCCCAGAGCGCCAAAATCATAATAAGCCACGTCAGCGACGGACTCCGCAGGGCCGAGAAAGCCAAGCTGCCGAAACCCGTCGCCGAACTCATACCGCAGCACCACGGACGGGGTAAAGCCAAGTACTTCTACATCACCGAGCAGAAAAACCACCCCGGCGAGGAGGTCGACCCCGCGCCGTTCACATACCCCGGGCCCAACCCGCAGTCGAAAGAAGCCTCGCTGCTGATGATGGCCGACGCCGTGGAAGCCGCGTCGCGTTCCATGACCGACCACTCCGACGAAGCCGTCTCCGCCCTCGTCGACCGCATGGTCGACACACAGGTCGCCGACGGCCTCCACAGCGAGTCGCCCCTCTCCTTCCGCGACATTGCGACCATCAAGGACACATTCAAGCAGCGCCTACGCACCATGTTCCACGCGCGCGTATCCTACCCCGAGGCCCCCAAGCCCGAAGCCGCCCGAAACAGCGAAGCCGCCCAGAAAAACGAAAAGCAGTGAACCCCGAATACCGCCGATACCTCCTCGACAGCGGCTTCCAGCCTTTCGCCGAACTCGCCGACGCGCTGGAAAACACCCCGCCCGTCACCGCTATCCGCCTCAACCCGCGCAAGCCCGGAGCAGTGCCATCCGAAGGCGCGCGCCCCGTGCCCTGGCACCCGAACGCCTACCTCCTCCCGGAGCGCCCCGACTTCACCCTCGACCCCGCCATGCACCAGGGTGCCTACTACGTACAGGATCCGTCATCGATGTTCGTCGCAGAGATACTGCGCCAGCTCCTTCCCTCCCTCCCGCCAACGCCCCGCGTGCTCGACCTCTGCGCCGCCCCGGGCGGAAAGACGACCGCCATCACCGACCTCCTCCCCGACGGCTCACTGATGGTCAGCAACGAATACGATTTCCGCCGGGCCGAAATCCTCAAGGAAAACATCATAAAGTGGGGCTACCCGTGGAGCGTCGTCACCCGCGGCGACACCGCCCGCTTCCGCGCCCTCCCCGGCTTCTTCGACCTCGTGGTGGTCGACGCGCCCTGTTCCGGCGAGGGCATGATGCGCAAGGACCCCAAGGCCGCCCAGCAGTGGTCCCCCCTCCTCGTGCGCCAGTGCGCCGCCCTCCAGGAAGAGATTCTCGACAACGCCGCAGCCACACTCCGCCCTGGCGGATTCCTCGTATACTCAACCTGCACCTTCAACCCCGACGAGAACGAGCGCCAGACCGCCCGCCTCCTCGCCACCGGCGCCTTCGCCCCCGTCCCCATCACCCTCGACCCCGCCTGGAACATCCTCTCCACCCTCCCCCCGCATGTAGGGACGCGGCGTGCCGCGTATGACATGCCCTCCCTCCGCTTCCTCCCGGGCCGCGTCGAGGGGGAAGGCTACACCGTGGCCGTCCTCCGCAAGACCGAAGCCGCTCCCGACTACCCCGCTGTCGGGTGGAGCGAGCCCAAGGCGGGCGGCCATCCCCGCCGCGAAGACCCGCGCAAGCCCCGCCGAGGCAAAAAAGACAACCGCGACAACAGCCGGCAGCCCCAATTCCCGGAGGCCGAGCTCATGGCGCGCGTCCCCGCATCGCTGCGCTCAGCCATAGCCTCGCTGCACCCCCGCCTCGCCTCCTGGCGCGACGGCGAGATCGCCGCCATACCCGAAGCCATCCACCCCTCCTTCCTCACCCTCTCCCCCCACCTCGACATAATCCACGCCGGCATAACCCTAGCCGAAGTCAAAGGCCGCGACTGCCTCCCCACCCAGTCGCTCGCCATGGCCGCACCCCCACTGTGGCGAGGCGAAGCCGAGCGGCCTTCCCCCTTCCCCTCTTTTGAAATCGACACCGCGACAGCCCTCGCCTACCTCCGCCGCCAATCCCTCTCCCTCCCCGCGGAAGCGCCACGCGGCTACCTCCTCCTCACCCACCGCCCTTCCCCCGGAGCCGCCCCCCTCCCCCTCGGCTTCGTCAAGAACCTCGGCAACCGCGCCAACAACCTCTACCCCGCCCCCTGGCGCGTCCTCAAATCCTGAACTTCCATACACAAGCGCACCCCCTTCTTCTCCCCAGTTGTAGGGACGCGGCGTGCCGCGTATAATACGCTTTCTCTCTCCGAGTGCGCAAGGCGGAATCCGAACGAAGAATCAGCCCTCCTCCCCTCGCGCAGCCGTTCTGTTGAGTGAGCTTCAGCGAGCGGCCTCCCCTCCTCTAAAACAAAACAACCGGGCAAAAAACAAGCCGCGGCTCCCGTTTCCGGGGGCCGCGGCGGTTATTTAAGGATTCGCGGTAGCTTATTTCACGATGGCGGGCGGCTCAACACCCCACTGCGCCTGGCTCAGGCGCAGGTAGTTGTTGTAGCGCCACTGGGCGTTGGCCTTGGCCGCGGCGAACAGCTCCTCGGCCTCGGCGGGATACTGCTTCATTACGGAAGCGTAGCGCACCTCCCCTTTGAGGAAGTCGTTGAAAGCGTCCCAGTTCGGAGCCTTCGAGTCGAGGCTGAACGGGTTCTTGCCCTCCTCTTCCAGAGTGGGGTTGTAGCGCCACAGGTGCCAGTAGCCGCACTCGACGGCGCGCTGCTCCTCGGCCTGGGAGTGACCCATGCCGGCGCGGAGGCCGTGGTTGATACAGGGGCTGTAAGCGATGATGATCGACGGGCCGTCGTAAGCCTCTGCCTCGCGGATCGCCTTGAGGGTCTGGGCCTGGTCGGCGCCCATGGCCACCTGCGCGGCGTAGACGTAGCCGTAAGTGGTGGCGATCAGACCGAGGTCCTTCTTGCGGACGCGCTTGCCCGCGGCGGCGAACTTGGCGATCGCGCCGATCGGGGTGGCCTTGGAGGCCTGGCCGCCGGTGTTGGAGTAAACCTCGGTGTCGAGCACCAGGATGTTGATGTTCTTGCCAGAGGCGAGAACGTGGTCGAGACCGCCAAAGCCTATGTCGTAGGCGGCGCCGTCGCCGGCGATGATCCACTGCGAGCGCTTCACGATGTGGCCTTTGAGGTCGATGATGCCCTTGCATACGTCGCAGCCGCAAGCCTCGCAGAGGGGAACGATCGTCTCGTAGACCTCGCGGGTGGCAACGGCGTCATTGCTGTTGTCGAGCCACTTCTGAGCCTGTGCCTTGATTTCGTCGCAGCACTTGTCGCACTCTGTGGCAGCCTTCATCAGCTCGGCCACGCGGGCGGTCATCTTCTCGTTGGCGATCTTCATGCCGAGGCCGAACTCGGCGAAGTCCTCGAACAGCGAGTTGGCCCATGCCGGACCGTGGCCGCGGAAGTTGGTGGTGTAGGGGGTGGAGGGCACCGAGCCGGAGTAGATCGACGAGCAGCCGGTGGCGTTGGCCACCATCTCGTGGTCGCCGAAGAGCTGGCTGACGAGCTTCACATACGGGGTCTCGCCGCAGCCGGCGCACGCTCCGGAGAATTCGAAGAGCGGGGTGGCGAACTGCGAGTTCTTGGGGTTCAGCTTGATGTCGACGAGGTCCTGCTTCGAGGAAACGTTCTTCACGCAGTAGTCCCAGTCCTTCTGGAGGTCGAGCTGGCTTTCAAGAGGCATCATCTTCAAAGCCTTGTTACCCTTCATGCCCGGGCAGACGTCGACGCAGTTGCCGCAGCCGAGGCAGTCGAGAACGTCGACGGCCTGGATGAAGCGCAGGCCCTTGAACTGGGGACCGAGCGCCGCCTTGGTGTGGTCCTCGCCGAAGGGGGCGGAGGCCATCTCTGCCTCGTCCAGCAGGAACGGACGGATGGTGGCGTGGGGGCAGACGTAGGCGCACTTGTTGCACTGTATGCAGTTCTCCTCGATCCACTCGGGGACGAAGGCCGCCACGCCGCGCTTCTCGTAGGCGGCGGTGCCGTTCTGCCATGTGCCGTCGGGGTTGGCCTTGAAGTCGGAAACCTTCAGCAGGTCGCCGTTCTGGGCGTTGATCGGGCGCACGATCTCGTTGATGAACGCAGGATCGTCGTTAGGCGCGGGCTTCTCCTCGGGGAGGTTGCTCCACGCGGGATCAACATCCAGCTTCTTGTATTCCCCGCCGCGGTCAACGGCGGCGTAGTTCTTGTCGACCACGTCCTGACCCTTCTTGCCGTAGCTCTTGACGATGAACTTCTTCATCTGCTCCACGGCCAGGTCGACGGGAATCACCTCGGTGATGCGGAAGAAAGCGCTCTGGAGGATGGTGTTGGTGCGGTTGCCCAGCCCGATTTCCTGCGCGATCTTGGTAGCGTTGATGTAGTAGACGGTGATGTTGTG
Organism: uncultured Muribaculaceae bacterium; assembly: GCA_910579105.1. Lineage (GTDB taxonomy): Bacteria > Bacteroidota > Bacteroidia > Bacteroidales > Muribaculaceae > UBA7173. The sequence continues at coordinate 31,843 of CAJTRT010000009.1, read as the reverse complement.
GTCGGCGAAGTACTTCTTGACCTTGTTGGGAAGGTTCTTCGCGAGCTCCTCGCCCTCCCAGATGGTGTTCAGCAGGAAGGTGCCGTTGTCGCGCAGGCCGCGGGTCACGTCGTACATGTGGAGGTAGGCCTGTACGTGGCAGGCCACGAAGTTGGGCGTGTTCACCAGGTAGGTCGAGCGGATGGGCACGTCGCCGAAACGCAGGTGCGAGCAGGTGTAGCCGCCCGACTTCTTCGAGTCGTAGGCGAAGTAGGCCTGGCAGTACTTGTTGGTGTTGTCGCCGATGATTTTCACCGAGTTCTTGTTGGCGCCCACGGTGCCGTCGGCACCCAGGCCGTAGAACTTGGCCTCGAAGGTCGACTTGTCGCCAAGGGCGATCTCCTCGGGAAGGGGGAGGGAGGTGAAAGTGACGTCGTCGACGATACCCACGGTGAAGTGGTCCTTGGGCATCGGCAGGGCCAGGTTCTCGAACACGCCGATGATCTGCGCGGGGGTGGTGTCCTTCGACGCCAGGCCGTAGCGGCCGCCGACGATCAGCGGGGCGTTATCCTTGCCGTAGAAGCACTCCTTGACATCCAGGAACAGCGGCTCGCCGTTGGCTCCCGGCTCCTTGGTGCGGTCGAGCACGGCGACGCGCTTGGCGGTCGCGGGCACGGCGGCGAGGAAGTGCTTGGCCGAGAAGGGGCGGTAGAGGTGAACCGACACGAGGCCGACCTTCTCACCCTTGGCCACCAGGTAGTCGATAGCCTCCTGGGCAGCCTGGGTAACGGAACCCATGGCGATGATCACGCGCTCGGCGTCGTCGGCGCCGTAGTAGTTGAACAGCCCGTACTTACGGCCGGTCAGAGCCGAAATCTGCTCCATGTACTGCTCCACGATCTCGGGAACATTCTCGTAGGCCGTGTTGCTGGCCTCGCGGTGCTGGAAGAAAACGTCGCCGTTCTCGGCCATGCCGCGCGACACGGGAGCCTGCGGGTTCAGGCCGCGCTGGCGGAACTTGGCCAGGGCCTCGCGGTCGAGCAGCGGGGCCAGATCGTCGGTCTCCAGCATCTCGATCTTCTGGATCTCGTGGCTGGTGCGGAAGCCGTCAAAGAAGTTCACGAACGGAATCGACGACTTGATGGTGGCAAGATGGGCCACACCCGAAAGGTCCATGACCTCCTGCACCGAGCCTTCGGCCAGCATGGCGAAGCCGGTCTGGCGCACCGACATCACGTCCTGGTGGTCGCCGAAGATGCTCAGAGCGTGGCTGGCCAGAGTGCGGGCAGAAACGTGGAACACGCAGGGAAGCTGCTCGCCCGCGATCTTGTACATGTTCGGAATCATCAGCAGAAGACCCTGCGACGCGGTGTAGGTAGTCGTCAGAGCCCCTGCCTGCAAGGAGCCGTGGACAGCGCCGGCGGCGCCACCCTCGGACTGCATCTCCTGCACCATGACGGTCTCGCCGAAGATATTTTTACGACCGGCTGCCGCCCATTCGTCGACATACTCGGCCATAGTGGACGATGGTGTGATGGGATAGATCGCCGCCACCTCCGAGAACATATAGGAGATGTGCGCGGCGGCCTGGTTGCCGTCACACGTCAAGAATTTTTTCTCTTTGCTCATAACTTGACTTATAGTGAATGATTGTGTTGCTTTCAGGATTAGCGCCTACAACAGAAAAGCCGCTGACGGAACAGCCGCCCTCGGTTTGGCAGGGGCAAAAGTACCAATTTTTCGCGAAACAGAGGACATACCAGCGTTAAAAACAGCGCGCCAATCATAAATTATGGTGCATTTCCGTCGAAAACAACCCCATGCCGCCCCGTTTACGGATTTTTTCGTAACTTCGCGGGGCAATGACCGACTTCCAACGAGACCTGATCCCCGAACCGGCGCTGAGGCGGCTGCCCTGGTACCTGGCATACGTCACCCTCCTCAGAGAGAGGGGCGACGAGTTCGTCAGCTCAACCCAGATTTCTCGCGAGCTTAAAGTCGACGCCTCGCAGATCGCCAAAGACCTCTCGTTGCTCGACATACGCGGAAAGACCCGCATAGGCTACGAGGTGCCTCTGCTCGAGCACAAGCTCGAGGAGTTCCTCGGATTCCGACGCTCCCACCGGGCCGTCGTCGTCGGTGCCGGAAGCCTCGGCAAGGCGCTCATGCAGGATTCCGGCCTCAGCCGCTACGGACTGAACATCGTCGCCGCCTTCGACACCGACCCCGCGCTCGCCGGAATGTCATACGGCGGGATTCCCGTCTACCCCGTCGGGGAGATGACGGCGCGCGTGAAGGAAGCCGGAGCCACGGTGGGAATCATAACCGTCCCCGTCGAACACGCCCAGAGCACCGCCGACGCCCTGGTGGAGGCCGGCGTGAAGGCCCTGTGGAACTTCACCCCGTTCCGCCTCAGCGCCAACGACGGGGTGATAATCTCCAACACCTCCATCTACGCCCACCTCGCGGTGATGTACAACCGCATGGAGTCCGGGAAATAACCCCGCGCCGCCGCGATCTGACTGGCCTGTGAAAAAGCAATGAAGATTTTCGTCATCGACCGCCCCGTTGACAGCTGGGACCCGCTGTGGGACAAGGCCCTGGAGGCCGACGCCGCCCCGCGGCCCGACATCCTCCCCCTGACGATGGGGGCCGACTCGGCCCTGGTGCGACAGGGGTTCCCCTGCTTCCTCCCCGACTTCGCCCGCGCCGGATGGGAGCTGCGCCTGGCCCCGGTGCTGCGCGTCAGCCGCCTGGGCAAATGGATCGAGCCGCGCTTCGCCCACCGCTACATCGACGCCCTCACCATCGCCGCCATCCTCCGCCCGGCCGGCCCCTTCCTCCCCGTCTTCGACGGCGCGATAACCCCCGGTGCCTTCATCCCATTCCCCCTACCGCCCCGAGCCTCCCTCAGCGCCGCCGCCAACGGCGGGGAAAGTATCGAATTCCCCCTCAGCGCCGAAGCCCTCCGCGCCCCCGAGACACTGGCGCTCATCAGCCGCTCGACGACCCTGAAAAGCGGCGACCTCATAATCCCCGCCATGCTGCCCGCCGCCTTCCCCGCCCGCATAGGCCTCGACATCGCGGCATCACTCGCCACAGAAAGCCCCGAGCCGCCGCAAAGGCCGCTCCTGCGGGCGCGGGTGAAATGATTTCAGCCCCCGGAAGGCAATACGGGCCCCCCGCCGCCCGTTTTTTGTCAGGAATAACCGCCCAATAATGAAAACAGCCCAACATAAGCCCTTTCTGCGAAACCTGCTGATACTGGCCGCCGCGCTACTCCCAGCGGCGCGCGCCGCGGCCCTCGCGCCCGGCTACTTCGCCGAATCAACCCCGCTGGCGGCAGGCAGGTGGGTGAAAATCACCGTCTCCCAGACCGGCATGCAGGAAATATCCGCCGGCCAGCTCGCCGAAATGGGGTTCGCCGACCCCGCGAAAGTGGCCGTATGCGGCTACGGCGGCGCCATGCTCGGCAACCAGCGGTTCGCCGACGACATCCCCGACGACATAGCGCCGGTCCCCTCCGTCGTGACACAGGGCAAGCTCGTCTTCTACGGCGAGGCCGGAGCCCGCTTCCGCCCGTGGCGCGAGAACATAGGCGCCGGACGAGGCAGGTGGAAGCCCGTGGTCACCCGCAACTACTACTCTGACCAGGGAACCTACTTCCTGACAGAGGCCCTCCCCCCCGCCGCCCCCGCCACCGTGGCGCGGGTCGTGCCGGCGGCCTCCGCCCCGTCGCTCGAAAACACTACCTGGGGCTTCACATTCCATGCCCCCGAGGAGAGCCGGTTCGGAAACCTCGGCGCGCGCTTCTTCGGCCCCGACCTCAGAGAGACCGGGCCGCAGTCGTTCGACAACTTCCTCCCAGGCTACCGCCGCGCCACCGACATCGCCCAGGACTACAACCGCGGCATACACCTCGCCGGCGCGATGGGGGTGAAATCCCTCTCGCAGCAGTCGGTGAAATGGCGGCTCCCGTCGGGTTCGGTAATCGAGACCAAGTCGCGCACCGCCGACCAGAACCTCCAGAACTACCGCGAGCTCCAGTTCTTCGGCATGGAGAACTCCGCCGAGGCCGACAACGACCTCTACACCCTGCGTCTCTGGGTGGGAACCGACCCCCAGGCCGTCTCCCCCACCTTGCAGTACGGAGCCCTCGACTATTACGCCCTGACATACCTCCGCTCCACTGATTTCTCGCAGCCGGTGGCGCAGCAGACCGTCACTTTCACCTCCCTCGCCGACCCCTCGCAGCAACTGCGGCTCGTCGGAGCGTCACCGACCCTCGCCGTATGGGACGTCACCGACCCCGTCGCACCGCGCCGCCTCCTCCGCGGCCCGGCCTCCGACGATCCCGGCGCGCCCGACGCGGTGACCCTCGGACGCGCCGGAGCCGCCCCCGACGGCACCGCCCCCGTGTTCCTGGTTTTCGACCCCGCGATGACCCTCCACAAGGTAGAGTTCGCCGGGGAGGTCGCCAACCAGAACCTCCACGCGCTCCCAGCCCCGGAGATGCTCATAGTCGCCGCCCGAGAGTTCATGCCCCAGGCCGAGCGCCTGGCCGGCATACACCGCTCGCTGCGCGGAACCGACGCCCTGGCCGTCTGCCAGGACGAGATTTTCAACGAATTTTCCTCCGGCACGCGCACCCACGAGGCAATCAGGCGGTTCGCCCGCATGCTCAACGACCGACGCCCCGGACGCCTGCGCTCCATACTCCTCATAGGCTACGCGTCCTCCGACAACCGCGGAATAAAGATACGGGAGAACGGCTGGCAGGACCGATACGTCCCCATCTACGAGTGCCCCCACCTCTCCATCGGAGGACACCACTCCCTCAGCTACTCATCCGACATATTCTACGGAATCCTATCCGACGACTTTTCGATCCACAACGCCGTGTGGCCCAAGATGGACCTCGCGGTAGGCCGCCTTCCGGCGCAGAACGCCGAGCAGGCCGACCAGATGGTCGACAAAATCGAGAAATACCTCCTCAGCCCCCCGTCGACAGGCTCCACCAACCGGGCCCTCCTGATGGCCGACTCCGACAACGACAACAACTTCGTCACACAGGCCGAGGCCCTCGCCGACATCGTCGCGCAGGAAAAACCGTCGACAATGCTCTACAAGGCATACGACGACCTGTTCCCGCACGACAACAACGGAGCCACCCACTACCACAACTTCGTGGCCGCGACCCTGCAGGAGGGCGCCTGCTTTATGTCCTACTTCGGCCACGGCTCGCCAAGCGCCTTCGGGGCATCGAACCTGTGGAACTCCTCGCTCGCCAAGACCACCAGCTACCCCGTGCCCCCCCTGACTGTGCTCGGCACATGCTCCCCGCTCTCGATCGACCTGTCATCCGACTGCGTGGGGGCGTGGATGTTCATAAACAAGAACGGAGGGTCAATCGGCGTGATCGGCGCGCAGCGCGAGGTCTACATGAACTACAACTTCGACATCGTGGAGGCCGTCACCCGTAAGTACTTCTCCGCCGAACCCGAAGCGACTCTCGGCGAAATCTTCCGCCAGGCCGTGAACGCCAACGCCGACCTCCAGGAAGAGCGCAACCGCAAGAAGCAGGAAGAGTTCGACCAGGCCAACCCCGGCTCAGCGACAATCCTCGCCATCGACTCGGCCCTGATACTCAACACCAGGTCATACACCTTCGTGGGAGACCCTGAAATACCCGCCTACTCCCCGACCCACGCCGCCATACTGACATCCGTGGCCGGAACCTCCACCGGAGCCGGCACCATCGAGGTCGAGCCCCTCTCGCCGTTCCGGATCGAGGGAGCGGTGACCGACCGCGCCGGCACCGTCGACAAGGACTTCTCCGGCCAGGCGACAATCCTCGTCTACGACTCGCCGCGCACGGTCAGCGACGTCAGCGACCGGCCAACCCCGCTGACAATCGCCACAAACCAGTATCCGATTCTCAACATCAAGGCCGAGGTCAGGAACGGCCGCTTCGCCGCCACGGCCACGCTACCCGTCCCCGCCCGTCCCGGAGGGTCCAACACCGTCTCACTATACGCCGTGAGCGACAACGGTTTCCAGCACGCCAACGGCTCCTTCGCCAGCCTCCGCGTAACCGACATTGACCCAGAAGGGCTTCCAGACCCGCCCTCCCCGGTGATTTCCGATATGTACATCGGCTCCCCGGAATTCGTCTCCGGCCAGGTCACCGGCCCCGACTTCACCCTCAAAGCCACCATCAGCGACCCCTCGGGCGTGATTGGCGTCAGCTCCCTCTTCGGAAAGTCGCTGACCGTCACCCTCGACGATTCCCGAAACATACCCGGCGCGGCGGCATGGCTCTCGACCGGCACCGACGGTACGGCCACTCTCGCGCTCCCCGTCACAGGCCTCGTCGACGGCCCCCACCGGCTGACTCTCACCGCCCGCTCCAACGCCGGCGGCGAAGCGTCCCGCTCGGTGGACTTCACCGTCATCAGCGCCCCGGCAAGGGCTGTCCTCTCGACCGTCGAGACAACCGCCACCACCGAGGCCAACATCCTCCTCGACCACGACTTCTCCTCGACCCCCGACTGCCGCCTGGTGGTAACCGACTCCCGGGGGCGCGCCGTCATGCACCGCCCGTCGGCCACGTTCCCCCTCCGCTGGGACCTCGCCGGAACCGACGGCATACGCGTCCCCGACGGTGTCTACACCGCGACCGCCTACCTCCACAACGGCCTGAGATACGCCGCCACCTCTACACCGATTGTTGTCCTGACAAAAGAATAAACGCTTCACAAAACCCATGGATTACTTACGCTTGACCGCCGCCGCGGCGCTCACTGCCGCGGCGCTCTGCGCAGCCGCCCAGCCCGCGGAGGGCTACTACTCTTCCTGCGAAGGAAAAACCGGCCGCGCACTGCTGCAACAGCTCGAAACCGTCGTCGGCCCGCACAAGAACGTCGGATACGACGGCCTCTGGAACGTCTACAAGACCTCCGACGTCCGCCCCGACGACGGCACCGTCTGGGATATGTACTCCACCAAGCGCTGGAAGGTCGGCTCCGCACAGTGCGGCCAGTACAAGGTGGTCGGCGACTGCTACAACCGCGAGCACTCAATGCCGAAAAGCTGGTTCAGCGAGGCCCAGCCCATGAAGTCCGACGCCTTCCACGTCTACCCCACTGACGGAAAGGTCAACGGACAGCGCTCGAACTACCCCTACGGCGAGTGCGCCTCGGGAACCACCCTTCCCGGATCCGGATCCGTCAAAGCTCTCGGCAAACTCGGCACATCCACATTCCCCGGCTACAACGGAAAGGTATTCGAGCCGGTCGACGAGTACAAGGGAGACTTCGCCCGCACCTACTTCTATATGGCCGCCGCGTATAACTCCCGCATCTCTTCCTGGCACTCCGACATGCTCGCCGGAAACAGCTACCCCGTCTACACGACCTGGGCCGTAAACCTCCTCCTGAAATGGCACCGCCAGGACCCCGTAAGCGACAAGGAACGCGACCGCAACGACGCCGTGCAGCGCCACCAGAACAACCGCAACCCCTTCATCGACAACCCCGAGATGGCCGAATACATCTGGGGCGACAAGCAGGGCCTCCCCTGGCACGAGGGCGCGGGCAACCAGCCGGCCTTCATCCTCCCCGCGACGGGAGCCGCCGCCGACCTCGGGGTGACAGCCGTCGGCGTGCCGCGCTCCCTGTCGGTAGAAGTGCGCGGTGCCGCGCTCGCTGAAACCGTGTCAGCCTATGCGTCGGGTACCGGATTCTCCGTCGCCCCCTCCACACTCTCCGCCGACGCCGCCAACGCGGGCGCGACCCTCACCGTCACCTTCTCGCCATCCGCCGCGGGCAACTTCACAGGCACTCTCTCGCTACGCTCCGGCGACGCCTCCGCCGCGGTTGCCCTCTCCGCCGAGGCCGTCGACGGCCTCCCGGCGCCACGCGTCTCCGAACTGACCGAAAACTCCCTCACCCTCCGGTGGAGCGACATCGACCTCCCGGGAACTCTCTACGACATCCACATCGTCCGCGCCGACAGCCAGGCCCCCGTCCCCGGGTACCCGCGCTCGGTCAGCGCCGCGGCCGAGGCGGCCGAAGTCTCCGGCCTCGAACCGGAAACTGCCTATGACATATGGCTCGCCTCACCGACCCTCGTCTCCGGGAAAATCACCATAACCACCCCCGCGCCGCAACCCTCCGTCGCGATTCTCTACGACGGCGAATGGTTCTTCCGCTCCACTCCCGGAACACCCTCCGGCCCCGCCGAACTACTGGCCGAAATCGAGAACATCCCCGGCGACGTCACATTCTCCGTCACCGCGCCCTTCGAGCTTAGCAAAGACAAGGCCGCCTGGCGCCCCGCCGTCACCCTCGCCCCGGGCGAGGACCGCTTCTACCTGCGCCTCAACGGTTCCCGCGAAGGGGAGTACACATCCTCCATCGTGATAACCGCCGACGGTTTCCGCGACGACGACACAGCTGTTGAAGGCATCATATCCGACGCGGCCGCCACATTCGTCGAGGACTTCGAGCCGAAACCCTCCGCCTCGACCTACGGCCGCCACACCTATGAAGGCTCCGCCGCCGTCTGGGATATGGAAGGCGTGTACCTCGGTGTGGCCTCCGACCCATCCCACACCGGCACCTACGCCGCGCGCCTCAACAAGGCCAACAACACCCGCCACATGACGATGCTCGAAAACAAAGCCCGCGGAATCGGATCCGTCGTGTTCTGGGGGCGCGTGTGGAGCGACGAGACCAACGACGTCACAATCGCCGTCTCCGCCAGCGCCGACGGCGGCGCGACCTGGAACGAGGCCGGACGCGTCGACATCATCCATCAGAAATCAGGCAACCAGTACGCCGAATACCGCCTCCCCGTCAACATCACAGGTGACCAGTGCCGCGTGCGCCTCGAGGCCGTAGCCGGCGGCCGCTGCATGATCGACGACCTCGCCCTGACCGACTACCAGCCCGCGGCCATCGACGACCTCCTCGCCGACCCCGCCGCCGAATACCACACCTGGGACGCCTTCGTCCGCGACGGCTCCCTCGTCATCGAAAACCAGGCCCACGCCGACAACCACTTCGCCGTATACTCCCTCGACGGCACCCTCCGCTACTCCGGCCTCCTCCCCGAAGGCGCCACCACCCTCCCCCGCTCCCTCTTCCCCGCCGGCCTCCACCTGGTGACCGTCCGCGACTTCACCCGCCGCGTCCTCCTCCCGTAGCCGTCCCCCTCGCCAGTAGGGACGCGGCGTGCCGCGTATGACGTGCGGATCGCAGGGGCTGTCGGGTTCCGCGAGCTTTAGCGAGCGGTTTCCCGCCCCTCCCCCTCTTTTTTTGATGTTTCGCGAATTTTGGCTACCTTTGTGATGTTATGGGAAAGTTCATTTGCGCCATAGCCGCCCTCCTCCTCGCCCTCGCGGGGTGCGCCGGGAACAAGCACTCCGAGGCCGCCCCCCCGGAGACACCTCCCGCGGCCCATCCCGCCCCGGAGGCCGATTCCCTCTATGCCTTCGCGGCCGAACAGGTCGCCCTCGGTCCCCGCGTCCCGGGCTCCGAGGCCAGCCGCCGCTGCGCCGAACTCTTCGAGCGACGCCTCGAAGCCTTTGGCGCCGACACCGTCATGCGCCACGAAGCCCAAGTCACGTTCCACGACGGCTCAAAGGCCACAGCCCGCAACATCCTGGGGCGCTTCAACCCCGAAGCCACCCGCCGCGTACTGCTCCTCGCCCACTACGACTCACGCCCATGGGCCGACCAGGACCCGGATCCGGCCAACCGCGACAAACCCATTGACGGTGCCAACGACGGAGCCTCCGGTGCCGCCGTACTCCTCGAAACAGCGCGCCTCCTCGGGCAGCAGCGACCCGACTCCCTCGGCGTGGACCTCCTGTTCGTCGATGCCGAGGACTCCGGCAACAGCGACCCCTACGCGTCCGACACTGAGCTGACCTGGTGCCTCGGCACACAGGCCTGGGTAAAGGATATGCCCTACACCGCCGCCGACAAACCCCGCTACGCAATCCTCCTCGACATGGTGGGTGGCCGCGGCGCCCGCTTCCACCGCGAATACTTCTCCGACCGCGCGGCACGCGCCGTGGTCGACAAGATATGGGCCGCGGCGGCCCGCGCCGGACACGCCGACCGCTTTCCCAACTCGCGCGGCGGTTCCGTCGTCGACGACCACATCCACATCTCAGCCGCCGGAATCCCCTGCGCCGACATAATCGAGACCATCAACCCCGAAACCGGCTCCTTCAACCCCACATGGCACACCACCGCCGACAACCTCACGAATATCGACCGCGAGACTTTGCGCATCGTCGCCTCCGTTGTCGCCGATGTGCTCTATAACGAATAACAATATGACTATCAACGAACGACAGGACCAGATAATCGACGACATCGAGCCGCTTGACGACTGGATGGACCGCTACGCCTACATCATCGACCTCGGAAACCAGCTACCCCCTCTCGACGAAAAATACCGCGTCCCGCAGAACCTGATCGAAGGATGCCAGAGCCGCGTGTGGCTCAACGCCGACATGACCCCCGACGGAAAGCTCGTGTTCTCCGCCGACTCCGACGCCCTGATTGTCAAGGGAATCATCTCAATGCTCGTCGACGTCCTCTCCGGCCACACCCCCCGCGAAATCCTCGACGCCGACCTCTACTTCATCGACCGCATAGGCCTCTCCGAGCACCTCTCCCCGACCCGCTCCAACGGCCTCCTGGCAATGCTCAAACAGATCAAAGCCTACGCCCTCGCCTACTCCGCCAAACAACCATAACCCTTTAACCCCCAACCCAAAACCATGTTCGCAAGCCATCCCAAGGGTCTCATTCCCGCCGCCCTGAGCAATATGGGCGAGCGCTTCGGCTACTACATCATGAACGCCGTCCTGGTGCTCTTCCTCTGCTCCAAGTTCGGCCTATCCGAAGAAACCAGCACCCTCATCTACTCGATCTTCTACGCCGGGATATACGTCCTGAGCCTCGTCGGCGGATACATCGCCGACAAAACCCAGAACTACAAGCGGACAATCATACAGGGCCTCTGCATAATGACCCTCGGCTACATCGTCCTCGCCGTGCCCGTACTCGCCACACCCGAGAACACCGCATGGCTCCTGACCCTCACCTGCGCCGCCCTCTTCTTCATAGCCTTCGGCAACGGCCTCTTCAAAGGCAACCTCCAGGCTATCGTCGGCCAGCTCTACGACAATCCCCGCTACGCCGCCAAGCGCGACTCAGGCTTCCAGATCTTCTACGTCTTCATCAACATCGGAGGCCTCATCGCGCCCTTCGTCGCCCCGCTGCTCCGCTCATGGTGGCTCGACGTAAACGGCATGGTCTACAACGCCCAGTTCCCCGCGATGTGCCACCAGTTCCTCTCCGTCACCGACTCCGATAGCCTCCAGAACATCAACGAGCTGATGGCCATGGCAACCGCCGTCGGCTCAAAGGCCGGCCAAAGCCTCCAGGAATTCTGCACCCAGTACCTCAACGTGTTCAACACCGGCGTTCACTACTCGTTCATCGCGTCAGTGGCCGCCATGCTCCTCTCGCTCGTGATATTTGTCTGCACAAAGAACGGCCTCCCCAACCCACCGAAGAAGGAAGCCGCCCAGTCCGTAACATACACCCCCGAGGAGAAAGCACGCATGGCAAAGGAAATCAAGCAGCGCATGTACGCCCTCTTCGCCGTCCTCGGAATAGCCATATTCTTCTGGTTCTCGTTCCACCAGAACGGCACCTCCATGTCGCTCTTCGCCCGCGACTTCGTCGACACCTCGGCAATCGCTCCCGAGATATGGCAGGCCGTCAACCCATTCTTCGTCATAACCCTCACCCCCCTGGTGATGTGGATATTCAGCGCTCTGTCTGCCCGCGGAAAGGAAATCTCCACCCCCCGCAAAATCGCCATCGGCATGGGCCTCGCCGGAATCGCGTACCTCTTCCTCACCCTCTTCTCCGTGGGCGAAGGCTACCCCTCCGGAACCGAATACCGCGCAATGGAAGCATCCGGCGTCGCCGTCGCCAAGGCCGGTTGGTGGGTCCTCATCCTCTACTACTTCTTCATGACCGTCGCCGAGCTGTTCATATCCCCCCTCGGCCTGTCGTTCGTCTCAAAGGTAGCCCCCAAGCACCTCCAGGGCCTCTGCCAGGGCCTCTGGCTCGGAGCAACCGCCCTCGGCAACCTCATGCTCTGGATCGGCCCGCTGATCTACAACAAATACCCCATCTGGGTCGCCTGGGCCGTGTTCCTCGCCGTCTGCCTCATCTCCATGGGCATCATGTTCGCCATGGTCAAGTGGCTCGAACGCGTCACCGCCGACCCCGCCTGATCCCTCAACCCTCCCCCCTGTCGTAGGGACGCGGCGTGCCGCGTATAACCCGCCCCCTGTCGGGTGCCGCGAGCTTCAGCGAGCGGTCTCCCATAAACATTAACCACTTGAACCCCGAGTATGGCCAAGAAAGTCGCCGAAACCCCCTTGATGAAGCAATACACCGAAATGAAACAGAAGCACCCCGACGCGGTGCTCCTGTTTCGCGTCGGCGACTTCTACGAGACCTTCTGCGACGACGCCATAACCGCCTCCGAAATCCTCGGAATAACACTCACGCGCCGGGCCAATGGCTCGGCGTCGTCAATCGAACTGGCCGGGTTCCCCCACCACGCCCTCGACACATACCTTCCCCGCCTCATCCGCGCCGGCAAGCGTGTCGCCATCTGCGAGCAGCTCGAAGACCCCAAAACCGTCAAGAACAAGCTCGTAAAGCGCGGAATCACAGAGCTGGTGACCCCCGGCGTGGCCCTCAACGACAACGTCCTCTCCCACCGAGAGAACAACTTCCTCGCCGCCGTCCACTTCGCCAAGGATACCCTCGGCGTGGCCTTCCTCGACATCTCAACCGGCGAGTTCCTCGCCGGCGAGGGTCCCGCGCCATACGTCGAGAAGCTCCTCGGCAACTTCGCCCCGAAGGAGGTCCTCGTCGAGCGCGGAAAGCGGCAGCGCCTCGACGACGCCTTCCAGGCCCGCTATCTCGCCTTCGAGCTTGACGACTGGATCTTCACCGACCAGGCAGCCAACGACAGGCTGCTCCGACAGTTCCAGACCGCCTCGCTAAAAGGGTTCGGCCTCGGCAAGATGCACGCCGCCATAACCGCCGCCGGGGCCGTACTCCACTACCTCGACATCACAAAGCACACCCGCACCGGCCACATAACCCGCCTGGCCCGCATCGAGGAGGAGCAGTTCGTGCGCCTCGACCGATTCACAGCCCGTAACCTCGAGCTGCTCCAGCCTCTCTCCGACGACGGCAAGAGCCTCCTCGACGTGATTGACCGCACCGTCAGTCCAATGGGCGCCCGCATGCTCCGCCGCTGGGTATCCTTCCCCCTCAAAGACCCCGCTGCGATAAACCGCCGCCTCGACGCGGTGGAACTATTCTTCCGATGCCCCGACACGCGCGACTCCCTCCGCGAGCTCCTCGAACAGGTCGGCGACCTCGAACGCCTCATATCCAAGGTTTCAGTCGGACGCGTCACCCCCCGCGAGATCCTCCAGATACGCCGCTCTCTCGAAGCCGCCGCAGAGGTCAAGCGGCTCCTCGAGGCCACCGGCTCCGAACCCCTGCGCATGATGGCCGAGCAGCTCAACCCATGCCCCGCCCTCGCGCGACGCATCGCCGACACCATAACCGACGACGCCCCAAACGCCCTCAACCGCGGAACCGCCGTCATCAAGCCCGGCATAAATCCCGAGCTCGACGAACTACGCGACATTTCGACCCACGGAAAGGAAACCCTCCTCGCCATACAGCGCCGCGAGAGCGAGGCCACGGGAATCCCCTCTCTCAAAGTCGGCTACAACAACGTCTTCGGCTACTACATCGAGGTCACGAACACCCACAAGGAGAAAGTGCCACCGCAGTGGACGCGCAAGCAGACCCTCGTCAACGCCGAACGATACATCACACAGGAACTCAAAGAATACGAGGAGAAAATCCTCACAGCGGAGGAACGGATCGCGATCATCGAGACCCGCCTCTACACCGAGCTGGTCAACCACCTGGCCGAATACGTCGCCGCCATACAGCTCGACGCCCGCGTCCTGGCACGCCTCGACTGCCACATATCCCTCACCCGCGTCGCCGCCGAGAACCGCTACAACCGCCCAGTCGTCGACGACTCCCTGACACTCGACCTCCGGGGCGCGCGACATCCCGTCATCGAGCGAGAGCTCCCCATCGGCACCCCCTATATCGCCAACGACATCCTCCTCGACAACGACGACACACAGGTCATGATGATCACCGGCCCCAACATGGCCGGAAAGTCCGCGCTCCTCCGCTCCGTCGCCCTCAACGTCCTCCTGGCCCAGATCGGCTCGTTCGTCGCCGCCGACTCCGCCCGGATCGGCGTGGTCGACAAAATCTTCACCCGCGTCGGAGCCTCCGACAACATATCCCTCGGCGAATCAACCTTCATGGTCGAGATGAACGAGGCTGCCTCCATCCTCAACAATATGAGCCGCCGCTCCCTCATCCTCTTCGACGAGCTCGGCCGCGGCACATCAACCTACGACGGAATCTCAATCGCCCGCGCCATCGTCGAATACCTCAGCGACTCCCCCGAGCGCCCAAAGACCCTCTTCGCCACCCACTACCACGAACTGAACGAAATGGAAGGCGACTACCCCGGCGTGCGCAACTTCAACGTCTCCGTCAAGGAAATCGACGGCAAGGTCGTATTCATGCGAAAGCTCGCCCGCGGAGGCTCCGAGCACAGCTTCGGCATCCACGTCGCCCGCCTGGCCGGCATGCCCCGCCCCGTCGTCGACCGCGCCGACGCCATCCTCCGCCACCTCGAGGAAAACGCCGCCTCCCCAGTAGGGACGCGGCGTGCCGCATACAATTCACCCGCGCAGCCTGTCGGGTTAAGCGAGCTTCAGCGAGCTTCCTCCTCTGCCTCAACGTGCGCAAGGCGGAAGCCGGGCGAGGAAGCCTCCCCCGAAGGCTACCAGCTCAGCTTCTTCCAGCTCGACGACCCCGTCCTGGCACAGATCCGCGACGAACTCCTCGGCCTCGACATCGATAACCTCTCCCCCCTCCAGGCCCTCAACAAACTCTCAACCCTCCGCGGAATCCTCACCGGAAAATAACCCTTCCCGCCATGGACCAGATGACAATCCACATACTCGGCTGCGGATCCGCCACACCGTCGCTCCGCCACCTCCCCGCGTGCCAGGTGGTCGAATACCGCGGACGCCTCATGATGGTCGACTGCGGCGAGGGCGCGCAGCTGTCCATGCGGCGCGCAGGCTTGCAGATGCACCGTCTGACCGACATATTCATCTCACACCTCCACGGCGACCACTGCCTCGGCCTCCCCGGCCTCCTCTCGACACTATCCCTGCAACAGACCGGCGGCACGCTCACAGTCCACACCTTCCCCGACGGCTGCCGCATGTTCCGCCAGATGGTCGACTTCTTCGCCCCCCGCCTCTCCTACGACCTCCGCTTCAACGAAATCTCCCCCAAGGGCGGCGAAACCCTACTCGACACCCCGGCGCTGACCGTCACGACATTCCCACTGCGCCACCGCGTCCCATGCGTTGGCTTCCGCTTCGACGAGAAACCAAAGGAGCGACACCTCCGCGGCGACGCCGCCAACTTCCACGGCATACCCCCCTACCTGCGCCGCGCCATCAAGCAGGGCGCTGACTTCACAAAACCCGACGGAACAGTAATCCCCAACGAACTCCTCACCCTCCCCCCCGACCCCTCGCTGAGCTACGCCTACTGCTCGGACACCCTCTACTTCCCCGCCCTGGCCGACGCGGTCCGCGACGTCACCCTCCTATACCACGAAGCCACATACGCCGACGACAACCTCTCGAAAGCCGCCGAGCGCTTCCATTCAACCGCATCCCAGGCAGCCATGATAGCCCGCGCCGCCTCTGCCGGAACCCTCCTCCTGGGCCACTTCTCCAAAGCCTACAACAACGAGAACCGCCACCTCGCCGAAGCCCGCGCCATATTCCCCTCAACCCTCCTCGCCAACGAAGGCCTCTCCCTCTCCGTCCGCTGACTGCTCCTCCGTCCGCAGATCGCTCCTCCGTCCGCGAGGCGGAAGCCGAGCGAAAAACCCGCCCCTCTCCCCGCCCGTAGGGACGCGGCGTGCCGCGTATAATCCCCCGGCGAAGACTGTCGGGTGGAGCGAGCCGAAGGCGAGAGGCTTCCAACCAGCAAAAGAAAAAATGCCAGCAACCGAAGAAGACATCAGATTCATGCGCCGCGCCCTCGACGAGGCACGCCGCGCCGCCGACCGCGGCGAAGTACCCGTTGGAGCGGTGGTAACCTGCAAAGGACAGATCATAGGCCGCGGCCACAACCTCACCGAGACCCTCGCCGACGTCACCGCCCACGCCGAAATCCAGGCCATAACCGCAGCCGCCGGAACCCTCGGCGGAAAATACCTCACCGACTGCACCCTCTACGTCACCGTCGAGCCGTGCCTGATGTGCGCGGGAGCCATAGCATGGGCGCAGGTGCGCCGCCTCGTCATCGGAGCCCCCGACCCGAAGCGCGGCTACGCCTGCCAGGTCAGCCGCAACCCCTTCCATCCCCGCTGCGAAGTCATAACCGGCGTCCTCGCCGATGAGTGCTCCACCCTCATGACCTCCTTCTTCGCCGCCCGCCGCTAATCCACGGCATAATCCCTGACCCCTGATGCCCCGCCCTATGTAGGGATAATTCCCCCGCCCTATGTAGGGACGCGGCGTGCCGCGTATGATTCCCCCGCGCGGCCTGTCGGGTTAAGCGAGCTTCAGCGAGCTTCTTCCTCCGCTTCAACGTGCGCGAGGCGGAAGCCGAGCGAAAATCAGGGAATCGCGATCAGCTTGTGGGTCTGCAACGACAGCCGCCAGCGCGGATTCCCCTTTATGAAATCCACGCAGGAGGCGACAATCACCGCGTTACGCGCGGCGTCCCCAGTGTCGCACGGCTGCAAGAACCTGTGCCTGGCTTCGAAAGCGTCGTAAACGGAAAAATCCTCCCCCTCCTTCCCCTCGAAGACAACTTTAAGCTCGTCGGCGCGGAGCAGCGCCAGAGGCGCCCCCTTCGGCGAGCAGGTCACCCAGTCGACATTACCGGGGAGAGCCCCCGTGCCGTTGGTCTCGACCTGCACGAAGAACCCCGCCGCGTGCAGCGCTTCCACCAGCTCCTCAGTAAGTTGCAGCGACGGCTCCCCTCCGGTGACCACCGCGTGACGCGACGGATACCCCGCCACTGCCCCTACGATCTCCCCGACCGTCATCTCCCGCCACCCCTTGTGGTCGGTGTCGCAGAACGGGCACCTCATATTACAGCCGCTCAGCCGCACGAAAACCGCCGGAGTACCCGTGAAGAACCCCTCCCCCTGCAACGAATAAAATATCTCGTTAACCCTCATATCTAACCACTTTCAAGCGACGGCCCGGATGAGCCATTATAACACTCCCTCGTCAGAAATCAACCATCTTGTCGTCGACGGTATACACCGCCGTGTTCCCGTCGCTCTCGCGCACCTTGGCCATATAGCACTCCGGCACCTGCTCCGTAACCCAGCGTGCGATATTCTCCGCCGTGGGGTTGAAGGGAAGCACGTCGTTGAGGTGACGATGGTCCAGCGCCCCGTGGATCAGCTCCTTGACGCGCGTGAAGTCGCACACCATCCCGTCGGCGTTCAGTTCCGACGCCCGGCAGTAAACCGTCACCACCCAGTTGTGGCCGTGCACGTTGGCGCACTTGCTCTCATACGATAGCCTGAGCGAGTGGCTACCCGCTATCTCCATTCTCTTCTTCACATAATACATACCCGCGAATTTACCACTTTTTCCTCAAACCCTAAACATCCCCGGGATCGCGCTCGCGGCGCACCCGCAAATAGCCCTCCGCCCCCGGCACGAACAGATACACGCCCTGCTCCCCGCCGGGCGCGGTATACAGGAAACGCTCCGGGTAGCCGACGCTCCCCCTCCCCGCGTCGATAGGCAAAGCCCCGTCGGGCAGCTCCCCGGTCAAAGGCAGCCCCTCCCAACCCGGCGGAAGAATCAGAAAACGCGGCTTCTTGTAATAGTCGGCGATCACCTGGTGCAGATAGTAGTCGTCGGCGTCGAGCGTCCTGACGCGCCCCAGCGTCCACCACGGCTGGCCGCTCTCAACGGGCATCGCCGCTACCACCACCCCGTCGTCCGAAGCCTCCAGCGCCCTCCTCGCCGCAGCCTCCGCCTCCGCCATCTCCGCCACACGCGGAATCGGGGCCGCCGTGAAAAACACAGCCGCCGCTCCGAGCCCCACAGCCATAACCTTTCTCATTCCCGCGCTGGCCGACCGTAGGGACGCGGCGTGCCGCGTATAATTCACCATCCCGGCGGCCTTCCCCCAAATCAGCAACGCCACAAGCGCGAACGTCTGCGAGAACCACCCGCTTCGCCCGATTATCCCACCGGCCGCGCAGAACACCAGCGCGCCCACCGACGCGGCCATCCAGAAACCCCACCACGACCTGGCCTCCCGCGACATCCACTCCCGCCACCTCGGCGACAGCAGCAGCCCCCCGAAAAGCGCCACCGCCGCTATTGTCAGCGGCGCGGAGCAGAGCACCAGCTCCACCGTCGGCGCGTCAGCCACCCTGTCCGCCGCGGCCCTCCCCCATATTCCCGGCGAACTGAAAGCCACCGCCACACCCGTCCCGAAAGCCGCCACCGGCCACTTCGGCAACTCCCTGTTGAAAAACAGCAACCACACCGAGGCCGCCAACAGCGGCGCCCCCATCGACTCATGGAAGCCCCCCGCCACAAAGCAAAACACAAGTGCCAGCCACCTCCCCGCCCGTAGGGACGCACGCTCGTGCGTCCGCCATCTTCCTCCGTCCTGTCGGGTCGCGGCGTGCCGCGTATAACCAACCCTTTCTCCTTCCGCCCCGGCTTCCTGCGGATGTCGGGTGGAGCGAGCCAAAGGCGAGCGGCATCCCCATCTCCGCCAGACCCAGACATACCCCAGCCCCGCGCACACCGCCACCGGGTAGTTGAAGTTGAAATCAACGGTATACATCAAATCCCACCACGGATAGGCCACCGCGATATACGCCAGCGCCGCCGAGGCAGCCAAAGGCCTGCCACGCCACGCGCCCCCCAGCTTCAGCACAAGCGCCATCATCCCCCACGTCGCCGCCCCCATCAGCAGCGCCGTCAGCCACTTGGGCAGGAACGTCAGCGACAGCATCGCGAAAAGATTCGCCAGCCGCCCGTTGGCGTGCAGCCAGTGGAACGGGAACCAGCGCCACAGCCGTTCCAGCGGCCACGGCCCGTCGAACCCGTCGATGGTGCGGAACGACCCCATATACCCGTAGTCGTCACCCGTCAGCGGGAACAGAAGGTACAGCGCCGTGGCCAGCACGGCCAGCACACCCGTCAGAAGAGCCGCCCCGTTCGCGCGCCTCATTCCCCAAGCAGGTCGGGCCGCAGCGCGCGCGTGCGGGCAAGTGCCTGCTCGTGGCGCCATTCGGCGATTTTGGCCTCGTGGCCGGAAAGGAGTATGTCGGGCACCCGCCACCCCTTGTACTCCGCCGGGCGCGTGTAGTCAGGAGCCGACAGCAGGTGGTCCTGGAACGAGTCCGACAGCGCGCTCTGCTCGTCGCCGATAGCCCCGGGAATCAGCCTCACCAGCGCGTCGGAGATGATTATCGCCGGAAGCTCACCCCCCGTCAGCACATAGTCGCCCACGGAAATCTCCTTCGTCACAAGATGCTCCCTGACGCGGTAGTCGACCCCCTTGTAATGGCCGCAGAGTATGATTATGTTCTCCATCAGCGACATGCGGTTGGCCATCGGCTGGTCGAACCGCTCACCGTCGGGCGACGTGAAAATCACCTCGTCATAGTCCCTCTCGGCCTTGAGGGCGCCGATGCAGCGGTCGATCGGCTCCACCTGCATCACCATTCCCGCCTCACCCCCGAAAGGATAGTCGTCGACCTTGCGGTGCTTGTTGGTCGAGTAGTCGCGTAAGTTGTGTATGTGGAACTCCACCAGTCCCTTCTGCCGCGCCCTTTTCAGTATCGAGCAGTCGAGCGGCGAGTCAAACATCTCGGGCAGAACAGTCAGTATGTCAATCCTCATCTATTCAAAAATCAAAAAAAATCCATATCAAAAATCATTCCGGCCTCGTCTTAAAGCGACGAACCATACGGGCCGTTATCTCAACCCCCTTACCGCAATAATTCAGCCTGATGCAGTATCTGCAACGCCAGCTGGTCGCGGTAGATATTCCCCCCGGCAGAGGCCCGGCGTCCGCCCCCGTCGCCGGCGTTGACCGACAGGTCAGCGAGAATCACCGGGTAGCCCACAGCGTCGTTCCATACCATTAGCCGCCCCGACAGGTCCCCGTCGTCGGTCAGGAACACCGCCTCCGAATGGCGGCCGCGCATATACTCGTATTCCAGCCGCTCCATGGCCGCACCTTCGCGCAAGCCGCGCACCTCCGCCGAAGCCACCACCCGCGGACCCGCGGGAAGCGTGCGCGTCAGATGCGGAAACCGCTCCAGAATCATCTCCTCGGCGGCTTCAAGGATGCGGTAGACGGCCGTCGCCTTCTCCGCGAGCGTCTCCGCCGCGACAGCCTCCGGCTCGACCACCTGCTGCCACGCCCACGCCGAAACCTGCGGCGAGCGCGTCGCGTTCTCCGGAACCCACGGGCGCAGCGCGGTCATGACAGTGAACACCCCGAAACCGGGGGCTATGTCGTAGCGGTCGAGCTGCGACCGCAGCCACGGGTCAAGCCCCGTCGCGATCTCCATGGTCTCGCCCGAAGTCGGCAGTGTGAAAGTCGCCGGCGTGCCCGGACCGTTAAGCCCCCTCCCCGCCGGGAAATACAGCGGGGCCGACACGCGCCGCAGCCCGAACTCGTCGGCCAGGCGCGGCTCCAGGAAGCGCTTCACCTCGGTCAGCGCTATTTCGGCGGTCTCCCGCAGCAGTCTCGGAGTATACATCATCTCTTTCGTTTAAAATTTGTAAACAAGCCCGATCCTACCCCTGGCTCCCTGATCCGGGATTCCGAACGGCTCCATCGCCCTGTTGTCAAGCAGGTTCTCCCCCCCTATGAACACCTTCAAGGGCCTCAGCACCTCGTAAGATACCTCCGCCTCGAGGTTGTCGCGGTCTCGGAGGTCGGCGTAGCGCGTCACCCCTCCGTCGCGGAAAGCCATCGTCCTGTCCATCCCGCGCGAATATCCGAGCCTTACCTCCAGCTTCTCAACCGGTCTGACGGCAACCTCGGCCTCAAGACGCTGGCGCGAGCGGTCGCGCCAGAGATACCAGTCACCCCGCGCCCCTTCGGTGCACACCGCCTCGAATCCGACCGCGAGGCCCACCATCGAGCGGTAGCGCCAGCTCAGACGTGCCCCGGCTTTCAGCGACCGCAGGTCGAAAGACCCCCACACGGGCAGTCCCCCGTCATACACCGGCATCAGCCAGTCATTGGCCGCCGAGTAGTCGGCCCCGAGTTCCACCGCGAACCCCCGGAACGGACCCACGCGGAATTTCAGCCCACCCTCGAAAGGAACGTGGCTCATCCCGTACGACGCGTACGGCGTGAAGCAGGGCGCCTCCCGGTAAAGCTCCCACAGGGGGTTCAGACGCTCACCCCCGGAAAGCCGCAGCGATATGCCCAGCCAGCTCTCCGGGTTGTAGCCGGCCTGTATGTCGGGCGCTATGTGCAGCACCTTCCCCGCGTTGAACGACACGTCGGCCCGGAGGCCCGCGCGCGCCGAGACGGTTCCGTCGTCAAACACCCAGTGCGGGCGCAGCGACAGGTAGCCCTGCGTCTTCCCCTTGTCGTCGATAGTCCCGAAATGGTTGAAATTCAAGAAATCGCCGCTAATTTCCACCCCCGCCGCCGAGTGGCGGTTTATGGCCTGTATGATGTTCCCTCCCAAGGAGAAGGCGTGCTGCCTCATCGGGGCGGCGTCACCCCCCTCCCTACGGGCGAAGTTGAACAGTCGGTATGAGCCGCGCACTCCGTAGCCCAGCCCCTTGTCCGTTGCGCGGCCCTCCCATTTAGCGCCGAAACGCCAGTCGAGGGCGTTCCGCGAAGGGTCCGAAAACACCTCGGGGTGGTTGACGCGGGAGAACAGGAAGCGCGTGTCAAGCGACAGCCGCCCTCCCCCGAACCGGTGGACGAACCGCGCCTTCGCGCCCGCCTCGAGCCTGCGGATCCCGACCCTCTCCTCGAAAAGGTCGCTCCGCCGCTCGTAGTCGGTATACCGGCCCTCTATTCCCAGGTCAAGCAGCGTGCGCTCCGTGCCGACGGCCCGGAAGCCGGCTTTCAGCGCCGCGTTCCGCTCAGTAGCGTACTCTGCCCTCGCGAAGCCACGCCAGGGGCACTCCCCGGCCGCCGGCTCCGTGCGCGCCGGCTCGTAGGGGGAGAGCATCGGCGTGAGCCGCGACCACCGGCCGAAGTCACTCATCGACAGCTCCGGCTGACGGAGTTCCGGGCGCTCCAGCCGCGGATAGACGTTCAGGCGCGTGGCAGCCCGTAGCTCGGGCACGATTTCGCGCTCTATGGTGATCTCCTTTTCAAGCTCCTCGCCCTGGGCGAGCAGCGGAAGGAACATTGCGAGTATCGTTGACTTTTTCATTTCGAGGCTGAGGAGGATAGGCGGGTTTCGATCATTTCAAAAATATCGGGCTCGCTGCCGGGATAGTTGCCCCGCAACGAGCGCAGGTAGGCGTCGGCCTGGTACGCGTCCCCCTGCGAGCGCCTTATGTCGCTCAGGAGTATGAATCCGCGGGCCAGCCAGTAGTCATGCGGCGGGTTGGCGTCGATCAGCGAGTTGGCCTCCGCGAGGGCCTGCTCCGTCTTTCCGGCGTCGAAATGCCGCTGGGCGCGGTAATAGGCCGCCTTGGCCCCGTAGAGGTCGCCCATGTCTGCGGCAAGCTCGTCCCAGATCTCCGCTGCCTCATTCTCCCGGCCCAGCGCGCTAAGCGCCATGGCCTTGTCGAACGATGCCTCGCGCTTCTCCGCCGAACCCACCGACGACGATTCCAGAATCCTTGCCGCCGCTTCAAGCACATCCGCCCCGTAGCCAAGGGTGTGGCTCACCCGCAGAATACCCATCCGCGCCGCGTTGATGTCGGCCGCGTCAGAGGCCTTCGTCTCCATCTGCCGGTAGGTCGCGAGGGCGGCTTCCGGCTCACCCTTGCGCAGCTCGGCCTCCGCCTTGATCAGCAGGGCGCGGACCGCCTCCGGAGAGTCGGGATACTGCTCCACTAACTCCGTGGCCCGGGCCAGGGCGTCGGCGTCGCGGCCCTCCTCAATAGCTTTCTCGGCGCTGAGAAGCGTCAGCCGCGCGGCCTCACCACGCTCCATCTTCGGAGCGTCGGGCACCGTCCGCAGAAACGCCACATACCCCTGTATGTCGCCGTTGTCGGCGTATATCATCTTCAGGTCGTCGGCCGCGGCCCGCGCCTCTTCCGAGGTAGGGTAGCTCGAGATCACGCGCCGGTAAGCCTCCGCGGCCGCCCCGCGCTCACCCCCGTTCAGGTACGAGATAGCCAGCAGCAGCAGCCCCTGACGCCCCTGGGCGGTCCCGGGATACCTCTCAGAAAGACGCCGGTAGGCATCGACGGCCTTCCCCGTCTCCCCGAGCTCCGCGTAGCTCTCCCCGGTCTCCAGCAGCGCCGACGGCATCAGAGCCGAGTTCGGAAACCGCTCCGCCATGGCCGTGAGGGTCGCGATCTTCCCCGCGTGGTCGCGGCGAAGCCCCTTCATCAGTCCCTGCTGGTACATCGGGTAGTCCCCCGTCGCCGGGTCAAGGTCGAAAGCCCGGCTGTAAGTCGCGTCAGCCGACGCGAAATCACCCGCGTAATACTCGCAGTCGGCCACGCGGTTAAGCGCGTCCGCGCGCTGCTGCCTCTCCGCCGCCGAACTGCCGGCCGCCGAAAGGTATTTCTCGAAATCGTGCTTCGCCGCCGGGAACTCCTTCATGGCGAAACGCGCGTAACCGAGGTCGTAATAGGCCAGCGCACGGTTAGTAGCCGTGCGGCTGTTCGATTTCAGATAGCGGTTGAAAGCCTCGGCGCTCTCCACGTAACGTCCCAGGCGGTAAAGCGCCTGCCCCTCCCAGAGACGCGCCTCGGCCGCGAGCGACCCGTTGAAGCGGCCCATAGAGGCCGCCTCGCCAAGCCGCGGCAGCGCGCCGGAGGCGTCACCCTGCCTGAGCTCCCTCGCCCCGAGGTTGTAGAGCACCACCTGCTTGGCCGCCAGTATCTCTTCCGACGGTCTCGCGATCCTGTTGATGGCCGCGAGCGCCGCCGCGTAATTATTATCAGTGACATATCCCGCCACGACATACTTCTGAACCCCCGGGGCACGCTCCGAACCCGGATAGCGCCTGAGATAATCCTCGAACAGCGCCACCGTGCTTCCGAAAGGAACCTTTCCGCCCGAGGCCTTCGCCATGGCGTAATCATAGTAGGCGGTCTCCGTCAGTTCCCGGTCGAAGTCCATCCGGCACGCCCGTTCCAGCAGAACCGACGCCGCCGAATACTCCCCCAGCCTCATGTAAGCCTCCCCGGAATACACCAGCGCGCTCTGCCCCATCTCGCTGTCGAGGCGGGTGGCGGGAGCGAGCCGCTCCGCCGCCTCCCGGTAGTCACCATTCTGGAAATCGTTGACCCCAAGGATATACAGCGCCGAGGCCGTCGGGCTCTCAGTCTCCCCTATGTACGCTTTCAGCTCCCGCACAGCGCCCCGGCGGTCACCCGCGCCGTAAAGAGCCTCGCCGAGCACGCGACGCGTCTCCGCCCGGTATTCCGCCGGGCATCCGGCATCAAGCAGCGACCGCGCCTCCCGCGCCGCCGCCGAATAGTCGCCCGTCATAAGCAGCGACTGCGCCAGGTAATACCCCGCGTCGGCAGCCGGGGTCCCCGCCGCGCGCCTCACACCCGAAAACAGCTTCACAGCCTCACGGTAGTCTCCGCGGGCATAGGCTATGTAACCCTGGTAGAAACGCGCGTCGTTCCCGTAGCGCCGCGTCGCGAGAAGCACGTTGTAGACCCTCTCAGCCTCCCCGTATTCCCCCGTTTTCAGCAGGCAGTAGGCGCGGCGGTAGAGGCAGTCCTCCCCACGGTCCTCGTCGAGCGCCTCCGGCGCGACCTCGTCATAGCGCCGCAACGCCGCGGCGTAGTCGCTGCGGTCATAAGCCGCGTCGGCCAGCGCCAGCAGGGCCGCCTGCCGCATAGGCGACGCCGGATAGTCAAACAGAAACTTCCGCAGAAGTCCCTCCGTGTCAACGGCGCCCCCATCCGGTCCCACCGGAAGGTACCGCGACCCCTGGATCTTTTCCCACAGCGGCCTCTCAGCCACCGGCACCGCCGGATCCCCCCCCGCGGCCGCGGCCATCAGCGGCACCAGCGCCGCAGCGTATATCATATTCTTCGCGCGCATCTCTCAATAATTTATTAACCGCGAAAATAGCAAAAATCCCCCTCCCGCGCAACACCGCTCCCGCCAGCCCCGCCAGCCCGTAGGGACGCGGCGTGCCGCGTATAACTCCTCCACTGCCCGCGAGCGGCCTCCCCAAATCCGCCCCTCCCGCGCAATATCGCCCCCTATCCCTCCGTTATCGTTATGAATAATTCCATAACCTCTCCGCCATGATTGACTTCCTTAGTCAGCTCGACACACAGATATTCCTGACATTCAACGGACTGCATAGCGACTTCTTCGACTCCTTCATGAAGCTCTTCACCGGACGCTTCATATGGATCCCGCTCTACGTCGCCCTCGCCGCCGTGATCCTGCACGTATGCCGCTGGCAGAAAGCGCTCGTCTACCTCCTCGCCATAGGCGCCGCGATCGCCCTGACCGACCAGACATGCGCCACCCTCATACGCCCCGCCGTGGAGCGCCTGCGCCCGTCGAATCCCGAGAACCCCCTGTCACAGCTCGCATACATCGTCGGAGGGTACCGCGGCGGAAGCTACGGATTCCCGTCCTGCCACTCCGCCAACTCCTTCGCCCTCGCCGCGTTCATAAGCCTACTCTTCCCGCGCCGCCGCATGGTCCTCTTCATCCTCGCATGGGCAATCCTCAACTCCTACACCCGGCTGTACCTCGGCGTGCACTACCCCGGCGACCTCCTCGTGGGAGCCGTCATCGGTTCCTCCTTCGGCGCCCTGTGCTATCTCGCCGCCGCCCGCATAGCCCCCATAACCCGCTCCGAGCGCATCGCCCGCACCCACCAGCCCCTGCTGACCATCCCATACATCGCCCCCCCCCTCGCCAAGCCGTTAGGCGCGGCTGGCCTTGGCGGCCGGCCTTTCGCAGGCGCTCACCAGGCAGAAGACGGGCGCGTGCCCGCCCTTTCCCTCCGGCTCTTCGCCATCCCCGCCTCCATGACCCCCTTCGCGGTCTGCGCCGCAACCCTCCTCTTCATAATCCTCAAATCCATCTGAACCCCTCCTGTCGGGTGCGGCGGGCTTCAGCGAGCGGCCTCCACCTCGGAAACAACCATCACGATAACCGCCGGATCCGGCGAGTCGGCCTGGAATACCCCGTAACGCCTCCCACCGATCACGATCTCGCTGTCGCGAGTCGCGGCTCCCACCGGGATCTCAGCCGGAAGCGGAATCTCTCCCAGCCTCACCGAGCCCCCGGCGGCCTTGTAGGCAGCCTCCTTGATAGTCCACGCCCAGAAAAGCATAGCCTCGGAAGAGTCCCACACCCCCCTCTGCTCCCCCGACAGAAACCTCGGCGCGACCCGGCGCAGCTGACCCGCCCGGTTGCCGCACTCGCAGTCGATCCCTATCCCCCTACCTGCCGCCGCCAGCGCCATGACCGCCAGCCGCCGGCAGTGGCTGATCGAAACCTCCGGCACCGTAAGCTCTCCCTTCGGCACCGCAAGCCCTTCCTCCGACACCCCGCCGTCAGCACCCGGTCCATCCCGTCCCAGGAGCGCCCATTCTCCCTCCCCACCGTGGCGAGGCAGCGCCGAGCCCTCCAATCCCCCCGCGGGCTGTCGGGTGGAGCGAGCCGAAGGCGAGCGGCCTTCGTCCCCCTCGAATTCCAGATACGGCGCCCCCGATTCCCGGTGCGCCACACGCGCCCCCATCCCCGGAAAAGCCTCCCTCACAAGCCGCTTAACCGCCGCACGCTCCGCGACACTCCTCGCTCCCGGCACCCCCTCCGGCAGAGGCGGAATCGCCGTGGCGTAAATCCTTATGTCGTCTCTGTCGTAAATCAGCATTGGGGCCCGGGCATTACCTTGACCCGCACAGAGGCTATGCGGTGGTGGTCGATGTCGAGGATAAGGAAACGGCAGCGACCGTAGACCAGAGGCTCCTTCTCCTTCGGGAAATCTCCCTTGACCGCCAGCAGCATCCCGGCCAGGGTCTCGCAGTCGGCCGCCACGGGGGCGTACTCCTCCTCGTCAAGACCCGTCACGCGGAAAAAGTCCGTCAGCAGCGTCTTCCCCTCGAAAATATAAGTGTCGTCCGGGAGGCGCTGGTAAGTCTTCTCCTCCTCGTCATACTCGTCGTTGATATCCCCCACGATCTCCTCCAGGACATCCTCAAGCGTCACAACCCCCTGCGTACCGCCGAACTCGTCGACCACGACCGCTATATGGATCTTCAGCTTGCGGAAATCCTCCAGCAGGTCGTCGATCATCCGCGACTCCGGCACGAAGTAAGGCTTGCGCATCAGGCTCTTCCAGTCGAAACCCTCCGCCGGCGGAGTGTCGACGAACGGCAGAAGGTCCCTCGCGTACAGAACACCCCGGATGTCATCCTGGGAGTCACCGAACACCGGCATGCGCGAATAGCCCGTGTCAACCACCACCCTCATCACCTCCTCGAAGCCCATGTCGGCCTCCAGGCCCGTGATGTCGACGCGCGGCGTCATGATCTCGGCCGCGGTTGTGTCGCCGAACTTCAATATCCCTTGCAGCATCTCCTTGTCCTGCGCCACGTCCGTGATTTCCAGAGCCTGGCCCAGCTCGTCAGCCGTGATGTTGCGCGACTGCCGCGTCACAACCTTGCCGACAAACTTGGTGCTCCTTACCATCACCGACGACAACGGCCAGAACACCCTTTGCAGGAAGCCAAGCCCTCCGGCGGCGAAACGCGCCCACCTTAGCGGGTTGGTGTTAGCCGCCAGCTTCGGCAGTATCTCGCCGAAAAGCAGGATGAGGAACGTCAGTATCACCGTCTGAACCAGGAAGTCAAGCCAGCCAGGCATCGACGCGAAAACACCCGACAGCGCGAAAGACGTCAGAACGACGATCGTCACGTTCACAAGGTTGTTGGCGATCAGTATCGTCGCCAGCAGACGCTCTGGCGACGACAGCAGGCGCCTCATAGATTCCGACGTCGGCGAATCGTCAAGCTCCTCCGCCTGCTGCGGGGTGATTGAGAAATAAGCGATCTCGCTGCCGCTCACGAAACCCGAAACGAACAGCGCCAACAGCGCCAGCGCCAGCGCGACCATCTGCGCCGCGCCGAACACCGGGGCCGCCGACCCGGCGACATTCCCGGCGACAAGGTCGATAAGGCATGGCAAATCAGGAACTCCCTGGCCGGAAAGGTTCAAATCCGCCAGGCTTAACAAATTCGGCAAAGGGTCTGTATCCATTGAATTATAATTCTACCCGCGAAGGTACGCAATTCCCCCCGACTTTCCAAAACCACCCCGTCCCCCTCTCCTGCCCGGTGCGCGGGGCGGAAGCCGGGCGAGGAAGCCCCCGGCTGTCGGGTGCGGCGAGCTTCAGCGAGCCGTCTTCCCCCCTCTTTTAAACCATTCCCCCTTTCCGGGGTCTAATATGCGTCCTTAAACCAAAACCAAGCATGAAACCAATCACCATCGTTCCGGCCGCGCTGATCCTTCCGGCCCTCGCCGCCGCGCAAGGCGCCCCGGCGGCAAAGGAGAAACCAAACGTGATAATGATCTACGCCGACGACCTCGGCTACGGAGACCTCGAATGTTACGGCGCGAAGAACGTCCGAACCCCCGCCGTGAACCGCCTCGCCGACGAAGGAACCCGCTTCACCAACGCCCACGCCACCGCAGCCACAAGCACCCCCTCGCGCTACTCCCTCCTGACAGGCCGCTACGCCTGGCGAGACCCCGGAACCGATGTCGCCGCCGGCGACGCCGCCATGATCGTCAAGCCCGAACAGTACACCATGGCCGACATGTTCAAGAGCGCCGGATACGCCACCGCCGCGCTCGGCAAATGGCACCTCGGCCTCGGCTCCGAAACCGGCAGGCAGGACTGGAACGCCCCCCTCCCCGCCGCGCTCGGAGACCTCGGGTTCGACTACTCCTACATCATGGCAGCCACCGCCGACCGCGTCCCATGCGTATTCATCGAGAACGGACAGGTCGCCAACTGGGACCCCGAAGCCCCCATACAGGTAAGCTACAAGGAAAACTTCCCCGGAGAACCAACCGGACGCGACAACCCCGAACTCCTCTACAACCTCCGCCCCAGCCACGGCCATAACCAGGCAATCGTCAACGGAATATCCCGCATCGGATACATGAAAGGCGGCGGAAAAGCCCTCTGGAAAGACGAGGACATCGCCGACTCAATAACCGCCCGCGCCACCCGCTTCATAGAGGACCACGCCGGCGCTCCCTTCTTCATGTACCTCGCCACAAACGACGTCCACGTCCCCCGCTTCCCCCACCCCCGCCACCGCGGCAAATCATCCATGGGCCTCCGCGGCGACGCCATAGCCCAGTTCGACGCCACAGTCGAATCCGTCCTCAACCTCCTCGACTCCCTCGGCATAGCCGACAACACCATCGTCATGCTGTCAAGCGACAACGGGCCCGTCGTCGACGACGGATACCTCGACCAGGCCGAGGAACTCCTCAACGGCCACTCTCCCACAGGAGGACTCCGCGGCGGAAAATACAGCTGTTTCGAAGGAGGCACCCGCGTCCCCCTCATCGTACGCTGGCCCGGAAAAGTGAAAGCCGGACAGACATCCGAAGCCCTCGTCTCCCAGATCGACTGGCTCGCCTCGCTCGCACAGCTCACAGGAGCCCGCGTCCCGCGCGGCGCCGCCCCCGACAGCCGCCCCCAGCTCCCCGCCCTCCTCGGCCAGGACCACGCCGGCGCCCCCTACGTCATCGAGCAGGCAAGCAACCACGCCCTCTCCGTCCGCACCCCCCGCTGGAAATACATCGAACCATCCAAAGGGAAGCCCCGCATCCCCTGGGGCCCGAACATCGAGACCGGCTACCTCCTCCAGCCCCAGCTCTACGACCAGGAAACCACCGAAGGGCGCCTCGAGCAGCACAACGCCGCACCGGCCAACCCCGCCGAAGTCGGCCGCCTCGCCGCCATCCTCGCCACTGAGCGCGCCAAACCCTGAACCCCGCCCCCGCCGCCTCCCCCCTCCTCCCGTCCTCTTCCCCCGCCCGTAGGGACGCGGCGTGCCGCGTATAATTCGCCCTCCCCCTGTCGTGTGCGGCGAGCTTCAGCGAGCCGTCTCCTCCCCGCCCCTCACCGTGGCGAGGCGAAGCCGAGCGCCCTCCCTCCATCCCCTCTGTTAATTTTAACCAAAAATATATTAACACAGAACAAACTTTGCAAACAATTCACTAAGTTGTTTGTTTATTCCTGTTTGTTTTCGTAACTTCGCATCGGATTTGAGAATGAACCTCCCGCCAACGCGGCGCGACAGCCGCGCATCCATGGGGAGCCGCGCTCCCCGGGAGGAAGCCATTGGTCAATTCCGGTTTGTGTTTGATGTATGTTGAGTGAAACCACGTTCGAAGAGTCGGACAAACAACAGGCCGCTCATGGTCGCCGAGACCTCCTGACGGCCGAAAGCCGCCCCGCGGTCGGAAAGACCCCTGGCTGGCAGCTCCCCTATCCCGCCCCGGTGACGAGGCGGCCAGGGTGAGGAAGCCCCCAAAAGGCTTCGTAGCTTTTCCATGAACTTTCATAATTTTTTTTTGATGATGTGAAAAAGGAATTGACTCCGCGGCCCGGCCCGGAGTTGTCTCGTGAGAAACAACACAATGCGACTCATTCCAAATCGTCGGCCCGGCCTCTCTCCGGTAATCTCCTCCTGCCGCGCCGACGGGGAGCCGACAAATCCCCCGACAGCAGCCCGGCGGCGCGCCAGCGCCCCGGGCTTTCTTCTTCCCTCTCCCCGTCCGGTGGAGCGAGCGTAAGCGAGCGGCTTCCCCTACACCGTCGTGTGCGCCCGGCGGAAGCCGGGCGAGCGCCATCCACGCCCATTAAAATTTTTTAATGCCCCGCCCATTGATTCTCCGCGAATTTTCCCTATCTTTGCCCCGTACAACGCGTTTGAAGATATTTCGCTAAACACAAGAAACAAACTCAAACCAAAAACTATTTATTTATTATCCGTTTAATGACAGGCGCCAAGCGCCACGCGAGCCGAGAGGCCTGCATGCCGCGCCGGGGCGTACTGTTGTAAACCAACTGATTAGTTCTATTCATTTCCTTTTTGATCATGGAAGCCAACGAACCACGCAAGCCTCGCCGTCCGCGGATCGGACAATCGAGCGCTCCCGAGACCTCGGAAACAAATTCTTACGAGAAGAAACTGAACAGCGCCGCCGACGCACCGCTCCAAGCGTCCTCCGCCGAAGGCTCCGTCCCTGAAAACCGGGAGGGTGGCTACCAGCCGCGTCCCCAGGGCTACCAGCCGCGCCAGGGCGGATACAACCGCTACAATAACAACGACGGCGGCGGCTACAAGCCACGTTACAACAACAACGACGGAAACGGCTACAAACCCCGCTACAACAACCAGGACGGCGGCGGCTACAAGCCACGCTACAACAACGAC
>CAJTRT010000008.1 GCA_910579105.1 uncultured Muribaculaceae bacterium | reverse complement strand
AGCCCATGACTACACCCGGAGGGATAAGGCTGGTCGGCGGTTGATAATGTTTCGGGCGGTACGCCCTTGTGTCGTGCTATTCGGCGGAAACAATGATATGCTTTTTTCAATGCCCGGATGCCGCCACGGGATAAATGGCAATAGCTGGGCTATCCAATCATCGAATGATTATTCGACATCGGTTCTATAACCTATACGCATATCAGCGTTCCGGCCTTTCGCAAGGGTGCGGTCGGCAGAGGAGAAACACCGATGTCGCTACAATCACCGTAGCGGTTTTAATCGGCGCGTCCGGCACGTCGGCTGCCAATGCTCCGTTACTCAAACAAGAAAATCTCCGCTATGGTTCGACGTGTCCGGCTTTGTCCGAAATGTTCCGCAGTGCGTCCTGCTTTTTCTTTTCGGCGGTCGTTTCCTTGTCGGCGCAACGAAATTACAACCCCGGCACGGAATATCCAAAATTTCAGCACCTTGCGACTTGCATTGACTAATGGCTGACTGAAATCGGCTAATCCTCTGCCCGGATTGCTATATTAAGTTACGAAAATTTTTCGGATTTTGCAAATAATGTGTGAATTTCGGCAACGAGAAGAAAAAGGACACCGGGTATCCCTCCCAGTGTCCCACCACTAAAATCCACAATCAAAATAAATTTATGACTGCGATTCGTATGCAAAGTTAAGCCTATTTGCTCGATATTCAAAATATCATACGGCGTCGGCTTCAATATCTTCTTCCAAATCATCATCGGTCGCAACCGTATAGACCATATCGCGCTTGAAACTTATGCGTCCGAGGCTGTTGATTGCGTCTTTCTTCTGACTGTCTATGACATGGAGATATTTCTCCGTCATCTTTATGCTCGAATGTCCGAGCAATGCCGATACCGTCTTGATGTTCGCTCCGGCATTGAGAAGATTTACAGCGAAACTGTGCCGGGCGCAATGCCATGTGATGTGCTTGTTTATCCCGGCTTCCTTTACCCACCGTTTTAGGTGTCGGCTGCAAATGGATGTATCGGGCAAAGGAAATATCTTCTCCGACATATCTTCGGGGTCGCGCGGAAAGCCTATCAACTCCATTAAGTCTTTACTTAACGGCATTACCACATGGCTGTGCGCGCTTCTTCCCTCGCTCTTGATTTGGTTGAAACGCATTGTCTTGGTGGCGAAGTCTATGTTGGCATAGGTGATATTCTTCACGTCGCAGAACCTCAGCCCGGTATAGAGCGAGAAAACAAATGCCCTTTGGATGTCGGGGCGTTCCTGCTTGTAACGGGTGCATAACAGCCTCTCTATTTCCTCCGGCGAAAGTATGCTCTTTGTAAGCACATTTGCGTCACAGCGGATTACAATGCCGTTGCAGGGATTTTTCTTCATCGCTCCTTCCTCCACTGCGATTGTGCAGCCTTTCTTGAAATAGAAAAATGACTTTCTCGCTCCCTCTCCGGCGCATACCCCTTTGAGCCATTCGGCAAATCCTGCGGCAATCTCGTTGGTCACGAACTCGAACCGCATGAACTTGGCGTATTTCTGCAACCGGGGGATTGATTCCAAATACTTGATGAAGCGGTTATGTATAAGACGGAACGAGAGTTTGGAGGATTTGGTGTAGGTCGCGTCCTCGTGGTATAGCTTGCGGAAAAACTCGTGAAAGTTTTGCTCACGGTCTTTCTGCAATCGGTATCCCTCACGGTATTCCAAAAACTCCTGCTCACGCTCAAACCTTATCTTCTCGGCGAGTGCGAGTGTGTTCTTGTTCTGCAACCGTTCTTGTGCATTGCGAGGATTTAGCCATACATAGAGATTGAGGCTTTCGCGTCTTCTCTCGTGTGTGATTTTGGATTTCGGTTTACCCGCCATAAGCCCTTCGGTATAGAGAACGGGCTTGCCGTTTTCGTCAAGTACCGGGACTTCATGCCGACCGAGGTAGAAGTCAAGAAATAGGCTCGCCCGTCCGTCTTGGAGTTTCTTTTGCCCCAGCTTTGGATTCTGGCGAGCAAGGGTTTTAGGTATTGGCATATTCTTATATTTTTGTCGTGTCGGCAAAGGTATGTCAATCCTCCCAAACACAAAAGTTGTACTATACATCCCTTAACACTCAGGGTTGTACTAAAGTTGTACTTAATGCGAAAATAGATAGAAAATTGAGAAAATCAAGACAAACGCCAAAGTTATAAATCGCTGAAAGTCATTACTATTATCTTTTATCGTGTTATGCTGATTTTCCCAATGGATTGCACACCTTGCTATGTACGAGTGTACATCTTACCTATTATGAAATAAGGAGTTATGCCCGTCATGACAGCCCGGTTTGCCATTAAAGGTGTACGAAAGTCGTACTCTCGCGCCTTATTCCATGTCTGCGGAGGGTGTTCAGCCCCTCGGTGCTTATATAAAGTTACGAAAATTTCTCCGCAATTACAACCTGCGAGAAAAAATTTGGGCGAAATTCCGATGCTTTATGCCGGATTTGGAGAGCCGATAACAGGCAACGAGAAAAAATTTCACTCCCGAAATGTTAAAAATTTAGCCATGTTTTCGGGAAATCCGGGGAAAAGTGAAGAAAACCGATACCAGACAGCTAAATTCCAAAAGATTGGGGAATTTTATAGCCTAACTTTTTGAAAAATTATTTGTAAATTTATATAGAGATTAGTTCTATAAACCTATCTTCAAGGAGTTCAATTTACGATAATATTTAGGAACTGCCCATTGAACAGTAGGTAATGGAAGTATTCTTCAAGAAATATTATCTGCCAACCAGTATTATAGACTTTGGTATAAGCATATTATCCAAATACAATTCAGATTATGTATCAGATTTGGTAATTGTTTTATTTGCATACAAGCTTATTACCTATTTCTACATACGTCCGTACGTTTGTACGTTTATGGATTGACAGATAAGGCATTCAGCTGTTCAGGGCCGCAGGGTCTTGTAGCCGTTGCCGTACAACAAAATGTTTCACCAACTAAATCCACTTTTTTATGATTGACGACACAAACAATCCACAATCCGACCGTTCCAGATTCTGGCGAACCTATCTTCATCGCCGGGATACGGACAAGTTCAACCGCCGTTTTTCTGAAATCGGCATAGAACCCGACTTTATTCAGATGATACGGCGTATCATCTGTGCGGAGAAGCGCCAGCCCTGCTGCGTCCGCGATTTCATCAACAATGTTCTCGAACAGTTCTTCAACGAAAACGAGGAAATACTCAAAGAGAAAATGTGATATTTGCATAGCTTCTTAGAAGCTATCGCAAAGTTGGTAATGCCGCTACCAATTGTGACGGCATTACCAACCATTATATGCAACAAATAAGCTGTCTATCGTTCTGTTTTTCGGAATTTTGAGGGAGATAATCCGTAGGTGGCTTTGAACACACGGACAAAGTGAGGCAGGTCGTTAAATCCTACCGCAAAACATATTTCAGACACCTGTTTTTGAGATGTCCTCAAAAGCTCACATGCCGTGTCAAGACGATAATTGGTTACAAATTGAGAAAATGTCATGCCTTTGTTACGCTTGAAGAATGTACAAAATGCAGAGCGGTTCATCCCGATGTGTCCGGCAATATCATCAAGGGAGATGTTATGCGCATAGTGAGCCATAACGTATGTCGCCACCTGTTGCATACGCCTTATGTCGCGCTCAATCCTGATGGGTTTGCCAATAAGTGTATGGTCTTTGGTCGTGAATATGACGGGGAGCAGACGGAACATCTCGCTCAGTTGTCCTATGTCGTCGAGTTCGCACATTTCCATAAGCGAGTGTTTTATCCTCACGGCACTTTCCATACCGTATTTCAGTGCTTCCGTGGGGAGTATCTGCCCATACAGTACGTTTTTCAATTCCGGGAATGTAGCCATACATTTGTCTATCAATTCCGGACTGAAAGCCACCATGAGGTATCTGACTTCTCCGTTCTCATCGGTGGAGTCGGGCGAATAATCCCAATAATGAGGCATGGATGGCGGAATAAGGGCTACATCCCCCTCGGAGAAAGGCATAAGTGTGTCGCCAGTCATTCGCACACCTCGCCCCTGTGTGACAAAATAGAGTTCCCACGCCTCATGGCGGTGCATTTTTGCCTCGACATCCGGGGCAAAATGCTGTGAAATAAAGAAGAACGAATGATCCTTTACCTCCGGCAGAGTATATGGAATTACGGTATTTTTCATTGATGCAAATTTACGACAAGTATTTAAAACAATACAACAAATGGGGTACAAATATAAGCCGTAATTTTGCACTTGAAAACAAAAACCAAAACGAATAAAAATATGGAATTTGACAAAGTATTGGAAAAGCGTCGCACCTATCGCGACTATACTGATAAGGAAGTGAGCGATGAAATCCTCAACAAAGTGATTGAGGCCGCTTTCAAAGCCCCCACCAACGACCATTTGCGTCAACTGGAGTTTGTGGTGGTGCGTGGTCGAGAGAATATAGCAAAGGTGATCGCCCCGCTTGCCAAGAACATGGCGGCATTCAAAACACTCGTTCACGAAGTGGATGAGTCGGGTGATAAGGATAAGATGGCTATGTTTGCCGATGCACTTCCCAAACAACAGAAAATGCTTATGGAGAGCGGTCTGCTTATCCTACCGTTCTTCCGTCAGCGTCAAAGCCCCCTGCTCCAACCTGCGGAACAAAGCTCGCTCAATTACTTCGCCTCGGCTTGGATGTCGATGGAGAACATGGTCCTTGAAGCCACCAATCACGGTCTTGGCTGTGTGTTCCATATCCCCGTGGCCGATGAGGTGGAAAAAATAAAGGAGATTGTCAACGCTCCCGAAGGCTATGAGTTCACCTGCCTGTTCACAATGGGCTATCCGGCAGAAAATGCCTTTCTCCCGAAACAAAAGGAAATCGACATTCAGGAGAGGATACACGTAAACAAGTTCTGAATAAGAAGTTTTTTTGGTTGCATCAGTGAAAATAGCAAGAATCGGGTCGTATGGGAATTTTTGCCGTTGTAATTTTGCAGCGTCAAATAAAAATCGTATTTTAGATATGAGGAAAAGAATATTAACCCTGTTTCTTACTGCCGTGGCAGTCGGAACACTGAATTTATTTTCACAAAATATGAGCAACCAAATCGTAACCGGCTATAAGCCGCTTCTGCAGGAAGAAACACCGCAGTCTGTCATCGCCAATGTGCATAAGGCGGTGGAACTGCTGAAACAGAAAGGGAGTGATGCACTTCCTATGCTTACCGACCCCAAGTCGGAGTTTAACGACCGTGACGCATATCTGTTCATAATAGATGTGGACAGCAGCCTCGTCGTTTCAAATCCACGTTTCCCGGAACGTACCGGAGGCAATATCCGTGAACATCTTGACTGGGCAGGGAAGCACTACGGTGTGGAACTGTGCGAGGTAGCGATGCAAGGCGGAGGCTGGATAGAATTTATCTGGCCCAAGCCCGGAACAAACGAGGGTGTCCGCAAAATATCATATATCTGCCCGATACCGGGTATGCGCTATACGGTATGTGCCGGCATATATAACGACACCATGACACTTGACGAACTGAACGCTCTGACAGGACACGGGAAAAAGAAAGTGGCTGTGATTTTTGAAGTAACGCCGACATCCGAAGGCAAAGCGGACTATTTCAAGATGGGTGCAGCCTTGAAGAATGAACTCTCCCAAATGCCGGGGTTCATCAGCGTGGAGCGTTTCGAGAGTATCAACAATCCAGGAAAGTTTCTTTCCCTTTCGTTCTGGGAGAGTGACGAAGCGGCAGCAGGCTGGCGCAATCAGGCAAACCACCGTCAAAGCCAAAAAATGGGTCACGACGCTCTTTTTGACAATTACCGAATATCCGTCGGAGAAATCACGCGTGAATACACAAAAGATAACAGGGATGAAGCTCCCGCTGACAGCAATGCTTATATAATCGACTGATGGAGCAGTATTTTCAATATGGAGATACCGAACTAAGTTATCTCAAAAGTAAAGACAAACGTCTTGCCGAGATAATTGAAAAGGTAGGCATGGTGAAAAGGCGGGTTATACCAGACCTTTTCGCCGCCCTCGTACACTCCATAATCGGCCAGCAGATTTCCACAAAAGCCCATGAAAGTATATGGCAGAAAACTGTTGGAAAATTCGGTGATGTCACTCCGAGCAATATCCTGTCAGCCACTCCGGAGGAACTTCAATCAGTGGGACTTTCATTCCGTAAGGTCGATTACATCCGCTCCGCTGCTGAAAAAATAGTGTCGGGAGAGTTTGACATAAACGCCCTGTACGATATGACCGACAATGAGGTGTGTAACCGCCTGTCATCACTCAAAGGTCTTGGCACGTGGAGCGCAGAGATGCTGATGCTATTCTCTATGCAACGCCCCGATATATTGAGTTTCGGGGATCTTGCCATACTGCGCGGGCTAAGGATGATATATCACCACCGCAGAATAGACAGGAAACTGTTTGAAAAATACCGTAGAAGATTCTCCCCTTATTGCAGTGTGGCGAGCCTGTATATATGGGCTGTAGCCGGAGGCGCTGTTGAAGGCATGAAGGACTATGCTCCAAAAGCAAGGAAAAATGGATAAGAGGATAAAAGCCATACTTGAACGTGACGGAAGTTTTGACGGCATCTTTTACTATGGAGTCAAGTCAACGGGTATTGTTTGTAAGCCCTCATGTGCCGCAAGAATACCGCTGCTTAAAAATGTAGAATTGTTCTCGACCCTTGACGAAGCGTTGAACAAAGGATATAGAAAATGTAAAATCTGTATGAAAGAGAAAAACAAGATAACGATATACCGGTACAGTTCGCCGTGTGGAGTGCTGATGCTCGGCTCTTACGGTGATAGTCTATGTCTGTGCGACTGGCAGGTGGAGCGTCATCGCAATCATGTTGACAACAGGCTGAAACGGATACTCCATGCCGAATTTGAGGAAGGAGTGTCGCTGGTGATAGAAAAGGCAATCAGGCAATTGGATGAATATTTTGCCGGGAAGCGGCGCGAATTTGATGTGCCGCTCCTTTTTGTGGGCACAGACTTTCAGAAAAAGGTATGGAACGAATTGCTCAAAGTTCCTTTCGGCCAGACAATATCTTACGGACAAATGGCTGCCAAAATCGGTATGCCGAAAGCTGTCCGTGCTGTCGCCAATGCCAACGGAGCCAACTCGATGTCAATATTTGCTCCCTGTCATAGGGTCATAGGCAGCGACAAATCATTGACCGGCTACGGCGGTGGACTTCCTGCAAAGGAATATCTGCTCAAACTCGAACATGTATTATGAAAGAGAGCCAGCAGGAATTAAATTACTTCCGCATAGCGGAGGCAATCGGTTTTATCCGTGAAAACCGACATAAGCAGCCGGGATTGGAGGCGGTTGCCGAGGCGGTCAATATGTCACCGTATCATTTCCAGCGTGTTTTCAAGGAATGGGCCGGTGTCACACCCAAACATTTTCTTCAATATCTTAATGTGGAATATGCCAAAAGGATATTGAAAGAAACACACGCATCATTGTTTGACACCGCACACGAAGTCGGATTATCCGGTACGGGGCGACTGTATGACCTTTTCGTGACGGTCGAGGGTATGACGCCGGGCGAGTATAAGAACGGAGGCGAGAACCTGTTTATAAATTACAGTTTTGCCTCCACTCCATTCGGTGACATCCTTATCGCCTCCACTCCGAAAGGCATTTGCAGCATGGAATTTCTTGGCAATGGCCAAGCGACCGGAGGTCGATTAGCGGATGACCACATGGAGGCTTTCAACTCTCTGCAACGAAAATTTCCAAGAGCGAGATATTGCCAGATGTGTGACACCATCCAACAAAATGCGTTATTCATATTCACACAGGATTGGAGTAAGCTGACAGAAATAAAACTACATCTGAAAGGTACTGATTTTCAATTGAAGGTCTGGGAAGCCCTTTTGAAAATCCCGATGGGTGGAATGACTACCTACGGAGAAATAGCCGCAAAGATAGATAATCCCCGTGCTTGCCGAGCTGTCGGAACCGCGATAGGCGACAACCCTGTCGCATACCTTATCCCATGCCACCGTGTAATCCGTGCATCGGGAGAAATCGGTAATTATCATTGGGGAGAAATACGTAAAAGCGCAATCATCGGCTGGGAAGCATCGAAAATCAAAATATAGACATAACCATGATACGCAAAGCGACAATCAACGACATAGACGCGATTTCAAGCATCTACGAACACATACATGACATGGCCGAGTCGGGAAAATACAGCCTCGGTTGGATAAGGGGAGTTTATCCCACAAAAAAGCTGGCAGAAGAACATCTCAAGGTCGGCGACCTGTTTGTATGTGAACATAACGGCAATATTGTGGGAACAGCAATCATCAATAAATTGCAGTTGCCCGAATATGCCGACGGGAATTGGAATTTTCAGGCATCCCCGGATAGCGTTATGGTGCTCCATACATTAGCCGTTGATCCCTATGCCGCCAATACCGGGGTGGGTGCAGAATTTCTTGGATTTTATGAGGATTATGCACGCCGGCATGGTTGTACTGAATTAAGGATAGATACCCAGACAAGGAACATGAACGCCCGCAGGTTTTACCCGAAATTCGGATTTCAGGAAATTGGTATCGTCAAATGCGAATTCTACGGGTGTGGAACGGTTGACCTCGTATTGATGGAAAAGCATCTGAGATAATTGCTTATGGAAGCCGCAACAAAAGAAATGACTATTTTCAAAATACTGATTGTCATTAGTTTTGCGCATTTGCTGAACGATATGATGCAGTCGATCATACCGTCGATATATCCGATTATCAAAGACAAATACGGATTTACATTCGGTCAGATCGGTATAATAACATTGGTGTTCCAAATGACATCTTCCATACTCCAACCGTTTGTAGGAAGATACGCCGACAAACATCCGCAGCCATTTTCATTATCCATAGGTATGGTATTCACGTTATTGGGTATAATCCTTCTTTCTTTTGCCAACAATTACGCTTTTATCCTTTTGGCTGTTGGAGTGATAGGTTGCGGTTCATCCATATTTCACCCGGAAGCCTCCCGCATAGCGCAGATGGCCGGAGGCTTGAAAAAAGGACTTGCACAATCAATATTTCAGGTAGGCGGAAACGGAGGAAGTGCAATAGGGCCGTTATTGGCAGCTGTCATTATAATTCCATACGGTCAACATTCAATAATATGGTTTTCAATCGCAGCCCTTATCGCCGGAATGACACTGATCCCAGTCGGCAAATGGTATAAAAAACAGCTTCACAGGATAAAGTCTAAGGTTATCACACCAAATCCGGCAGTATTGGCATTGTCAAACCGAAGGATACATTGGGCGATATTCATATTGTGCGTGCTTACATTCTCAAAATATTTCTATATGGCGAGTATGACCAGCTATTTCACTTTTTTCCTTATCAATAAGTTTGGCGTTGATATTCAGGTATCCCAATTATGCCTTTTTGCTTTTATGGGCGCAGTCGCAATCGGCACGGTCATCGGGGGAAGTATCGGTGACAGATACGGGCGGAAATATGTGATCTGGGGGTCTATTCTCGGAGCGGCACCATTCGCGTTGGCTCTGCCGTATGTGAATTTCACTCTGACTATAATACTTGCCGTGATAATCGGATTGGTAATCTCGTCGGCATTTTCGGCGATATTGGTATATGCCACTGAATTGAAACCGAATAAGGTAGGTATGATGGCAGGTTTGTTTTTCGGTTTGAATTTCGGATTGGGAGGTATAGGTTCTGCTTTTTTCGGATGGCTTGCCGACAAGACAAGCATAGAGTTTATATTTCAAATAAGCACATTATTACCCCTTTTAGGAATTGTCACGGCGTTTCTCCCAAATATAGAGCCGAAAAGGGAATAATCGGTAATTAGTTATAAATCAAGATAAATATGAGTTGTGAAGGGCGGCATCACCGCCTTTCATGGGCTAACTACATCTCAAAATAAATATGTTAAACTTAAAAACAGACACAATGAAAAGAGTTCTAATTGTGGATGCGTCATCTTCCGACCCTCGGATTATGGCCGGCTTGCTGATGAAGGCCGGCTATTACCCGATAACGGCGGAGGACTTTGACGCAGCAAAAGAGGAGGTGGCGAAACTGCCACCGGGAGCGGTCGTTGTCACGGCTATGAAATTCACCCGTGGCACGGCGCAGGAGTTAATCGACTGGCAAAAGCGCGAGGGTTACAAATTTCCCGTGATTGCCGTAGTGGAAAATCTCAACAGTCTTGACACAATCGAGGTCTTGCAGGATCACGGGGCTGTCGCCGTGGTGCAGCGCCGTGCCATTGACAAGCAGTTGGTGGAAGCCGTTGGCAAGTATGCCAAGCCGGAGAACACTGTAATCGCTCTGCCCAACGAACTTATACCCCGTCAAAGCGAGGCGTTCAGAAAGATTGAGAAGGCTATACGCACCATCGCCGCCACCAATGCCAACGCGATAATCTTCGGTGAGTGCGGCACCGGCAAGGAACAGATTGCCGAACAGATCTACCGACACAGCTCACGCGCCCAAAAGCCATGCACGGTGATTGAAGCGGGAGGAGCGGCACTTGTAGGTGAACATGACCCGGCGACAATGCGAAGCGAGATGTATAACCGCATAGAGAGCTACTTCAAGAAAGCCGACGGTGGGACAATCATTCTCAAAAATGTGCATTTGCTCAACTTCGAGAAACAATCGGTGCTGTTGCACATTCTCGAAAACGAGCATCCCGATGTTCGTGTGCTTTGTACCGCTGAACCCGAACTTCTGGAAATGCTTGGTGCAAAGACATTCCGACCCAATCTGTTCTACATTCTCCGTCAGGTGGATATTGTCGTACCACCGTTGAGGGAGGTGACGGAGGACATCGCGCCATTGGCGGCATATTTCCTCACCCGATATGCCGACAAGACGGGCAATCCGGCGAAACGCCTTGACGCGTCGGCGACAAAGGCGTTGAGGATATATCCGTTCCCCGGCAACGTGCGCGAGCTGAAAGATGTAGTTCTTTTCGCCGCCTTCCACTCCAAAACCGATGTAATAACCGCCTCTGATCTCAATTTCAGCCAGTCAGAGCCGGAGCCTGCCGACAGTTTAAGACTGCGCAAGCCGCAGGAGGACAGGCAGAAAATCATCGAGGCATACCGTCGCGGCGGCTCATGGGCAGCGGCGGCAAAACTGCTCGGAATATCGGAACGTGCCCTGCTTGAACAGCGAAAGAAGTACGGCATTGGCAGAAACGGTGAGCCGGAGGCTTGACAACTCGCCAAAAATCACTAACTTTGCAGTGATTTTGAAATAGTAGCGATTGGAGAGCCAATCGTTTATATCATACATCATAACATAACACCGCATTTTGTTTAAGTGAAAATCTGGTACATTGGAACTTGTAAGAGCAAATGCGTGAAAGTTATGCTATGCGCAAGCATAGCGTGCTGTCACGTTCTCTTACATAGGTTTACCAGAACCTTCACTTATGGACTGTGATTAGCACGCTATTTTTTGTACCACTTTCAAGGTGGTATATTCAGTCGTTGGGGGTACGTTATATCTCAATCACAGCAGTCGGTTTGAAAGATTGATGTTCTCCATGAGAAACATATCCCAACTGATTGCTCAAACAACGGGTAGAGCCTATTGTTTTATTTATATTCCGGTGAGAGTGACCGTAAATCCAATTTTCTATCCGGCTGTTGGCTATCATGTTGCCAAGTTCTACGGTAAATGCACCGTTAATCGGACTTCCTTGAAATTCATCTGACATCAGTTCAAATGACGGTACATGATGAGTTGCTACAATTATATGCCGTGCATTACTTGATACAAGGCTATTTTCAATGAACTTTCTACATTTAAGGTGTTCATCATTAAACCGCTCCCATGTCAGACGGTATGCTCCGTTTCTTATCCGATGAAAATCACTGACACCGCGCTCTGTAAAATATCCGTTTGACGGATGTATCTCGCTCCATAGTGTCGTAGCAATTAAATCGGTGTCTTTGTCAAGAACAATCACCGTATTATAGACATACTCGATGTTTTTGCGGATTTCAAAACGCCATCCATCGTGCAATTCGTTTATGTCAAACGAATTGTAAAGTTCATGATTGCCCGGAATAACAATCACGCGGTCATAGTTTCCACTTGCCCAATCCCAAAACGGATGTTTGATGTAATTATCATCGCCAAGATAACCGATGTCGCCGGCAAGTATCAATATGTCACCAACCGGGATCAGCGGATTATTGCGCAGATAAACGGAATTCGCCCCAAATTCAAGGTGCAAATCAGAGGCATACTGTATTTTCATTGTTTCCCTTTCGCAAAATGAGTAAGAATGTCAAGGATATATTCAGTCCTTTCGTAATCACCGTATGGTAGCGCACATTCTATTTCTTCCCTGATATTTTGTCGTTCAAGCGTCTGCGCTGCCCAATCGGAAAGATAAGCTGTCAATGTCAAATCCTTTTCATTGTCAAACAAACCTGTAATCCTCTCGCAATTATTGAGGACATAAATCAAATCCTCAAAGTCATGAGAAAAACGGAGGTCTTTACCTCCACGGCCTTTTATCGCCTCAATCTTGGTGGCGATGTAGTAGAGGGTTGGAAATATGTAGATAGATGTACCGTCAGATAGCCCCACTTCTTTGCGGTGTGCAAACGCAGGTCGATACCATTCGTTGGTAAAGCCCAACACACTCTTGTCATCGGGCATTATATCCACTGTTTCGCCCTTATAAGTCCATCGGCAGATTGGGGCACCGGGAGTGGTGTCGTTGGCAAACCCGCGACTGCGTATCACTTCTTCAAGTTCATACAGCCCGCGATAAGTAGCCAGTTCTATCACACAATCCACATCTTCAGTCATGCGGATTTCGGTAGCGGCGGGATTATCCGCATATAGTTCGGCAACCGACCCTCCTACAAAAGCGACCTGACGGTTCAATTCTCCCAAACCGTCGGCAATTATCTTCAATCTTTCAAGATTACTTGACATCATAGTCAGCGAGAATATTTTTAAGTTCAACCTTCGCAATCTCCACCTCACGCGCTCGCCCGAT
The DNA here is from genome assembly GCA_910579105.1 of uncultured Muribaculaceae bacterium. Taxonomy (GTDB): domain Bacteria; phylum Bacteroidota; class Bacteroidia; order Bacteroidales; family Muribaculaceae; genus UBA7173. Next base: position 56,555 of record CAJTRT010000008.1, on the reverse strand, counting down.
TCTTAGAGTGTCGGCAATAGCCAAGAGATTATATAACATTACGTCATTTGCTACGGCAGTCGGAACGGTCTTATATAATGGAGTTATAGCGGCTCCGCGCATATTGCCTTTTGCATCCGGCCAAACATATTGTTCACTACCCGATACAATCCTGTCTTTCATCGGCGCGGCGGAAATAGCAGTTGCTACACCACGAACAACACTTTGAGGCTGCACCGGAAACACATATTTAAGACCATGCACAAGAAATTCCTCCAACGCAAGAATATTCACACGCTGTTTGGCGTTATCTACCAACCGTGCCATACGGCATCGTTCAAGTGCCTCGGAAACCTCCGAAGCACTTATGCCAAGTTCTTTCGCAATCTGGCCGTTCAGCAGATTGCGCCCCTTGTCAGTAATCTTTTTGAGTAATATTACTATGTCTTGCGGCCGCATACCATTGTGATTTTTAGTCATATCCAAATCAAATTTGCAATTCGCGAATTGCAAATTTAGGCAATTATCCGCATCTATCCAAATAAAAAATCTGCAAGACTCAAAATTTCACAATCCAATTCACGTCATATCTTGCCTATATTCACATCCTTTATAATCAATACTGAAAAACTTTCCATTCCATAGATTTGTTTTGCAACTGAAAAATAGTTACTTTTATCTGATGAAAATGAAGGACTGATATGAATACATTGAAATATAAGGATTTTATTGGCTCGGTCGCTTTCAGCGAGGCGGATAATGTGTTTTTCGGAAAAATTGAAGGTATAGACGGTCTTGTGAACTTCGAGGGCGAGAGCGTGGCAGAACTCACCAACGCCTTTCATGAAGCGGTCGATGATTATCTCGCCTATTGCGCCGAAGAAGGTATTGAGCCTCACAAGAGTTATTCAGGCTCATTAAACGTGCGTCTTACCCCCGACATACATACGCGGGTGGCCTATCTTGCCAAACAAGCCGGAGTGTCTATAAACTCATTCATACGCACGGCAGTCGAAAAGCAGATTGCCGCCATGCTTTGACCGTGATGGATAAGGCATTTTTAACGCCATAGATGCTTGAAAATCGGATAAAAAGCACTAATTTTGTAATGCCCAAATGGAATAATGGGTAAGAACATTGAAATAATGCCGTGTGCAATTCGTGAACAAACGGAGTGACGGCATTACAACACTCTGAATACTACTTAGTTACAACGATAAACCTCGGCTTCTCCGGGGTCACAAGACAAAATTGTCAAAATGTTGAAAAACGCTGAAATTACTTGATTTTCAGCGTTTTTTCTTTTTGCCTAAATCGCAGAATTATGAAAAACGATACGATTAGGTGTGAGTGATGTGTGAGTGCTCACGTTTGTGAATGATTTAAATATCCGGGAAAGTGGTAACTTCGCGGGCATGGATATAGAACAGATAAGGGTATGGATATAGAACAGATAAGGGACTACTGTCTGTCGCTGCCGTTGGTTACTGAGGATATGGCTTTCGGCGAGGAATATCTTCTGTTCAGGCTGCATGGTAAGATTTTCGCCTGCTGCGGTCTCCGGCGCCCCGATTACCTGGCGGTGAAGTGCGATCCGGAATACGCGCTCGACCTACGGGACCGTTATGCGGAAATCGAGCCGGCGTGGCACTGGAACAAGAAGTACTGGAACCAGGTAAGCATCTCCGGATCTCTGCCTGACGGGTTCGTGCGGTCGCTGCTTCGCCACAGCTATTCCGAAATCGTCAGGAAGCTGCCCAGGCGTTTCCGGGTGGATCATCCGGAAATCGAGACGGTCTCGTGAGGCGGCTCCTGGTTCAGAAGTCGGGGATTTCAGAGGGATGGAAGGTGATTGTGGAGGACGAGAGAGGGGCCGCGAGGAAGTATCCGAGCGCCATGGGGCCGTCGAACAGGCGCGGACCGGTGCTGTCGGCGCCGATTGCCTCGAGATAGTCGTGCATCGCGCGGGAGATAGGGGCGATGGTCACTGTCAGCTCGTCGCCGTCGACCAGCACTGTGTCGTCCTCTTCCTCGGATATGTCCTGGCGGGTGGTCATGAACACTTCGCTGATTTCTCCGCCGGAGACGGCGTTGCCGCTTACCGCGCGCCACATGTACGCCTCTCCGTCGCGGTAGACGCGCACCCAGTAGCATTGTTCCTGGTCGGCGGCGAAGCGTACGCGCAGCACGGCCACGCGGTCGTAGGGCATCTCGATCCAGGCAAAGTCAAGTTCCGGCACGGCGGCGGCAGGAGGCATTACGCACTCCGCCGTGTTCGTCTCCGTAGCGCCCTGGCGGGTGACTGACAGCCGGTAGCGGTGCCCCTCGACCCCTCCGGCCAGTGAGCGGTAGGGGCCGTCAGGTTCGTCGCCAGAGGGGAGCAGGATGGTTGAAGTACCGGCGGTGAGATCGTCCAGCCAGACTTCGGCCCCGGCCACCTGGCGGCGGTCCATAGGCTCGTCCATCGGGGTGGTCTCCGTCAGGCTGACCGAGGTTCCGTCCTGTGTCACCGCGCCCTCGATCACGAGTATGGGCTCGATGTCGCGGTATTTGAAATCTATCTCTTTCTCGCATCCGGCAAGCAGCATGGCGACAGCCGGTAGTGTTTTCAACAATAGTTCGCGCATGCCCGTTCAGAATTTGAGCGTGTAGGAAACAGAGGGGACGAGGCCGAAGAGGGCGCGCTGCACGGCGCGGGAGCCGGAAGGCTTCGACGGGTCGTCCTCGAAGTAGACTATGTAAGGGTTATAGCGGCAGTAGGCGTTATATATGCCGAAAGACCACTGGGTGGTGAACCGCCTGCCCCTCCGCGTCCATGTGGCGGATAGGTCGAGGTGGTGGGTCGGCGGCACGCGGTAGCCGTTGCGCCGCGAGTAGTAATATATGGTGGTGCCGTCGAGCTCGTATTTGGCGTCGGGAGCGGTGATCGGGTTGCCCGAGGAGAACGTCCATGAGGCCGAGGCGCTCCACCGGTCGTTGAAACGGTAGATGGCGGCAACGGAAATGTCGTGGCGCCGGTCGTTGGACGCGTCATACCATCTGCCTCCGTTGATGCCTGGAACGCGGGTCTCTGTGCGCGACAGCGTGTAGGCCACCCACCCGGTGAGCGCCCCTGTATTCTTCCGGAACATCAGTTCCGCGCCGTAGCCGCGCCCGCGCCCCCGGAGTATGATGCTTTCGAGGTTCACGCGGGAGAACATCGTGCGGCCGTCGGCGTAGTCGTAGACGTTCCGCAGGTCCTTGTAGTACAGTTCCGCCGACCAGTCGAACGCTCCGTCGGAGGCCATGCCGGAATATCCGACCCCGGCTTGAAGCGCCCTTTCGGGACGGACAGAGGCCGAGGTCAGCGCATAGCGGTCAAACGGGAAACTCGTGGCCGAGGAACGTATCGCATGGAGGTTCTGCGTGGCCGCCCCGGCGCCTATCTTAACATTATGGCAGGGCGTGACGCTGTATTTGACGCTTACCCGCGGCTCGACATCGACGTAGGTCTTTTTGGAAAATGACGGGGCATCCTCGCCAATCGCGGCGAACTCGCGGAACCGCCTTCCGGTCATCGCCGAGAAAACCGACAGTCTGGCGCCTGCCGAAATTCCCCATCGCTCGCCGAACGTTCCGTCGTAGCTCGCCCACAGGGCGTTCTGCCAGCCCGAGCGGATTTCTTTCTGATCAGTGCCCCGGAGCCGCATCTCGGCCGATTTGACCCTCAGCAGCTGCGAGCGCAGGCCGAATTCTATGAGGTGCCCGTCAGCGACCGCCCAGTTGGCTTTCTCGCTCAGGGAGAAGTCGCGGATGTACTGCGTCATCTCCTGGTCGATGTTCATCATCGTCATCGACATCTTCGGCGAATAGTCGGTCACGGCTCCGGTGGTTGTGAACGTCAGCTTTTCACCCGCGCGTGCCGTCCAGTTGACCGCGCCTCCGAGGTTGCCCCAGTACATCCCCATGAGGCGGTCTATGGCCATGTTGTCGTGGCTTATAATGAATGATACATCGAGTATGTCGCCCCGGCGCGGGATGAATCGCAGCTTGGCGGTCACGTCGTAGAAATTCATCACCGTCCCCCGGTATTGCGGTACCATTTGAAGGAACGCGTCGACATATGAGCGTCGCGCCGTCACGGCCACCGACAGGCGGTCTCTGACAACCGGGCCCTCGGCTTTGGCCTTGGCGGCGAGGATGCCAATCGTGCCTCCCGCGTGCCAGCGCTCCATGTCGCCGGGGGCGAGCGCCGTTTCCAGCACCGAGGCCGTTGCTCCGCCGAACCTCGCCGGGAACGGCCCCTTGAAAAGTGTGGCGCGCGCGAGGGCGTTGTCGTTGAAAGTCGAGAAGATACCCATGACGTGCGACGGGTTGTAGAGCGTTATGCCGTCGAGCTGGACCAGGTTCTGCGAGGCTGTGCCGCCCCTGACCTCGAAACCGCCGCCTCCGTCCCCCTCGCCGCGCACCCCGGGCATAAGCGTGATTGACTTTATTATGTCGTTCTCGCCGAAAAGCTGCGGTACCTGGGCCAGCTTTGCCAGCTCGAGGTTTTCCACCCCGAGGCGCAACGCGTCGATTCTCTGCCTGGCCGACTGCCCGGTCACCACCACCTCTTCCAGCGACCCGCGCAGCAGGCTGTCGGCCTCGGCCTGGTGAGATACGGCAGTTTTTGCCGCGGTGGCAGCCGGTAGTCCGCCGCCTGTGGCATCCAGGCATACTAATGCCATCATCCATAGGACGAAAGTTCCGCGTAGCGGCGCCATTATCGGCATAAGAGGCTTTCGGAGGTCAAACATTCCGCGAAATTACAAAAAATGGGTAAATTCGCGGAAATAAAAGCGATAGGATCATGAAGGAAGTGAGTATTGAGTTTGAGCCGGCAATAGCCGCCGCGGCCCCGGGGCTGGTTGTGGTGAGGATCGCGGCGGAAGTGGCCAACGGGCCCACCGACCCGGAACTGCGGCGGGCGTTGGAAGAACTGGCCGAGCGTGTGGAAGGCTCTTATGAGCTGCCCGACATCAACCATCGTCCGGGAATCGCGGCTACCCGCGCCGCTTACAAGGCGCTCGGCAAAGAACCTAACCGCTACCGCCCGGCGCAGGAGCAGCTCATGCGCCGCATTGTCAATGGCAAGGGATTGTATTTCATTGACAACCTGGTGGATGTCTGCAACTATGTGTCAATCGCGAGCGGTTACGCGATCGGGGCTTTTGATTCCGACAAGATCCAGGGCGACAGGCTGGTGCTCGGCGTCGGGCGTGCCGGGGAGCCGTACGAGGGGATAGGCCGCGGCCTGATCAATATCGAGGGGATGCCGGTATATCGCGACGCGGCGGGCGGCGTCGGCACCCCGACCAGCGACAACGAGCGCACAAAGATAATCGCTGACACCAGGAATCTGACGGTGTGTGTTAATATCTACGGCGAAGAGATGCCCCCGGCCGATGTGGCCCGGCTATATGCCGACCTCCTGCGCCGCTATTGCGCCGCGGGGGAGGTTGCCGTGGAGATGTTCCGTCCCTGACGTTCCTGGTTGAATTAAATGTGTGATATTGGATTGGTATGGAGGGTGTTGCCGAACTCGTATTTCCCATTCAAATTGTAGGGACGCACGGCTCGTGCGTCCCTACAATTTGGCGTTTCTTGTTATTTCAGTTGGTTGATGACAATCCAGCCGCCAAAAATCTGTAACAGCATGCCGGGGAGGCCGATGCGGAAATCCTGGGCGGCTGTGAAAAAGTCGCCGGCCATGGCCCATTCGCCGAGGGTGCCGACAGCCTGGTAGGCCAGTACAACCACCGCGAGCATCCATAGCGACGCTTTTTTGAAGCGGTTGGCCGCTATCCCCGCGAATATTGCCAGAAGGACAGATTTCAGAAGGATTGCCGGAAGAGCCGCGGGGTGGGGCATGCCGAACAGCCAGGAGTTCGCCAGCGGGGACGCCGCCGCGGTGATAAGGCCCGTTTTCCAGCCGTATTTATAAGCTCCTACGAGGGTGAAAAAGTATATCGGCAGCCATGTAGGCCCTCCGGCGGCTGTGAGGTGGGCGAGCTGCGGCAGCGCTATGTTGCCGATTATAAAGATAGCGGCCGCGATGTATGTGCGGAGTTCGCTGTAACCGAGCGAGTAAAGTCGTAGGGAGGTGGCGGAGTTGTTCATTTTGCGTGGTTTTGTGATTGGATAAATCTGGTAATCAGGGGCAGACACTCTTCCGCGGTAGCGTATGGCCCGCAGATGGTTTCAACGGGACAGGGGCCGTCCCCTTTGCGGTTGATGATGTTCGGCACCTTTTTCTCGAACCTGACCTCTATCGCGGGAACCTGCCGGAACAGTCCGAGAGCCGGAGCGCTGATCACGGCGGTGCTGAGGGAGCGCACACCGCCTAAGATCATCAGAGCGGCGGCTCCTTTGCCCACGACCTTGTCGGCCACGTCGGCGTCTCGCAGTAGGCTGCTGCTTGCGAGGATGCCATAGAGGTCGGCGATACCGCGGCCGTTGAAAGTGGCGATAGTGCCGTCGGCCGCTCCTACGACGAGGGAGTGGTTCCCCTTGCGCAGTATCTCGTTGAGATTGTGCCTCTTAGTTGTCAAAGCGTGCCTTGTTTTAGTTGTTCCACGAAACTATCGATTCTTTGCAGCTCCTTGGGAATATTGATGCTCTGCGGGCAATGTGGTGCGCACTGGCCGCAGCCGATGCAGTGACTGGCCTGCCGGAGTTTCGGCACGCTGCGGTCGTAACCCACCAGGAAAGCCTGACGCGCCTGTCGGTAGTTCTCGGCCTGGCGGCTTTCGGGCACGTTCCCCTGATTGACGCATTTGTTGTAGTGCAGCAGTATGGCGGGTATGTCGAGCCCGTAGGGGCACGGCATGCAATATTTGCAGTCGTTGCATGGGACGGTGGGGTACTGGACCATCAGGTTGGCCGTCTCGTAGAGGAAACCGCGGTCTGCGTCGGTCAGGGGGACGAGCGGGGCGAACGACCGGAGGTTGTCTTGCAGATGCTCCATATAGGTCATGCCGCTCAGCACAGTCAGCACGTCGGGGAAGCTCCCCGCGAACCGGAAGGCCCAGGAGGCCACGCTCCGTTCCGGCTCGGCCTGTTTCAGCCGTGCGACGATGTGGTCGGGCACGTTTGACAGCCGTCCGCCTAACAGGGGTTCCATTATTATGGCCGGGATTCCGCGTTTGGCCAGCTCGCCGTAGAGGTATTCGGCGTTTGTGTTTCTCGGGTTTATCTCCTTGGCGTGTTCCCAGTCGAGGTAGTTGAGCTGGATCTGCGCGAAGTCCCACTTGTATTTGTCATGGTTGGCCAGCATGTGGTCGAACACGGCCACGTCGCCATGGTAGGAGAAACCGAGGTTGCGTATGCGGCCTGCCTCGCGCTCTTTCAGAAGGTAGTCGAGCACGCCGTTGTCGATATAGCGGGCGTTGAACTCCTCCATGCCGCTACCCATGCCCACGCCGTGAAGGAGCAGGTAGTCGATGTAGTCGACTTGCAGCTCCTTGAACGAGTTGTGGTACATCCCGAGCGACGCCTCGCGGGTCCAGGTCGACGGCGCGAAATTCGACAGTTTGGTGGCTATGAAGTACTTGTCGCGGGGATGCCGTTTCAGCGCTATCCCCGTGGCCCGTTCCGAGCGCCCTATGCAGTAGGCGGGCGATGTGTCGAAATAGTTTACTCCGTGGGCTATGGCGTAGTCAACCAGCGAGTTGATGGTTTCCTGGTCAAGATCGGAGGCGGCATCGCTCCCCGCGCCGCCTCCCATGTCGAGCCAGCGCATGCATCCGTATCCCAGGAGCGACACCTTGTCGCCGGTCGTTGGGTTGACGCGGTAGGTCATGCCGTCGGTGGGGATTTCCGTCTGCGACACGATGGCTTGCGCGGTCTTCCCGTCGTTGGCTCCGCATCCGGCCAGGGCGGCTGCCGAAGCTCCCGCCGCCCCCGCTCCGAGGCGTTTTAGAAATTCGCGGCGGTCTATGTTTTTGATCTGTCTCATCGCTTTATCAGGGTGTTGTTTAGATTGTCCTGTGCCGTTCGTGTCCCTCGACGTATATGGCGCTGAACGGCCTGGCGGGGCAGAGGTTCTCGCACGCGCCGCAGCCGATGCAGCGTTCGGCGTTAACTACCGGGATTTTGGGCGAGTCGGGGCTCTCACTGTCGGAGGAAATCATCTGGATTGCGCCGACAGGGCAGTGGCGTGCGCAGTTGCCGCACTCCACGCCGTCGGTCAGCGGCACGCAGTTTTCCTTGATCCATACGGCGTGGCCGATCTGGATTGACGACTTGTCGGCCCGGTCAATCTTTACGATGGCTCCCGCGGGGCACACCTCCGAGCACCTGGTACATTCGGGGCGGCAGTAGCCTCGCTCGTAGGAAGACCGGGGCTGCATAAGGGTTTCCGGATCGGTAGAGGGGCGAAGCACCCCGTTGGGGCAGACGGCCACGCAGAGCTGGCAACCGGTGCAGTGGCGTGTGAGGTGCTTTATGCCCCGTGCGCCGGGTGGCACGATAGGGGTTGTGCGGGCGGGAATCTTCTTTTCGGTAATCGCCGCCAGGCCGCCGTCGACCGTCTTTTCCTCCGCTTTGAGGAGCGCGGTGGTGCCTGCCGCGACGGCGGCGGTCATGAATGCCCGGCGCGAGCTGTCTGTGCCGGCGGGATTGCTTTCCGCGGTGTGGGCGGTTTTGCGGGCGATGGTGTAAGATATGGCTCCCTGCGAGCACTTCTCGAGGCAGTCCATGCAGGCCACACACCGCGAGTAGTCGATCGCGTGGTTCTTGCTGTCGATGCACGCCCCCTTGCAGTTGCGCGCGCAGAGGCCGCAGCCGTTGCATTTCGATGTGTCGATCACGGGTTTAAGTAGCGAGAAGCGCGAGAGAAATCCCAGCATGGTACCCACGGGGCATATGGTGTTGCAGTAGGTGCGTCCGTTACGCCAGGCGAGGAAGCCGAGAATCGCGAGCGTGGCCGCGGCGATTGCGAAAGTGGCTGTGCCGCGGAGCCATACGTCGGCATGGTGGAAGGCGTAGCTGTCGCGGCTCGCGGCCCAGTCGGCCAGCAGGTCGTTTCCCCAGATCCATATGGGTTGCAAAAGGTTCTGCGCTATGCGGCCGTAGGCGCTGTATGGGGCAAGCAGCGCCACAACCGAACCGATGCCGAGGATTATTGCGAGCGCCATGACGGCGAGCATCGAGTAACGGAGCGTTTTTTTTGCCGGCGAGAACGAGTATCGGTTTCTTTTGCTCTTTTTCCCGAGCCATCCGAAAATGTCCTGCATCACTCCCAGCGGGCAGATCACGGAGCAGTAGACCCTCCCCATCAGCAGCGTCAGAGCCACCAGGGCTATGATAACCCCGATGTTGAGGGCGAGCAGCGCCGGGAGTAGCTGGATTCTGGCAGTCCATCCGAGCCACTGGTGCGCCGTGCCCGTGAAGTCGAGGAAGAGCAGCGTCACGCACAGGAAGAATATGGCGGCGAGCGCTATGCGGATTTTCCGATACGTCCCCTTTCGGCCTTTTTTCATAGATATGCGGAATTTTGATTGGTATAAGCGGAGTTCTGGTCGGTGTACTATATCACAATCGCGAAGTTATTCCTAACTTCGCGATCGCGCATAACACAAATTACGGGCAGTGTTACCAAAATCCAGTTTCCCACGCTATGCGTTGTGGGGCGAATGGTTAGTTGAGGATTATTTTGGCTGTTGTCGCGCCGACGGCGACGATGTACAGGCCTGGGCGCAGCCTTGAAATTACGGTCGGTTTGGCGTCGGTGTTGTCAACTCGGATGAGCGAGCCGTCGGCGGATAGCACTTTGACCGGTATTCCCGCAGGCGCGCCCTTGATAATTATGCCGCCGTTGAGGGATGCCACTGCGACGGCTTCCGTATCGGCTGACGTGATGCCGGAGGTGCCTATTGCCAGTATTCTATTGAAGTTGGAGAAGCCGCGGGCGGTGCTGTACCCCTTTTCATAACCGGGTTCGACGAAGAGGATTCCACCTTCGTATGTCTCCGGGCTGAAGACGAGGTCGGCGTAGGAGAACGGTGCGCCGAGACGGAGGGACGTGACGTTGCGGAGCGATGGCATGTTGAAGCTGTAATAGTTCACGGTCTCGACCGACGCGGGAAGCGTCAGCTCTGTAAGTCCGCAGTTCCAAAAGGCGTTTTCTCCGACCTCTTTCAACCCGTTGCCGAGGTTGACATCTGTTAGTCCGAGGCAGTCAGTGAAGGCATTCTCACCGATGGTCTCGACCGAGGAGGGGAAGGAAACGGAAGTGATTCCCGCGCAACCCTCGAACGAGCGGGCGGTAACTGTCGCGACTCCCGAGGGTATGGTGACACTCCCGGTTTTGCCGCGGGGGCATACGAGCAGGTTTGCTTTGTCCTTGTCATAGAGGATGCCGTCCTTTGCACTGAAATACTGGTTTCCGGCATCCACGGAGATTGACGTAAGCGACTGGCAGTCGTAAAACGCGGTGTTTTCGATTGATAACATCGAGGCTGGAATCGAAACCGATGTGACTTGTTCGTTGGCGGTGGATACGCTTGGTGAGAACGCCTGCTCGGCGATGTATACCACGGAGTATTCCATTCCGTTGTTGGTTACGGTCGCCGGTATGGTGACTTTCCCGGTCTTCGACTTATTGTAGGCGACATAGGCGAACTTGTAGGAATGATCCAGGATGTCATACACGATTCCGTTGGAAGTGAATGTGGTGGCCACTCCTTTGATGGTCTTGAACTTGCCCCACACCTCGTGGGCCTTGTAAGCGTCAAGGGCACACTCGGGAACTGTGAGCGTGCCTTTTAGTGTGGCGGCTTCGAATGTGTCGTTGCCGACTGCGGGAGGTTCAATAGCTATACATTCGACAGACGTAAGCCTGGTACACCCCTCGAAAGCGCAGCTGCCTACCGCGGTGCAACTGCCCGGTATCGACACTTTGGTGATTTTCGAGCAACCGGCGAAAGCGTGTGTCCCTATGAGTGTGGTGTTGGCGGCGATGGTGGCCGATGTCTTTCCGGCAGGGCAGGTAATGAGGCAATATTCGTCGCGGTGATGATAGTTGGCGTCCTCCGATTCAAAATAATAAAGTATGCCGTCTTTGGCGTATAGGTCTTGATTCTTGGAATCAACGGTGATGGAAGTCATTGACGTGCACCATGGTGCGAGTGACTCATAGTTGGAGTAACGGACCGATGCCGGTATCGACAAAGTTTTTAGCGATGTGCAGTCGGCAAACGTGTATGGCTCGATACGGCTGACTTTTGCCGGTATGGTTATGGCTGTCAGTTTCCTGCAACCGCCGAAAGCGCCCCATTCAAATGTGGCGTCGTGGTCAGGGTATTGGTAGGCAGTCCATATTCCGGTCAGTGTCTCCGGGAGCGTTATCGAGGTGAGTTCGCCGCATCCGGCGAAAGCGTCGCCTTGTATCACGCAAACCGGCCATGGTCCTTTGCTTGTGCCGCTGTTCTGAACGTCGGGGTAAGAAGGGATGGTGATGTTTCCGGTGTATTTGCTTCCGTCGGGTTTGGCAACAACGTCGAGATAGCTGCCTGTGCCGTATTGCAGCTCGTAAGCGATGCCGTCCTTGAAAAATTCGACAGCGGTTAAGTTAAAAGCTGTTAAAATTAGAGGGGTAAGCAGTAGCTTTTTAATCATATTGCTGTGATATGTTTTGGTTTCGCCGCAAAGATACGGATTATATCGTAATTCGCAAAAGTCAAGCGCGAATGTGTGTAATATATGGTGTCTGTATTTACGGGAATGGCGGGGGTGCATCCCTACGTTGATAACCAATGCCTTATGAGATTGATATTCCGCTTCCTGGGCCGGAGGGGGGATAAAAAAGGACGCACGAGCCGTGCGTCCCTACGTTATGCGGTTTGGTTACCGGTGGTTGGATGATGGGTTTACCAGGTGAAGGGGAAGCGCTCGATGTCTTCCTCTACGAGGTTGGTGCCCTGCTGCACCTCGATGAATGTCAGGGAGGTGGTGGCGCGGAGGGTGTGCATCTGCCCGCGGGGGATGGTGATGACGTCGCCGCGGCCCACGGCGCGGCGCTCGCCGTCGAGCACGATTTCGCCGCTGCCGTTGATGATGGTCCACACCTCGTCGCGGCAGTTGTGGCGCTGGTAGCTCAGGGCGCAGCCGGGGTTGATGGTCAGCTGCTTGGTCAGGGCGCAGTAGCCGTCAGGGAACTCCACCATGTCGATTACCTTGTAGGTGCCCCAGCGGCGCTCCTCGTACATGGGGCGTTTTCCGAGGTCGCCGACGAGGTGTTTGAGGTTCTCGCTGAGCTTGCGTTCCGATACGAGTATGCCGTCGGGCGACGCGGCCACGACGAAATCCTTCGCGCCGATGCAGACCACGGGGATTTCCAGCTCGTTGATCACATAGGTCGAGGAGCAGGCGTCGGTGATGACGTTGCCGTGGGTGAGGTCCGACAGCTCGTCGGTGAGGGTGTTCCATGTGCCGAGGTCGCGCCAGTCGCCCGCGAATGGAATCACCGCTACCGAGTCGGCTTTCTCCACCACCTCGTAGTCGAAACTGATTTTCGGGAGGCTGCCGTAGGCGGCGCGGAGGGCGTCGAAGGCAGCACCTGGCATATAGTGGTCGGAGATGGCCGAGAGGTAGCCCAGGCGGAAGGCGAACACGCCGCCGTTCCAGAGAGCGCCCTCGCTGATGAGCCTTTCGGCCTCGGGAACGTCGGGTTTCTCTGTGAAGCGCGCCACCGGGGTAGGCTTGCCGTCGACTGGCTCCGCCGCCGGAACGACGTAGCCGTATTTGGCCGAGGGGTAAGTAGGGCGCACGCCCATGAGCACCAGGTCGGCCACTCCATCTTCCACCGCCTTGGCCATAAGGCCGATGGTCGAGAAATAGCTGTTCTCGGTATATGAGTCGCAGGGCATGACTATCACCGGCTCGTCGGGCGAGGTGCCTTGCGAGCGGAGGTAGGAGCACGCCAGGGCGATCGCGGGGAAAGTGTCGCGGCGTTCCGGCTCGGTCACGACGGCGGTGTCCTTGCCGAGCTGTATGCCTATGGCGTCGAGCTGGTTGATGCCGGTCGCGACAACGATCTCGTCGGTCAGCCCGGCTTCGCGGATCTGTCTGACCACGCGCTGTATCATCGATTCCTTGCCGCCGTCGGGCCTGGTGAGGACGCGGAGGAACTGTTTGGAACGGGAGTTGTTTGAAAGGGGCCACAGGCGTTTGCCGGAGCCGCCGGATAAGAGGATGATCTTCATAGCTGTGTCGGGCTTAGTGCCGTTTAGCGCTCGGCGCGCATAGGGTTGTTGAGGAAGTCGTCGTAGCTCAGACGTATGCCGTCGGGCAGCTCCGTGGAGTAAGTCCAGCCGAGGGCTTTCGCCTTGCTCACGTCGAGGAGTTTGCGGGGTGTGCCGTTGGGGCGGGTGGCGTCCCACAGGATTTCACCCTGGTAGCCGACGGTCCGGGCTACCAGTTCGGCGAGTTCCTTGATGGTCAGCTCCTTGCCTGTGCCGGCATTGACGGTCTCGTTGCCCGAGTAGTTGTTCATCAGGAACACGCAGAGGTTCGCCAGGTCGTCGACGTAAAGGAACTCGCGGAGGGGAGAGCCGTCGCCCCAGCAGGTCACCGAAGGCTCGCCGCCGACTTTCGCCTCATGGAAGCGGCGTATCAGCGCCGGGAGCACGTGGGAGTGTTCCGGGTGGTAGTTGTCGTTGGGTCCGTAGAGGTTGGTGGGCATCACGGATATGTAGTCCGTGCCGTACTGGCGGTTGAGAAACTCGCAGTATTTCAGACCGGAAATTTTCGCCAGGGCGTAAGCCTCGTTGGTCTTTTCCAGCTCGGAGGTGAGCAGGCACGATTCCGGCATGGGCTGAGGTGCCATGCGGGGGTATATGCACGACGATCCGAGAAATTCCAGCTTGCGGCATCCGTTTTTCCACGCCGCGTGGATCACGTTCATTTCCAGCATCATGTTCTCATACATGAAGTCGGCCAGCGCCGCCGAGTTGGCGGCGATCCCTCCGACCTTGGCCGCGGCGAGGAACACATATTCAGGCCTTTCCGCGGCGAAGAACCCGTTGACGGCCTGCTGGTCGGTGAGGTCGAGCTCGCGGTGTGTGCGCGTCACGATGTTTTCGTAGCCCTGCCGGCGCAGTTCGCGCACGATTGCCGAGCCGACCATGCCCCGGTGGCCGGCCACGTATATCTTGGAGTCTTTCAGCATCATTTCACTATCCCTTTTTCGAGGTATTCGGCGAGGTTGGTGCGTACGTGTTCCCCGGCGCGCTCGACGGCGACTTTCGCCATATCCGCGTCAACCATCAGGTTCACGAGCTGCTCGAACGAGGTTTTCTTCGACGGATCCCAGCCGAGTTTTGCCTTGGCTTTCGACGGGTCGCCCCAGAGGTTCACCACGTCGGTGGGGCGGTAGAAGTCGGGCGACACCTCCACGAGAACCTTTCCCGTGGCCTTGTCAATGCCCTTCTCGTTCTCGTTCTCACCCTCCCAGCGCAGCTCGATTCCGGCGCGGCGGAAGGCCAGCTCGCAGAACTCGCGCACGGAGTGCTGCTCGCCGGTGGCGATCACGAAGTCCTCGGGCTTGTCGTTTTGCAGTATCAGCCACATGCACTCCACATAGTCCTTGGCATAGCCCCAGTCGCGGAGCGACGACAGGTTGCCGAGATAGAGCTTGTCCTGCTTCCCCTGGGCGATGCGGGCCGCGGCGAGGGTGATCTTGCGGGTGACGAAAGTCTCGCCCCGGCGCTCCGACTCGTGGTTGAACAGGATTCCCGAGCAGCAGAACATGTTGTAGGCTTCGCGGTATTCCTTTATGATCCAGAAACCGTAGAGTTTGGCCACCGCGTACGGGCTGTAAGGGTGGAACGGGGTGTTCTCGTTCTGTGGAACCTCCTCCACCTTGCCGTAAAGCTCGGAGGTCGATGCCTGGTAGATGCGGCATGTGTCGGCGAGCCCGCAGAGGCGCACGGCCTCGAGGATGCGCAGCACGCCGGTCGCGTCAACGTCGGCGGTGAATTCCGGCGAGTCGAACGACACCTGCACATGGCTTTGGGCGGCCAGGTTGTATATTTCGTCGGGGCGCACTTTTGTGACAACCTGCATGATCGACATCGAGTCGCCAAGGTCGGCGTAGTGGAGATGGAACCTCGGGTGGCCTTCGAGATGCGCGATGCGCTCGCGGAAGTCGACGGAAGAGCGACGTATGGTGCCGTGGACGTCATACCCCTTTTCGAGGAGGAACTCTGCGAGATAGGAACCGTCCTGGCCGGTGATGCCGGTGATCAATGCGGTTTTCATAACAACTTTTTTATATTAGAAATTTGTGTTTGACGGAAATACAGCCTCCCGCCGCGACAGTCTCTGCCGCTTCCGGAGATATAAAGTACTCGGGGATATAAAGTACTTATTGTTTGCCCGCGAAATTACGCATTTTTCCCGTTTCCGCCTCACCTTTCGCCGAAAATCCCATTTCGGCTTTGTCCGCAGGTTAATTCGGCAGGTGAAATTTGCCTGTTTTGGATTTTTCCTGAGTGATTGAACATTTATACGATTTAAATCATTAACTTTGTGATTGGAACATTGGAGACAGATATGCGGTTGATTAACGATAATTTGCAGAAATTGTATGCCTTGTGTAGGAAGCACAAGGTGCGCAAGCTATATGTGTTCGGTTCAATCCTTACTCCTCGGTTTAATGAACAGAGTGATGTAGATGTGCTTGTGGACTTCAATTCGGAAGTCAACTATGACACTTATGCTGACAATTATTTTGATTTTCATCACGCTCTAAGTATGTTGTTTGGGCGAGATGTGGATCTTGTAGATGAGTCCTGCGTCAAAAACAGGTATTTCAAGGAAGAGCTTGACGAAACTAAATGCCTCATTTATGGATAGAAAACTCGGAAAATATCTGTCAGATATTCTGTCTTCGATTTTAGAAATAGAATCTTTTCTAGAAGACCGCCCAAAGGAGTATTCCACATTCTGCAACGACACCTTGTTCAGGAGAGGTGTGGAACGTAATATGGAAATTATGGGTGAAGCGATGAACCAGGTATTGAAGATTAACCCGGATATACCGATTACCGCTGCCAGGAAGGTGGTTGACACGCGGAATTTCGTGATTCACGCTTACGATTCATTGAAGCCTGATATACTTTGGGGTATTGTGGTCAACCACATGCCGTTGCTTAAACAGGAAGTCGAAGCGCTGTTGAGTGAGCCCTGATATAGGTTATTATATTTTAAAACATAGTGAGGGTGGGCGCCATTGGCGCCCACCCTTCGCAATCTTCCTTACCTAATAAAATTATTTGCCGGCTTCTCGCGAAGCGTGTTGTGCGGGAGATTTGTGTTTATCTGACAACGAACTTGCGGCCCGAGGCCACGTAGATGCCGGCCGGTAGGCCGTCGGTCGCGCGGTCGGCAGGAACGCCGGCTTTTACCAGCGAGCCTTGCAGGTTGTACACGTCGGTCAGCGAAATCTCGGGATGGTCGGCGGTGACGCCGGTGATTCCAGCCGCGCCAGCGGGAGTGAGCACCCAGGCGTTGAGGTCGTAGACCTGCGTAGTTCCGTCGGAGAACGCTTCTATCCCATTGGCATCGGCGTCGGTCGGGAACACTCGTATCGATGTCGCCCAGGTGTCGTTGATGAAGATGTCAACGATCGAGTGGTCGATGAACACGTTGAGCTTCAGCGTGCTTCCGAGTGCCGGACGCGTCGGGAGCGGGCAGCGGTAGATGCCGTCGTAGGCTCCGCCGTCGTTGACCAGGCGGTGTAGGGCGCTGAAATCGGCCACCAGCTCGCCCGCGGTGGGGTTGTAGGTGATGGCAGCTTCGGCGGTGGAATTTTTGAAAATCTTGAATCCGAACGGGTTCATCCCTATTTTGAAAGAGCCGAGGATTTCCACCTCGCGCCCCTTCACTGGCGACAGGTCGACGGCGCCGGCAAGGTCGAACCCATTGCGGGCGAAAGCGACCTGGCCGCGCAGGCCGGTGAGGCCTTCGTAGGGCTTCTGCGTCAGTGAGCCGTCGGCAGCCAGCGACCATTCGCGGGGCAGTGAGTAGCAATGTGCCCAGCCAAGGTCCCAGTTGGAGTTTGACGACAGCTTGTCGGGCACGATTCCAAGGGCGATTGTCTTGCCGTCGTGGCGGTAAATCGTGGGTGAGAGGAGGCCGAAGCCGTCGCGCGAGGTCATCTCTACCAGTTTCGGGGTCGCCGACGCGGGCAGGAAAGTGCCGTCGGCGGCTATCGAGCCTGTCCAGTAGAGAGTGCGCACACCTTGCGAGGTTCCCAGAGGGGTGGCGGTGAAGAGCCAGCGGCCATCGGGCATCTCGGTGATGTTCGGCATCTCCCAGAACACACCGTCTGACGCCGCGTTGGAGCCGGTGAAGAACAGGTCGCCGCTGTTGCTCCACGACCCGCTTGCGGGTGAGTAGCGGTGGAGCGTGGTGGTCCCGATTCCGTTTTTCGACGAGCCGACGATGATATAGGCATTGTCGCCGGAGCGGAAGAAGTAAGGGTCGCGGAAATCATCGGAAAGTCCGCCGGGCCGGCCGGAGATAATCGGGTTCTTGTCTGATTTCGTCCAGTCGTTGAGTGCCGCCGAGGCCGGCGCGGCCTGGGCGATCGAGGCCTTGCCGTAGTCCACGGCGGTATAGAGAATGTTGGGCCGGCCGCCGGTTATCACGTCGTCGGTGAACACGCACCCGCTCCAGCACCCCTTTATGTCGTAGGGGTCGCCGGGGGCGAGGGCTATTTTCTCCTCGCGCCAGTCGTAGAGGTTCTCGCTGGAAATATGACCCCAGTGGAGGCGCGCCATATAAGGGCCGTCGGCGTTCTTCTGGAAGAAGAGGTGGTAGCGTCCGGCGGAATATACCATCCCGTGGCACTCGTTGGTCCATCCGGCGGCGGGCATCCCGTGGAACCGGGGACGCAGGAGCTGCCCCGCGAAGCGCGAGGCTGGAATGTCGAGGTCGGGGGCGTTCTCCGGCTTCCAGCTCTGTATGGTCGCGGGGTCTATGGCTTCGTCCCATACGGAGATGTCGTCGATCAGCCCGTTGAACGACATAAGCTCGAAGGGGCCGCTCATACGCGACTCCGTGCCCTGGCCCATATAGAAATTGGAGCGGGTCATGGCCAGGGTGCCGTTGGCGCGGCCCGAACCGACCTCCACCCCGTTGTTGTAGAGCTTGGCAGAGCGGGCCTCGCAGTCGATGACCGCCGTCAGGCAGTTCCACCGGTATGTGGGCAGCGGGGTGTCAACGTCGATGTTCAGCGGCCATCCTCCGACATAGGTGCGGAACGAGTATTTGCCGTTGAAGCCGATGTAGAATCCGAAGCCGGTCTTGTCGGCCTCGTTTATACAGGTCGCGATGGGGGTCTTCTCGCTGGTGTCGGTGTCTATCTGTATTATGGGGTAGCTCGGGGTGGCCACCCACATCGCGACCGTCATCCGCTTGCACCCTTCGGGGAGTATGCTTCCCAGCGAGGCTTCTATATGGCTGGTGTAGCCGTCGAAGCGGAGCGCCTGACCGACGGCTCCCGGGACGTTTTCGGGGGAGAAGTGGCCCTGCACGGCGAAGCGTTCGCCGCTGACACTCTCGACGATCTGCCCCGAGCGCACGTCCATGGGGAAATGGGCCACGAGCCCCGCCGCGGCAGTCTGTGCGACTGCCGCCAGCGAGGCCGCGGCGATGAGTTTGCTGATTTTTTTCATGCTTATCTAATAACGACTTTCGAGGTCTTGGCGCCCTGGCGCACGACGTAGATGCCGGGGGTGAGGGCTTCGGCATTGACTTGGAGACCTTGCAGGTTGAAGTATTCGCGTGGCGCGTCGGCGTTTTCGCCGGCCACTTCCTCAACGGCGGTGGTGGCAGCCTGCGCCGCGAGGTAGTTGATGGTGTTGGCGGTCAGCTTCTTGATGTTTTCGGCACTGCCGTTCTTGCCGCTGCGGGGCGAAAGCTCATAGGCTGCGAGGCCGTTGGCGATAATGCGTCCAGGCTCGGCCACGCCTTCGGCACGGGAGAGTTCGCGGGGGAGGAATTCGATGATTCCGGCGCAGGCGTGGTCAATGACGTGGCCCCACGCGCCGAGCACTACGGCGTTGTTTTCGTTCTGGAACTTCTCGACGGTGTTCTTGCCTTCGGAGGTGTACTGGTATGCGTTGAAGTCCCACATGCAGTTGTGGTCCTCGCGGTGCATCTCGGTGCCGTCGGCGGTACCGAGCAGGCCGAATGTCTCGCAGGCGAAGTCGCCGTTAGTGGCCAGATCCTTGTAGATGGGGTGGTCGCGGTGGTCGTAGAACTGTTCGGGATCGTAGTGTTCCTTGGTTTCAGAATCCTGCTCCTGCACGAACCAATAGCCGATCTGGGCGTTGACGGTCCACACGTCTGTGCCCTTGCCGCCTTCTCCGTCGCCATAGATGTTTACCTCGAACTTGGGGTCGACGCGTCCGATTTTGGTGAGGAGCTGTGTTGCCTGCTTCGAGAGGTAGAGGCAGCCGCCGTCGGTGACGAATTGTTTCAGGGCAGTGATGGTGGCCTCGTTTGAGAACTCGGCGGGGAGGTTTCCTTTGCCGGCCCCTACGCGGTCGATGTGGATCCAGACGCAGTCGAGGTTGTCGGCTGTGATTTTCGATGTCTCGCCGGCCGCGATCACGGTGCCGTCGGAGTTCAGTTCCTTGAAGAGCTGCACGGCGGCTGCTTCCTGGAAGTTGTCGATGCTGGCGGCGTCGGGATAGCCGATGAGGATGGCTGTGCGCGGATTGGCCGATACGGCTGCTGGGGAGGCCATCGCGAGGGCGGCGATCGAGGAGAGTATTAATTTGTTCATAAGTAAATGTTTTTTGTCTGACTGGTTGTCAAAAAAAGATAGTCCGCTATTGATGTTGGTTGTGAGAGCCGGGCGGCGGCAGGCAGACGCGGTCGCCGCCCGGCTTGGGTATGGTGTGTGGATTTCCTTATTTCAAGTAGTTGAGGATGTTGGATGTCAGCTGCTCGATGTTGTGCTGGTAGGGGTTGGCGCCCGAGTTCTGGTTCCATTCGTAGGCGGCGAAGCCGTTGGCCACGCACTTGCCGTGGTCGGCGTTGGAGTAGAACTCTACCAGTCCGGCCACACAGTGGTCGCGGACGTGTCCCCAGGTGGCGAGCACGAGCGAGTTGGTTGTGACCTCGAAGTTGCGTATCACGTCGGCGGAGTTCCCCTTGCCGTAGATGTTGCAATCCCAGAGGCAGTTGTGATCCTCGCGCTGGCCCGGGCCGATCAGAGGCAGGCTCTGGTAGCCGTAGTTGTTGGGGTCGGCAAATTCCAGGTCTTTGAAAATCGCGTGGGAGGTGCGGTCGTAGAAGCCCTGGTCTGAGCCGTCGCGGAAGTCCCATCCGAGGTACGCGTTGATCGTCCAGACGTCGTCGCCGCTGCCGCCGTCGCCGTTGCCGTAGACGGTCGGCGCCATATTGTCGGGCACGAATCCCAGGGGCACGGTGAGCTGCGTGGCCATGTTTGAGAGGTAGAGCGAGCCGCCGTTTGCCGAGTAGCGTTTGAGGGCGTCGATCGCGTCGTCGGAGGTTATGGCCGAGGGAAGGTTCTTCCATCCGACGGGTGTGCCCACGCGGTCGACCATGATCCAGAGTACGGGATAGATGTCGGCGTCGAGGGCCGCGAGCTGCGAAGCCTGTATAAGCTCGGCGTTTTCCTGGGCTGCGAACCATGCCGCGGCGGCGCGTTCGTCGTCGTCGGGCAGGTCGGCGGGGGAGGAGGCCAGCAGCAGGAAGGCCATCTTGGTCTGGATGTAGGGGATGGTGGCCTCGACAGAAGTGCCTTCCGACGCGTAGTGGGTGTCGTAGACAACCTTCACGGTATAGGTTACCTTGGTGTCGACGGGCTGCTTCTCGAGCACACAGCCGGTCGCGTCGGCGGCCAGGCGGGTTTCCTCGCCGTTGTCGCCGCGTACCACCGTCACGCCGGTGATGCCGTCGGCCGCGGGGAGCGTCCAGGCCAGGGTGACGGTGCGGCCGGAGACGGAAGCCGTGAGGTCGGTGACGTCGGCCAGGTCCTCATGCGGGAGGACGGCCGTAACGGAGACACCTTCGGATACATATCCGCCGTCATATTTCACCTTCACGGTGTAGAGGTGTTCTTCTTCGAATGGTTGCCCTACGATGGTGTAGGATGTCGCGTCGGCGGGAAGCTCGATGGCCGACGCCGCCGCGGCGTTGTGTGTGAGTACCAGCCCCTCGATGCCGGAGGCGTTTGGAAGCGTCCAGGTCAGGTCGATGTCGTGGCCGGAGACCGTGGCCGTCAGGTTGCTGACTTTCGCCAGCGACGGAACCTCTTCTGGCAGTCCGGTAGGCTCGAAGTCGGAGCAGCCGGTCATGGCGAAGCCTAAGGCGAGCGCCGCGAGGCCGAACCATTTTTTAGCTATATTTTTCATCTTTAAGTATGCGGTTTAAGGTTGTTCACTTGTAGAGGTCACCGGCGTTGTCAACCTGGCCGATGGGTATCGGGAAATAGATTTCGTCCTCCGACAGGTTGGCGCCGGTGTAGTACGGGCGGATTTTCACCTCCGAGGCGTAGTAGGCGTTGACTGTCTCGACGGCTGTCCCCCAGCGCACGAGGTCGAACCAGCGGTGTCCCTCCATGGCCAGCTCTATGCGGCGTTCCATGCGCACGGCGCGGCGGGCGTAGTCCTGGTTCCAGCCCGTGGCGGGATACTGGCCCACGGCGTAGTTGGCGATCATCGGGTTACAGTCGACCGGGGTATAGGAGGGATCGACCGAGCGCTCGGCGCGGGCGCGGATGTCGTTGATGAGGGTGCGGGCCTCTTCGAGTTCCTTGTTCTGCTCGATCAGGGCTTCTGCCTTCATCAGCATAACGTCGGCGTAGCGGATCAGGTGCATGTTGAGCGAGCTGGCACCCCAGGGCACGATGCCGGGCTTCACGGCGGGGTTCTCGGGGGCCGGGTAGGGCTTTTTGCCGGAGTACTGGCCGTAGAGGTCGTAGTTGCGGCACCACTTCTCGTTGTAGTTGTGCGAGCGCCAGGGCATGCCGATGCGGCCGAATGTGAAGTCGAGGCGCGGGTCCACGTTACCGGCGTATTCCGGGCCGTCAACGTCCTCGTCGTTGAATGTGCCGTCGAGGTAGGGGAGACCCTGCGCGTCGGTGCGGAAGGCGTTCACCAGGTTCTGCGAGCCGAGATAGAAGTCATCGCCGTTGCCGTAGAGGTTGCCCTCGCTCCATGTGCAGTTCAGGCAGTTGTTGTAGTTGTACTGCGCCCCGTTGTTGGCCGAGGAGAACTGCACGGCCAGCACTGCCTCGTACTGGTTGTTGAACTCCGGCTTCGACATGTCGAGGAAGTTGGGGTACAGCTGGTACTTGCCGCTGCCGATGACGTAGCCAGCGTAGGTTTCAGCCAGTGGATAGTCGTGGGTGAACAGGGCCACTTTCGCGAGAATCGCGGCAGCCACGAAGCGGTTGAAGCGGCCCACCTCTTCCTGTGCGTCGGGGAGGATGTCGTAGGCGTTCTTGAGGTCGGTCTTGATGAATTCGGCGATCTGGTCGCGGGAGTACTGGTCGGCGCGGCAGGAGCTGGGGTCGGCCACGTTCTCGTCGAAATAGGGGAACTTCTCGAAGATGCGCAGCATGTCGAAATAGTAGTAGGCGCGGAGCGTCTTCATCTCGGCGATGTAGGAGTCGCGGGTCTCGGCCGAGAGGCTCCCGGCGGCCTTGATGGCGCGGATGGCGGTGTTGCAGCGGCTGACCGAGAAGTAGTTGTTGCGCCACTTGAAGTCGCACACCGCGTTGTCGCTCTGCACGTTGCCCACTTCGAGCTGGTGCATGTAGCCTTCCATCGTCACGCCGTCGCCACCTTTGTAGGCATCGTCGGAACGCACGTCGAACACCCAGTTGTTGATCGGGCCGGCGAAGGATTCGTTATTGCCGAAGAAGTGGCACATCAGTGTGGCGTAGGCGGCTGTCATCAGCTCCACGGCCTCTTCGTCGCCTATCTGTTCCGAGGTGAAAGCCCCCTGGGGCTTGGTGTCGAGCAGGTCGTCGCAGGAGGTCCCGGCCACTCCCATCGAGAGGGCGCAGAGGATCGCGGCGGCGCTCTTTATGTATCTGTTGAAGTTTTTCATTTTGATTTCGGTGAGTGGTTAGAACTGGAGGTTGAGGCCGAGGGTGAACGTGCGGGGACGCGGGTAGGCACCGTTGTCGATTCGCGCGCCGTATTCGCCCGGGAGGAGTTCGGGGTCAAGTCCCTTGTACTTTGTGATCGTGAACACGTTCTCGACCTGCCCGAACACGTCGAGCTTGGTGGCTCCGATCTTGCCGATGATTTTCTTGGGAAGAGAGTAGGAGAGTTTGAGGTACTTCATCTTCATGTACGAGCCGTTTTCGACGTAGTAGGTCGAGAAGCGGGCCTCGTTGTTGTCGTCGGTGAGCGAGAGCGCGGGGATGTCGCTGCCGGTGTTGGTCTCCGACCAGGCGTTGAGGATGTCGGCGGCGCGGTTGGTCGCGAGGTTCGAGTAGCTCATGGAGTAGAGCTGGCGCTTCATGTGGTTCTGGATGTCGAAGCCGAAGTCGCCGGAGAAGAACATGTCGAGGGCGAAGTCGCGGTATTTGAAGCCGAGGTTCAGACCCAGCGACAGGTCGGGGTTGGGGTCGCCGATTATGCAGCGGTCGTTGTCGTCGATCACTCCGTTGCCGTCGAGGTCGCGGTAGATCAGTCGTCCGGGAGCCGCGCCGGTCTGAGTGGCGTGGTTGGCCACCTGCTCGCGGTTTTGGAAGATGCCGTCGCAGACGTAGCCGTAGTACACGCCCATCGGCTGTCCGGGGATGAGGCGCTGGTCGCCCCCGATGAATTTCTGGCGGTTGTTGAGTTTCACAAGCTCGTTCTTGTACTGGGAGATGTTGATGTTGCCGTTCCAGGAGAAGTCGCCATACCGGGGGCTGTTGTAGCCGATCTGTATTTCCCAGCCGTGGTTCTTCATCTCGCCGGTGTTGAGCCAGATGGCGGCGTTCTCGCCTGCCACGTCGAGGGCGGGCGGTATGGTGAGCATGTCGCGGGTGTTCTTGATGTAGTAGTCGGCGGTGAGGTTCAGCGCTCCGTTGAAGAAGAGGAAGTCGACGCCGATGTTGTTCTGCACGGTGGTCTCCCATTTCAGGTTGGGATTGCCCGATGCCGAGAGGGTGATGCCCGATGTGGTGGAGGACCCTGTGCCGGCGATGTCGTAGGCGCCGTTGCCGGTGTTCATCACATAGGTGGAGTAGGCGGGATACAGTGGCGGGATGTTGGCGTTGCCGTTCTGGCCCCAGGAATAGCGGATTTTGAGGTCGGAGAGCACGTTGTTCTCAGGGAAGAAGGCTTCCTGTGTCGGACGCCATGCCAGCGAGAAGGCGGGGAACACGCCCGCGCGGTTCTTCTTGGTGAAGCGCGAGTTCTCGTCGCGGCGGATGGTGAACGACGCCAGGTAGCGGTCGGCGTAGTTGTAGTCGATTTTGCCGAAGAGTGAGAACACTGCCCACTGGGTCTTGCCGCCACCGGAGTCGCGTTCGCCTGTGCCGGCGCCCACCTGCATGAAGTCGCTGTCCTCGAAGGCGTAGCCCTGGCGCGAGCCGGTGAGGTCGCGGAAGGTGTAGCCGATGGCCTCGGTGCCGATCAGGGCGGTCAGGTGGTGGTCCTTGCCGAAAGTCTTGACGTAGTTGGCTGTGTTGGTCCAGGTCCAGGTGTCCCCCTGTCCGTAGCCGCTGCTGACGCTGTTGATGTCGCCGGGGTTGGTGGCGCGGCCGAGGCCGACGTTGAAGTACTGGCTGTGCTCGATACCGATATTCGTCTTTATCGAGAGGCCGTCGATGGGCTTCACCTCGAGGTAGGCGTTGCCCAGGATGCGCCACGAGGTGTTGACGTTGTCCTTGGCGTTCTCGATGAGCTGCACCGGGTTTGCCAGGTCGGAAGCGATCAGGGCTATGGGACGCGCCCACTCGCCGTTGAGGCCGCGCACGGGAAGCGCGGGATGCTGGCTCATGGCCGTGAAGGGTATGCCTCGGTCGCCCGCGACGTCAACGCCCCGGTTGCTCCACCGGGCAATGGCGAGGTTCTCGCCCACGGTGAAGTACTTGCCTATGTTGTAGTGGGAGTTGACGCGGGCCGAGTAGCGCTCGTAGAAAGTCTCGCGGATGTTGCCGTTCTGGTTGATGTAGTTGGCGGAGAAGAGCACCGAGCCTTTCTCGGAGTTGTTGGCCACGGTGGCGGTCACGTTGTTGGTCCAGGCTGTGCGGTAAACCTCGTCCTGCCAGTCGGTGTCGGTGGTGGGGAAGTTGGTGTCGCCCCCGACGTATTTTTGCAGCACGGGCACGGGGCCGTTGCCGTAGAGCACGTGGCTGGGAGGGATGTTGGAGCGCTTGGAGGCGGCCCAGTAGGCGCGGCCCCACTCCTCGGCGTTCAGCATCTCGTAGCGCTTGGCGATGGTCTGGGCGCTGATGGCGTAGTTGACGCTGACGGTGAGTTTGTCACCCTTGCCCTGCTTGGTGGTGATGATCACAACGCCGTTGGCGGCGCGCGAGCCGTAGATGGAGGCGGAAGCGGCGTCTTTCAGCACCTGCATGCTCTCGATGTCGGCGGGGTTGATCATGTTGATGTTGTCGGTGGGCACGCCGTCGATGATATACAGCGGGTCGTTGCTCGAATTGGCGGTCGACATGCCGCGGACGCGGATCGAGCCTGTGCCGCCGGGGGCGGCGTCGGGCACCACGAGCACCCCGGGGAGTTTGCCCGCCATGGAGTTCATAATGTTGCCGGAGTTCTCGCTCAGCGGCTCCTTCATATCCATCACGGCGACCGCTCCGGTGAGGTCGGCCTTGCGCACCGTCTGGTAGCCGACTACGACCACCTCGTCGAGCAGGGCGTTGTTCTCGTCAAGTTCGAACGTCATCTGAGGTGCGGCCGGGAGTGTTTTAGGCTCGAAGCCCACATAGCTTACTGTCACTTTCGACCCGGAGGGCACTGTAAGGATGAAGTTGCCGTCGATGTCGGTTGAGACTCCTTTCTTTGTCGCGTCGGAAACCACGGAGGCTCCGATCAGCGGCTCCTTGTCGGCGGCGGAGACCACCGTGCCGTGCACGGTTAGTTCCTGCGCCTGTGCGGCGACCGCCATGAAGAACAGCAGGATCGCGCTTAGGATTTGTCTTTTCATGATTATTACGATTGGTAGGGTTTTCGTGCCGCAAAGATATGACGTATGGATATGGGCGGATAGAAGATTTGTCGCGCCGTTTATGAAAAATGGCGCGACCACCCAATTTTGCAACACAATGCGCATTTTTTGCAAATGGCAACCTTATTTAACGCGTGTCGCCCCGGTCAGTTGC
Source organism: uncultured Muribaculaceae bacterium (assembly GCA_910579105.1). Taxonomy (GTDB): domain Bacteria; phylum Bacteroidota; class Bacteroidia; order Bacteroidales; family Muribaculaceae; genus UBA7173. The sequence goes on along the minus strand of CAJTRT010000008.1, from coordinate 30,226 downwards.
CGAGGCGCTCGCGTAATTCTGACGGGGTTTCCCCGAAGGCTTCCCGGTAGCAGCGTGTGAAGTAGGCCGGCGTGGAGAATCCTACCTCGTAGGCGATTTCGCTCACGGAGCGCGACGTGGAGGTCAGCAGCTCGCGGGCCTGTTTCAGCCGTATGGAACGTAGCAGCTCCACGGGGGAATAGTTGGTCAGGGCCTTGATCTTGCGGTAGAACTGCGAGCGGCCAAGCCCCATCTTAGAGGCGAGGGTGTCGACGTTTAGCTCGGGATTCCCCATTTCCCCGCGCACGATTTCCAGGAAGCGGGCGTAGAACTCGTTCTCAACGTCCGCCGGCCCCGTGGTGGCCACCACGGGGCGATGGGCCTTGACAGCCCCATCGCCCTCTGTATTAATGGGGTTAGAAGTCCCCGGCACGCGGGGCGAATTCGTGCCCCAAAGGTCCTTTACGCGTTTGCGGTTGTCAATAAGGCTCTTGCAACGCGAGCGGAGCACGGCGGCGTTGAACGGTTTCGCCAGATAGCCGTCGGCCCCGCTGTCGTAGCCCTGGACGCGCTGTTCGTCCATCGAGCATGCTGTCAGCAGCAGCACGGGGATGTGTGATGTCGAGACTTCCCCCTTTACGCGCCGGCATAGTTCCAGGCCGTCCATCACGGGCATCATGACGTCGCTTATGACCAGGTCGGGGATGTATTTCGCCGCGAGGCGCAACCCCTCCTTGCCGTCGGAAGCGTTGATCACGGTGTAGTCAGACGCCATTAACTGTCCGATCAGCAGACGGATGTCCTCATTGTCGTCGACGATGAGCAGCACGGGTTTCTGCGGGCCGGAGGCATCGGACGCGTCGGACTTGTCAGAACCGTCCGACTTGTCTGACGGAACCTCGATGTCCGGCTCGACGCTGCCGAGCTCGCTTTCAATTTCCGAAGAGGAGAGGGTCGGGGAGGCGCACCCGGTTGCCTGGGCGGTTTCGATATGCCTGACCGGGAGGGTCACGGTGAATGTGGAACCCTTGCCGACGGCGCTTTCCACCGCTATGGTGCCGCCGTGCAGCTCGACGAACGCCTTGGCAAGCGACAGCCCGATGCCGGAACCGTTGGGGTGCACGCGGTCGACCTGGAAGAAGCGGTCGAATATGTTGCCGAGGTCTTCCGCCGGAATCCCTATGCCGGTGTCGGTCACGGAGAAACACAGCCTGTCACCCTCCGGATGGCAACTGAAACTGATTCTGCCGTTGTCGGGGGTGTATTTGAACGCGTTGGAAACCAGGTTGAAGAACACGCGCTCGAGCTTTTCCGCGTCGACGGCCATGGAGAACCCCTCGGGGAGGACGATGTCTGTGACAAACTTTATGTCGCGTTTGCGGGCGACCGCCCGGAACGCCTCCGACCAGTCGGCGAACATCTCCCCGACGGGGGCTTCCGCGAGGCGCAGGTCGAGCTTGCCGTTCTCGTATTTTCGGAAATCGAGAATCTGGTTTATGAGCCTTTTGAGGATGCGCGCGTTCTTGCCGGCGATTCTGACAAGGGTCTTCTGTTGCTGGTCGAGGTTCCGCGCATGGGCAAGCTGTTCTATTGGTTCCGCGATGAGTGTCAGCGGGGTGCGCAGGTCGTGGGAGACGTTGGTGAAGAACATCAGTTTCGACTGCGTGGCCGCCTCGAGCGCTTCCTGGTGGCGCCGGCGTTGCCACACGGAGCGCAGTGTCAGGAACAGTATCCCCAGAAGCAGGACTACTATGGCGAACACCGAGTACAGCAGCCAGGTCTGCGCCGAATGGCGGTCCCAGAACTCGTCAACCTGGCTTTTCAGAAGCTTTATTTTCGAGGTCTCCTCTTTGAGCGCGTCGTGCTGCATCAGCAGTATCTCGGCGTTCGAGAGGTCTACCGCGTTGGCTATGGGCAGATTCGTGACGGTGTCATACGGTTCTCCTTTGAGGATGGCGATCGCGGTGCGTATCAGCCGGTGCCCCTCGGTGGGGTAGAGGAATGTGGCGTCGATAACGCTGTCGGCCACAGCGCGGATCCCTATCTCGGGCGCCGCGTCGATGCCTATGACCCTTATGTCGCGTCCGAGGCGGCGGGCTGTTTCCGAGGCGGCGATCGCCATGCGGTCGTTGTGGGCGTATATTATGCCGGCTTCCGGATGGGCTTTGAGCAGGGAGTCGGCCACCGGCGCGGCTTCGTCGTAATTCCAGTTGCCGTAGCCGTCAGCCACCACGCGCAGCCCGTTGGCCGCCGCGCCCTCGGCGAACCCCTGCTGGCGCTCCTCCGCCGGTGTGGAGCCGCGGAGGCCTTTGATTTCTATGACGTTGGCCCCCTCTCCGGCGAGGTTGCGGGCGTACTGGGCGGCCATTCGCCCGATCGCCCTGTTGTCGACACCCTGGAAGGCGGTGTAGTGGTCGCCGTGGATGTTGCGGTCGAAAACGATTACCGGGGTGCCGCTCTCGTACGCCTTTTTTATAATGGGGGTCAGGGCGTCGGCCTCGTTGGGGGCGGCTATGATGATGTCGAACCTGTTGTCGAGGAAATACTGAATGTCGGCGATCTGCTTCTCGTTGCTGTCGTCGGCCGAGCGGATTTCAACCGATACCTCGGGGTGGAACATCACCTCGCGGTTTATCTCGTCGTTCATCTTCGAGCGCCAGTCGTCCTGGCTGCATTGCGACACACCGATACGGAACTCCTTGGAGTTTTCCGAGCAGGAAACGGCAAAAAGCGTTGAACAGATAAGTAATAGCAGATAAGTGAGCCTGTTCATTGTCAGTATCCGATGGTAAAAGACTTGGCAGTTCCCGAAACGGGCCGCGTGTGTTAGCGCATCGCAAAATTACGCAAAAAATGCGAAAAACGGAGCGTTGTGTAGTAATTTTCGGGCCGCGGGTGAATTTTGCTATCATACGCGCTATTTTTTATAGTGCCGGAGTGGTTTTGTTTGTAGCTTTGTGATGCCGATAAGGCCCATGAAAAAATATGACACGATGAAAAACTACTATTCCAGACTGATTATTGCCGCTGGCGCAGCCATTGCCTCGGTTTCCGGCTTGGCCGCCAGCGACGGCATAAAGGTCGAGCACCTCGGGACTACCAACACTATCGTGAGGGTCAGCGGGGATTCAAAATACCTGCTGATGCCTGTCCAGGAAGCCAACGAGGATGCCGATGTCAAAGTACTCGTTGACGGAAAGCTCGACCGCTCGATCAAGGTGAGACTCGCGAAATCGAAGGTCGACTACACCGTGCCTTTCGACCTCACACCTTACAAAGGCCGCGACGTTGTGCTGAATATCGTGACGGCGCAGAACCGGTCGACTGTGCGCGAGGCGAAGGACGACGCTTGCTGGCGCAATTTCGCCCTGGCCGACACGTTTGACACAGCGAACCGCGAGAAGTACCGCCCGCTCTACCACCACACGCCCCTCTACGGCTGGATGAACGACCCCAACGGCATGTTCTACAAGGACGGGGTGTGGCACCTGTACTACCAGTGGAATCCCTACGGCTCTAAATGGCAGAACCTGTCGTGGGGACATTCTACCTCTACCGACCTGGTTAACTGGGAGCATCATCCAGTGGCGGTGGAGCCTGACGGGCTCGGAATGATTTTCAGCGGTTCTTCCGCTGTCGACACGGAGAATTCCGCCGGATTCGGCAAGGACGCTGTGGTCGCGATGTACACTTCGGCCGACGTAAGCCAGATCCAGAGCCTCGCCCACAGCGGCGACAACGGCATGACCTTCGAGAAATATTCCGGCAATCCGACCCTCACCCTTGAAAGCGAGGCGCGCGACCCCAATATGTTCTGGAATCCACAGACAAGACAGTGGACGCTCCTGCTGGCCCACGCGCTCGACCACGAGATGCTGATTTTCACCTCTCCCGATATGAAGGAGTGGACGCTCCAGAGCGCTTTCGGCAAGGGTCTCGGAGCGCAGGACGGCGTCTGGGAGTGCCCCGACCTGTTCGAGCTGCCAGTTGACGGCACCGGTGAGAAGAAGTGGATGCTGATCTGCAACATAAATCCCGGCGGCCCCTTCGGCGGAAGCGCCGCGCAGTATTTCATCGGCGATTTCGACGGCAAGACCTTCAAGGCCGACACCGACGCCGAGGGGAAGGTGCCGACCAAATGGCTCGACTTCGGCAAGGACAACTATGCGACTGTGAGCTGGAGCGACGCTCCCGACGGCCGCCGCACCGTGATCGGCTGGATGAGCAACTGGCAGTACGCGGCCGAGGTGCCGACCTCGCAGTACCGCAGCGCGAACACGCTGCCGCGCGAGGTGAGCCTCTTCCGCGGCGCCGACGGCCAGGTATACGCCGCCACCAACCCCTCCCCGGAGATTGACGCCATCCGCGGGAAAGCCTCCGTAAACGCCAAAGGGGTGTCGTTCGGCTCCAAGGCTAAGACATTCAGCCTCCCCAAGGCAAACGACGGGGTGTGCGAGATCGCACTGACGGTCAATCCGCGCAAGGCCGGCAGCGTCACCATTACCCTGGCCAACGAAGTCGGCGACAAGGTGGTTATGGCCTACGACCCCGCCGCGGCCACATTCTCGATGGACCGCCGGAAGAGCGGCGCGGTGGATTTCAGCCAGGAGTTTCCGGCGGTGACGGTCGCTCCCGTGTTCGGGACAGACAGGGAACTGACCCTGCGGGTGTTTGTCGACCGTTCGAGCATCGAGGTGTTCGGTAACGGAGGGCGCTTCGCCATGACAAACCTCGTTTTCCCAGCCAAACCTTACAGCACCATCTCGCTGGCCGCCGACGGAGGCTCGGCCAAAGCCTCTCTGGCGGTTTATCCCGTTCTTGTTAAATAATTTTCCTGACAGTCCAGGCAACAACCTTAAAAATGGATACCAACCAATATATGACTACCACGACAGCCAAAAAAAGCTCGCTGCTGCAATTCGCCCCGGTGATGCTCTGCTTCTTCGCCATGGGCTTCGTCGACCTGGTCGGCACGGCCTCCAACTATGTGCAGAAAGACCTCGGCCTGACCGACGCGCAGGCCAACCTCTTTCCCTCGCTCGTGTTCTTCTGGTTCCTCATTTTCTCCGTGCCGACCGGCATGCTGATGAATAAGATCGGCCGCAAGAGAACCGTGCTTATCTCGCTGGCGGTGACAGCCTTGTCGCTCGCGCTTCCGATGTTCGGCGACAACTACACCATAATGTTGCTCAGTTTCTCTTTCCTGGGAATCGGCAACGCCATAATGCAGACTTCGCTCAATCCCTTGGTGACCAACCTCATCAGTGGCGACAAGCTGGCATCTACCCTGACTTTCGGCCAGTTTGTCAAGGCGATCGCCTCCTTTCTGGCTCCGATTATCGCGGCTTGGGGCGCCACGACCCTTATGCCGACTTTCGGCCTGGGATGGCGGGTGCTCTTTGTGATTTACGCGGCTGTCAGTCTGTTGTCGGTGGCGGCTCTCGCTGCCACTCCGATCGAGGAGGAGCGCCCCGACAAGGCTTCCGGCATCAGGGAGTGCGTCAGGCTGCTCGGCCGTCCGTTCATACTGCTTTGCTTTATCGGGATAATGTGCCATGTCGGAATCGACGTGGGCACCAACACCACCGCTCCCAAGATCATAATGGAGCGTCTCGCTCTGCCGCTCGAGGAAGCCGGGTTCGCTACCAGTGTCTACTTCATCTTCCGCACGCTCGGCTGCTTCCTGGGCGCGTTCATCCTGCGCGCCATGTCGCCCAAGATTTTCTTCGGCATCAGCGTGCTTATGATGGTCGCCGCTATGGTGATGCTCTTCGTTTGCGACACCCTCGGAGCCATATACGTCGCTCTCGGCCTGATCGGTTTCGGCAACTCCAATATCTTCTCCGTGGTGTTCTCCCAGGCGCTCATCGCCTCCCCCGCCGAGAAGAACGAGGTGTCGGGCCTGATGATCATGGGGCTGTTCGGCGGCACGGTGTTCCCCCTCGCGATGGGCTATGCCGCCGACGCTGCCGGGCAGGCCGGGGCGGTGGCCGTCATGACCCTCGGGGTAATATACCTCCTGTATTACACGTTGAAAATCAGAAAAGCATAAAATCCACATAACATGAAAGACATTGTAGTCGGAATGGGCGAGGCGCTGTGGGACGTGCTGCCCGAAGGCAAGAAAATCGGCGGCGCGCCTGCCAACTTCGCTTACCACGTTTCGCAGTTCGGGCTTCCCAGCTGCGTGGTCAGCGCCGTCGGCGACGACGCTCTCGGCAACGAGATTATCGAGAACTTCACATCCAAGGGCCTCAACCACCTGATTGAGAAGGTACCTTACCCAACGGGTACCGTGCAGGTAGAGATCGACCAGGCCGGGATTCCCCAGTACGAGATCAAGGAGAACGTGGCCTGGGACAATATCCCTTACACTGCCCGCCTCGAACAGCTCGCCGAGCGCACCAAGGCCGTCTGCTTCGGATCTCTGGCGCAGCGCAACGTGGTTTCCCGCAACACGATCAACCGCTTCCTTGACGCCATGCCGCAGAATGCCGAATCGCTGGTGGTGTTCGACGTTAACCTGCGCCAGGGTTTCTACAACAAGGAGATTCTCTGCAACTCCATGAAGCGTTGCAATATCTTGAAAATAAACGATGAGGAACTGGTGACAATAAGCCGTATGTTCGGCTATCCCGGCATCGACCTCCAGGACAAGTGCTGGATACTACTGGGCAAGTACAACCTGAAGATGCTCATACTCACCTGCGGCATCAACGGCAGCTATGTGTTCACCCCCGGAAACGTCTCCTTCCAGCCCACCCCCAAGGTGGAGGTGGCCGACACCGTTGGAGCGGGCGACAGCTTCACCGCCGCGTTCATCGCATCGATTCTCAAAGGGAAGTCAGTGGCCGAGGCCCATTCCAAGGCCGTTCGCACTTCGGCCTTCGTCTGCACCCGCCCGGGCGCCATGCCTACCCTTCCCGCGGAAATCACCGAGTAACCGGGAGGTGACTTGATATAGACAGGCCGTGTCGTCAGCGACACGGCCTGTTTTTTGATTTTTTAATGCGGCCGCGTGGGATAGAGGTTGGAAAAAATGGTAAATTCGCGGGATTGGGCGGATTATGCGCAGGTATTGCCGCCCTGTTTCGTAATGATTGACTTCACCGACATATCACGCCCGTACTTCCGCCGCGTGGCGAAAGCCGAGGCCGAGGCCCGCCTCGACCCGCGGCAGAGCCAGCTCGGCTTGCTGCGCGACCTCGCGAGCCGCGGCGCGGAAACGGCTTTCGGCGCTGACCGCGGGCTGTCGAAAGTCGCCTCTGCACCTACCGGCGCCGAGCTGTATAGCCGGTTCTCATCGATGGAACCCTGCGATTATCCGGCCATACGTCCGTATGTGATGCGGATGGTCGGGGGGGAGGCCGACGTGCTGTGGCCCGGGGTGTGTCGCCGCTTCGCCCAGTCGTCGGGCACGTCTGACGGCAAGAGCAAGTTCATCCCCATCACTCCCCGCGGCCTCAGTCGCTGCCATTACGCAGGAGCGGCGTATTCCCTGGCGTCGTATCTCGCCTGCTATGCCGACAGCCATGTCTTCGGGGGAAAGAATTTCATTCTCGGCGGCAGTTTCGCCAACGAGCTTGAACTACCCGAAGGGGTAAAGGTAGGCGATCTTTCGGCCTCGCTGATCGACCGCATAAACCCGCTGGTCAACCTCTTCCGCGTCCCGTCGAAGAAAACCGCCCTCATGGCCGACTGGAACGAGAAGCTGCCAGCCCTGGTAGAAGCGTCGCTGAAAGCCGACGTGAGGAGTATTTCCGGTGTGCCGTCATGGTTCCTGACCGTGCTGAAACGCGTGGTGGAGCGCGCCGGGGCGACGACCATCCACGACGTGTGGCCTAATCTCGAGGTGTTCTTCCACGGCGGCATCGCCTTCGGACCCTACCGCGGGCAGTATGACCGCGTAACCGACCCGGCGCGGATGCGCTATTGGGAAAACTATAACGCCTCGGAAGGATTCTTCGCCGTGCAGGAGCGGCCCGGCAGCCCGGAGATGGGGCTGCTGCTCAACGCCGACACGTTCTACGAGTTGCTGCCGCAGGGCGCAACCCTGCCTCTGCCGCTGTGGGAGGCCGAGCCTGGAATGGTGGCCGAACTGGTCATCACCTCGTCCAACGGACTGTGGCGCTACCGCACGGGCGACACCGTGAAAATAGAGAGTGCCGACCCGTTGACAATCACCATAGCCGGGCGCACCAAGGCATTCATCAATGCTTTCGGCGAGGAGGTGATGGTGTATAACGCCGACGCGGCCATTGAGCGCGCCTGCGCCGTCACCGGTGCCGAGGTGCTGAACTATACCGCCGCCCCTGTATACGCCGGCGACGGCACCCGCGGCAGGCACCAGTGGCTTGTGGAGTTCGCGGCGGAGCCCTCCTCGCGGGATGAGTTCGCCGCCGCGCTCGACAGGGCGTTGCAGGGCGAGAACTCCGACTACCAGGCCAAGCGCGCCGGGGGGATATTCCTCGACGCGCCGGAGGTGATCGCCGCCGCACCAGGCGTGTTCGACCGCTGGCTCGCCTCCACCGGCAAGCTCGGGGGCCAGCGCAAGGTGCCCCGCCTGGCCAACGACCGCTCCGTGATCGATCCGCTTTTGCGGCTAAACGACGAACTTAACAGAATAACATGAATATAAAGAGACTCTTTTCGGGGCTGCTGGCCGGCACCGCGATGACATTGGCCGCCGCGGCGGATTCCGCCCCGAAGTACATATTCTACTTCATAGGTGACGGAATGGGGGTCAACGAGGTGATGAACGCCCAGCTCTACAAGAAGCACGTTCTCGGCACAGGCGACCTCCTGATGACCGGTTTCCCCGCCGGATCCATGGCCACGAGCCATTCCGCGTCATCTGACGTGACTGACTCGGCAGCCGCCGGCACTGCCCTTGCGACCGGACGTAAGACAAACAACGGCATGCTCGGCGTCACTCCCGACACCGCCGCCGTGACATCCATCGCGAAAACTCTTTTCGATGATGGATACGGGGTGGGGCTTGTGACATCCGTGGCGATTGACGATGCCACCCCGGGAGCGTTCTACGCCCATGTGCCCAAGCGGAGTATGTTCCGCGAGATAGGCAGCCAGCTGGCAGCCAGCGGCTACCAGTTCGCCGCCGGTTCGGGGCTGCGCGGCACGAAGGACAAGAAAGGGCGCGACACGGGGCTGCTCGCGGAGTTCGCCGAGAACGGGATGAGTGTTTCCTACGGGCTCGCCGGGGCGGACTTAACCGCCGACCGCGTGCTGGTGCTCAGCCCCGACACGGCCCGGAACTGGAGCATCGGCTACACCATCGACTCCATCCCCGGGGCGCTCACCTTGCAGGAACTGACAAAGGCCTGCATAAGCCACCTCGAGCGCGTCTCGCCGGAAAAGTTCTTCGTAATGGTGGAGGGGGGCAACATCGACCATTCAGGCCACGCCAACGACGCCGCCACCAATATGATCGAGACAATCAATTTCGACAATACCATACGTATAGCCTACGACTTCTACAAACAGCACCCCGAAGAGACGCTGATAGTTGTCACCGCCGACCACGAGACAGGCGGCATGTCGGTGGGCAACCAGAGTTCGGGCTACGCCGTCTATCCAGGCCGCCTGGCACCCCGGCGCCTGTCGAAAGACGCCTTCTCTGACTTTTGCAAAGGAATCGCGAAGTCGCGCCGGATTTTCAAATGGGAGGATATGAAAGAGTATCTCGCGGAGAACCTCGGTTTCTGGACCCCCTCGACAAAAGTTTCCGACGAGCAAACCAACCGGCTCCGGGAGATGTTCGAGGATATGTTCACGCGCCATGTCACCCGTCCCGACCAGAAGACGCTCTACTCCGATTTCGACGCGTTTACCGCCGCGGTGTTCGAGATAGCCGACACACAGGCGGGAATAAACTGGGCCTCCACAAAGCACACCGGTTCGCCGGTGCCTGTTTTCGCCATAGGGCGCGGCTCGGAGATTTTCGGCCGTTTCGGCGACAACACCGAAATACCCCGGAAGATAATGGAACTCGCCGGGAAACAGATTGAATGATTCCGCACAGAACTAACGAAAACAGATGAACCGCCATAAGCCGCTCTTTGTCTTGCTCCTGCTTCTCGCTACCGCGTTCATGGCGCGGGGCGTGGACTATAACGCGATGCAGGTGGAGGTCGCGATGCACCCCGACCGCTACCGCGCCCTGCTGAACCGCTTCGTCGCCGGCGACACCACGCTTACGACCCCGGAGCTGGCGACAGTGTACTACGGGTACTCGTTTACCCCCGACTATGATCCCCGCGAGACCTTCGACGGCATTTCCGAAGCGTTCGCTGTGAAGGATTACGAGAGGGTGGCCCTGCTCACCCCCGACGCGTTGGTGCTGAACCCTGTGTCGCTAGACCTGAGCGTGATGGCGCTCGCCGCTGCCGAGAGCGGGGCGGGGGAGAGACCCGGGCTAAGGGCCGCGAACCTCGGCCTGCGGTGCGACATGATCGCCACCGCCATACTCGAAAGCGGCCGGGGGACCACTCCTGACTCGCCGTTCAAGGTAATATCGTCGGCCGACATAGGGCGCCTGCTCCGGAATGTGCTCGGAATCAGCGTGATTGTCGGGCGTACGAAGGTCGGCGATGTCGACGCGATAAAAGTGACTTTTCCTGAAAGCGACCGCCAGCACATCCTCTATTTCGACAATACCCGCGAAGCGCAGTTCCTGGCCCGCAGGAGCGCCGGGTCTAACCAATAAAACCAGTGACTGCCATGCCTGACATTTCAAAACCGAAGTGGACCGAGATCGAGCACCTGCCAAAATGGGACGAGGAGTTTTACCACGTCTATACAGCCAAGAAGCATGGCAAATGGGTGATGCTCAAAACCTTGCGTCCCGAACTGGCCGACAAGCCCGAATATCGCGAAATGATCGAGAAGGAATTTGACGTCCGCTATAATCTCGCTCACCCCAATATCGTGATGATCAATGACTTCGAGGAAGTTCCGGGCCTGGGTCGATGCATAATCACCGATGACGTCTACGGCGACTCGCTCCGCACTCTGATCGATGAGGGCAAAATCACCCCCGACATCCAGGAGAAGGTCGTCAACCAGCTTCTCGACGCGGTCGCCTACATCCAGAAGAACCATATCGTGCATCACCCGATACGCCCCGAAACCATAATCTTCACCGAAAACATCCGCAACCTGAAGGTTATCGACGTAGGCTTCGACCAGCGTTCACATCTCAGCCCGGCGGATATTTCCGAAGACCTCGCTTCCTATGGGAGGGTGCTTGGCGAAGTGCTCCGCGCCACCGGCGACCGCGACCCGCGTCTCAACCGCGTGGCACAGCGGTGCGCCAATCCCAAGGGGCGTCCATACCGCGACGTGACCGACGTGAAGATGGCCCTGGCCGGCCATTCCAACAAGCGCGTCTACATTGTGATCACCGTTTTTCTCGTAATAATGGCCTTTGTGCTCGGGTGGCTCTCCGTGAGGCCGCTTCCCGTCGGCACAGGCACCAGGGCCGTCCAAACTGCTACTGAATAAATCTCTGAAATGATCGAAGTAAAAGCAATAGAGCCTACCCGCGGCAACCTGCGCAAGTATGTCGCTTTCGGCAATTCACTTTATAAGGATAATCCGTGCTACGTCCCGCCGCTGATGGCCGATGACGTCAACACCCTCTCGCCCGGGAAAAACCCCGCCTTCGACCACTGCCAGGCGCGGTGCTTCATGGCCTACCGCGACGGAAAGCCGGTCGGGCGTATCACGGGCATAATAAACACCATCGTTAACGGGCGCACCGGCTCGGCCGACCTGCGGTTCGGCTTTGTGGATTTTATCGACGACGACGAGGTTGTCGACGCCCTGTTCAAGGCAGTCAGCGACTGGGGGCGCTCAAAGGGGATGACCTCTATTGTGGGGCCGATGGGTTTTTCTGACATGGACCACGAGGGCATGCTGACTTTCGGCTATGACGAGATGGGCACAATGGCCACCATATACAACCACCCCTACTATGTTGACCAGATCAAGCGGATGGGTTTCCGGAAGGATGCCGGATGGGTGGAATATTACATCAAGGTGCCGGAACAAATTCCAGAGAAATACCAGCGCATCGCCGACATTGTGAAGCGTCGCGAGAACCTCAAGGTCAAGAAATACACTTCCCGCAAGAAAATCAAGGAGGAGTACGGCGTCGCTCTTTTCGAGCTGATCAACCGCGCGTACGACAAGCTCTATGGCTACTCACCGCTGACCCCCAAGCAGATAGATTATTATATCGAGATGTATCTCAGCATCATAAACCTCGACCTGGTGACGGTGGTGACCGATGCCGCCGACAAGCTGATAGCCATAGGCATCTCGATCCAGTCGTTCTCGCAGGCTCTGCGCAAGAGTGGCGGCCGCCTGTTCCCCTTCGGCTGGAGCCACCTGCTGAAAGCGTTGCGCGGCAAGTCTGACGCGGTCGACCTTCTGCTGATCGCCGTGGCTCCCGAGTACCAGAACAAGGGGGTCAACGCCCTGCTGTTCGCTGACCTTATACCATACTATAACAAGTACGGTTTCAAGCATGCAGAGACCAACCTGGAGCTGGAAGACAATACCGCGGTGCAGAACCAGTGGGCTTATTTCGACCACCGTCTGCACCGCCGACGCGCCACATTCCGCAAGCCCCTATGACCTTGCGATCCAACCGGATGAAAGAATCCACTGAACCGGGATCGCCGCTGCCAAACTGCCATGTGTTCTCGGCGATGGAGGCCGGATGCGACGAGGCGGGCCGCGGATGCCTCGCCGGGCCGGTCGCGGCGGCGGCTGTGATACTTCCTGACGACTTCCATCATCCCTGGCTCAACGATTCGAAGCAGCTCACCGAACGCCGCCGCGAGCTGCTGCGCCCCATTATCGAGGCGGAGGCTCTTGCGTGGGCCGTGGCCTGGTGCTCCCCTGCCGAGATTGACTCCATGAACATCCTTAACGCCTCGATCGAGGCCATGCACCGCGCTCTGGACGCTCTCTTCCCCCGGCCACTCCGCGTGATTGTCGACGGGAACCGCTTCAAGCCCTACGGCGCCCTGCCGTGCGAGACTTTTGTGAAGGGTGACGGCCGCTTCGGCAACATCGCGGCGGCATCAGTGCTGGCCAAGACCCACCGCGACGAGCTGATGGAGCGCCTCGACGCTGAATATCCCGCATACCGCTGGCGGATAAACAAAGGCTATCCCACGCGCGACCATCGCGCCGCAATCGCCGAAAACGGGCCGTCTCCCTACCACCGGCTCTCGTTCCGCCTGCTGCCCGACCCGGTTCTCCCCGGCTTCGAGTGACAGGCTGAACATCGCTCGGATTAGTGCTGGTGGCCGCGAATGAGCCGGGCGCTATTTGTTTTTCTTCGGGTAGATGAATTTTTCAGAAAGCCATTCGCGCACCGGGATGTCATATACTATGACACTCGCGTATGCCACGGCTATTGACGCGGTGAATATGCTGGCGGCTACCCAGATGTGTGTGCCGAGAGGCGCGTCGGCGTGTCGCGCGGCCCAGTTCATCTGGACATAGATCATAGGGTAATGGGTGATATATAGCGGGTAGGAAATCATTCCCAGGAATTTGCAGACTGCCGTTGTCGTTCTTCCTTTTAGCTCGCTTCCCGCTCCCGCGGCCACGATGGCTGGATATACGAGCAGGATTATAACGGCACAATACAGTCCGTTGAGCCATTCATGATTGTCGCCCCCTATATGCGGTGTGACAAGGGTGGCGGCAACGGCAAGGGAGCAAATAGTCATTCCCCCTTTACGGAGATTTATACGCCATTTGCCCATGCGATAAAGCAGAAGTCCTCCGAAGAACGGGTAGAGCAAACGGGAAATGCCTATGTATATCTGGTCAGGGGTGAGCCCGAATCCGCCGATTACAGTGTATTTGGCATAACAGCGTGCTTCCAGCAGCCCGAATGTGTCGATGTTCATAGCGATGTCGATTGTCAGAAACGCTGAAAGGAACACGAAAAGCGCGAGGAGAAACTTGCTGAACCGTCTGACAAACAGTGCGTATAGTATATTGGCGATGTATTCCCACAGCAACGACCATTGCGCTCCGTTGAGCGAGTTGATTTCTTTCCACCCCCTGATATCCATCGAGGGAGGTGTGGGAAACATTATGCAGCCGAGCACCATTATCAACATAAGTTTCCACCAGGGAGTGCGCATTACGAGTTCAAACCCGGGTGCCGCGCTGAAATAAAACCAAAAAGCCCCTATCAGAGTGCCCAGCACCACCATCGGCTGCAGGCGGATCAGACGGCGTTTGAAGAAATTCCAGGTAGACATCCGTTGCCAGCGGTCATCGTAGGCATATCCGATCACAAATCCCGACAGGACAAAAAAGAAATCCACAGCGAGATATCCGTGATTGAGAATCTGGTCACTTGGCCCGGACGAATAGGTCTCAAAAAGATGAAACGCGACCACGATCATAGCGGCCACGCCTCGCAGTCCGTCAAGAATTTCAAACCTCGGTTTTGAGGCTGAATGGATTGTTTCTGCTGCCATAGGCGGTGGTTTGTTCTTTGACGCGAAGTTAGCTGAAATGTGGCCTACTTCAACCGCCTTCCGAGTTTTTTTCGCGGGGAGGCCAACCTTTTTCTTTCAAGGTGTGTTTATAATGTACAAAAACTCCTAACAGAACTTGGTTCAAAACAACTATTTATTATGAAGAAAGCGATTTTAATGATTACTCTCATGCTGGGTTGCATGACGGTTTTCGCACAGAAGATTGACAAGAACGAGCTGAAACAGCTCAAGGCGTTCCTGTCGATGCCCGCCGAAAAGGACGGTACGAACGCGCAAGCCCTCAAAATTACCGACCTTAACGCCCCTTCCACCTGGGAAGGCGTGACCATTGAGAACGGCCGCGTCAAATCAATCGAGTGGAAGGATAAACACCTGGCCGGCGACCTCTCGCTGACCGGTTTCACCTCCCTCGAGACTCTGAACGTTTCCCGCAACAAGATTACCTCGATCAATCTTTCCGGCGACGCCGCGCTCAGCAACCTCAACGCATCGCGCAACATGATCAAGGTGGCCGACCTCACAGGATGCTCCGCCCTCGTAACCCTTAACATCTACAAGAACCGCCTGACCGAGATCGACCTCAGCGCCACCCCGCTGCTGACCACCTTCAACGTCTCCAACAACTACCTGGTGTCGCTCGACGTGGCCAACTCCTCCACGCTCAAAACCCTGAACTGCCAGGGCAACCACCTCGAGAACCTCAAGGTTGAGAACTGCACCGCTCTGAAAAACCTCTACTGCGGCTATAACAAGCTCACAGGCATAACACTCGTGGGGCTTGAGAACCTGCAGAACCTCAATGTCGACGACAATGAAATCTCCAACATGATTGTCAGCGGCCTCCCCGCTCTCAGCTCGTTCATCTGCTCCGACAACAACATGCAGGGTCTCGCGATGCGCGACTGCACTGCACTGCTCGACCTGGTATGCTCCTACAACAACCTGACGTCGCTGACCGTTGACAACTGCCCGCAGCTGCTCTTCGTCGACTGCTCCTACAACGACCTCACCCAGCTGACCCTCAGCAACCAGACGTTCTTGCAGCGCGTGCTCTGCAACAACAACCAGCTGACCATGCTCGACGTTTCCTTCGACCAGGCTCTTGTCTACGTCAACTGCCGAAACAACATGATCAACGACCTCCGCACAATGGGCGACAACTCGCTGAGAATGATCGCCTGCCAGTGGAACTACTAACCGTGGTTCCGCGGCGGACGGATAAGCCAACACACGGCAACCCGCTCTTCATATAGACCCCCAAGTGGGCGGGGGCGCCTCTTACCAGGCGCCCCCGCTTTTTTGTCTTGGCTGCGAGGTCTCTGTCTCGTTATCAGGATTGTAGGGACGCACGGTCGTGCGTCCGATTATATGCGTCTGATTGTCAGTCTGCTATCGGACGCACGAACCGTGCGTCCCTACAATGTGGGGCTTGTGTCATAAGTGCTACCGGGGTTCGGCCCGGCGGTAGGCGCGGACGTAGTCGAACTCGGTCATATACTCGAAGGCGGGATCGTATTCCTTCGCCCAGGAGCCGTTGCCGACCGACTGGTTCAGAATCAGATAGAACTCCTGGTCGAAAGGCCAGGTCACGTCCTCGGTCCAGCTGCCGGCGGAGAAGTGCGGGTTCTCGACGGTGTATGTCTCCTTGCCGTCGATATAGAATGTAAGGTGCTCGGCGTCCCATTCCACTCCGTAGACGTGCCATTGCCCCGGGTCGATGTCAGGAATCTCGCAACCCACATAGGTGCTGTCGACTCCCACCGGCTCGAAGTATTTCCGAGAATTGGGGTGGTCGGGGTAGCGCATGGCGTGGTGCAGTGTCTGGTAGGCAACCGGCTGGTCGTCGATCTGTTCCCAGACATCGATTTCGCCGCACACGGGCCATCCCTTGTCGCTGGCGGCTGGGAGGAGCCAGAAAGCGGGGAAGTTGCCGGTGTGGGCGCGGGTGCGGCAGCGTGCTTCGACATAGCAGCCGCGCATATGGAATTTCCCTTTGGAACGGATCGCCCCGGAAATCATCTCGTTGCCCGGCGCGGGGTTGGGGTTCGCGACGCAGAACGAGCGGTACACACCCTCGCCGAACTTGTTGACGGTCTCGCGGTCGGCGGGGTCGGTAGCGATGAACCGGCTCCAGGTGGCTCTGCCGCGGGGATTGTATTCCCATTTCGCCGTGTCCATTTCGGGGGTGTCGAACTCGTCGTTCCATACCATCTCCCACCGCGTGGAACAGGCGGAAGGGGGAGCCGCCTCGCAGTTGAACGTTGCCGCTACCGCGGCGGCCATGGCTGCCGTAATAATGCGTAGTCTCATAACTGATGTAAGAGGATGTGTTACCTGATGGCGATCTTGGTCGCGTTCTTGCCCTGGCGGCGTATGTAGATGCCTGGGGCGAGGTTCTCGGGGTTGACGCGGATGCCTTGCAGGGTGTAGAACTCAACGGGGGCGTCGGGGTCGAGAGCGTCGTTGTCAGAAATCACGTTGTCGACACCGGCGACGAGGCCGTCGGCTATCGAGAAGTAGTTCAGGCGGTCTTTTTTCTGATAGGCGCGCACATAGTCGAAGTCGGTGCGGTAGGTGAAATCGAGGTCGGGGGCCTTGGCCCAGGAACCGGTTCCTACCGACTGGTTGCAGATTATGTAGAACGCCTTGTCGAAAGGCCAGGTCACATCCTCGGTCCACTTGCCTTCGGAGTAGTGGGGGTTGCGGGCTGTCGCGAACGGCACTCCGTCAATCAGCCAGGTTATCTGCTCCGAATCCCAGTCGATGGCGTAGACGTGCCATTCGGCCGCGTTGACGCCCGACTTGGTGCCGCCGGAGTAGGGGCATGGCTTGCTGATGGTGCCGAACTTGTTGACCACGGCGGCGTCGTTGCGGTAGCGCCACGCGTCATGCAGTGAGCCGTAGGCGATGTTCTCGGTGTCGATCTGCTCCCAGATGTCGATTTCGCCGCATGAGGGCCAGCCGTAGCTTTGGTTCGACGGCATCATCCAGAAAGCCTGGAAGTTGCCTTTGTGCGGGAGGGTTTTGCAGCGGGCCTCGATGTAGCCGCCGGTGAGGTAGAACTTGCCGGAAGTGTAGATGGCTCCGGAAATCATCTCCTTCTGTTCGGTCGCGAACTCGGCGGGGGTCTTCACGCAGTATGACCTGTAAAGTCCGTCCTCGAACTTGTTGACCACGGGGCGTTCGTCGCCTACGGCGCAGAAACGGTTCCATACGGCTGAGTTGCGGGGATGGTAGCTCCATTTGTCGGCATCCATCTCGTCGGTGCTGAACTCGTCGTGCCATACGAGGGTCCATTCGCTGTCGGGGGTCTCGGCAAGCTCGCCAATGACGAACAGGGTTCCGTCAACCTCGTCGGCCGTGAGCTCTGTGGAACCTTCGGCGGGTATCTCGAACTCGTCCCACTGGCGGTTGCCTCGGATGTACTGGCGCCCGGCGACGTTATGGCCGTGGCGCACCGTCAGCTTGTCGCCCCGGAAGCCTGGAAGCGTGGCTTTGGGTTCTATGGTGAGAGGCTGCCCGAAAGCCGCTGTCGCAGGGAGGATAGCGCCGGCGGCACCGGCGAGGTATCCGTTGAGGATGTCGGCGCGGATGTCGGCGGAAGCGTTATGGGCGTTCAGCAGGAAATCTACCGCGCAGGTGCCTTTCGCTTCCACGCGGGCGCGGTAGACTCCGGGTTTCACTGTCGCGGGTAGCGTGAACGAGGCCTCCCCTCCGGCAAAGGCAGCTGCCGCTTCCGCGGGGAACTGGCCTGTCTGGCCAAGGTCGATGTACAGGCTGAGGTCGCCGGTCGGGCCGTCGAAGTCAGCGGATATCGTGGTTGCGGTTCCAATTTCGGCCGTGAGCGCTTTCGTGTCGTTGAAAATGTGCCGCTGGTCGGTCGCGATGTCGAGGATGTCGGTCCTGTTTGGGGAAGGCATAGAGAGGCGCGTGATGCCAGCGCAGTCCTTGGTGCCTGAAAGGGTGGAGGAATAATAGTCGAGCGACGGGTCGCGGCCTTCCTCTACCGCGATTTCGAGGACCACGCGGCCGTAGGTGTAGGCGCCAGGTATGGTCAGTATGTTGTCGTCGATCTGCGACAGGGGGAGCGAGGCTTCCTTGTAGGCCATGTCGGTGTTGGCGAACTCAATGTCCTGCACGTCGAGCTTGTTGCCGCAGCTGACCTTTATCGCGCTTACGCGGTATCCCTCGTCGGGATGGACTATGAGGCTGAACGGGCGGCCGGGAGTTATGGCGGTCTCCTCGGCTACCTCGCCGTTCAGGCCGGTCACAGAGCAGTTAGGGGCGTTGACCTCAAGCCCGCGGGTGCCGTTGTGCAGATAAACCATCACGTCGGCTATGGCACCGGCGTTGGCTGTTATAAGCTGCTGGTGCACCAGGCCTTCGGCGGTGTTACCCCCGGGATCGATGGAGTTCCAGTCGATTTTGTAGCGCATGCGGTAGAGACCCGGCTGAAGGTCGGCGGGGATGGTGAACTGCGGCGGGTTGAAGCCGCAGTTGCCGCTTGCTGGCGACCCGGCACTGTTTGTCCCGTTGAAGTTGGTGTAGGCCATGACGTCGCCGCGGTCGACGAACTGCTTCGAGTCGTCGAGGGTGAAGTCGAAGGAGCCGTCGTTGCCGCGGTCGAGGTAGACGTAGCCGTGCATCCAGCCTCCGGTCCAGTTGAAGGAGGCGGTGACAGTCTCGCCCGGCACGGCGGTGAAGCAGCGGTTGGTCGCGTCGTGGTAGAGGAGCTTGTCCTGTTCCTGGTTTATGGCGATTGTCTGCTCGCCGTCGGTCGGCGATGCGAGCACCACGCTTTGAAGGGAGCGGTTGGTAATGTCGATCTTCGCGTCAAGCGGGTAGTTGATCGGATACTGGGCTGCCGTCGCCATCAACGGGAGGATTGCGAGGGCGGCAGCCAGGGCCGCGTGTTTTTTGTACATTGTCATTGGGTTGATTATGAGGTTTGCTAATTTGGTCTGCGGTTTCATGGCATAGGGCGGTACCCATAGAAATAAGAACTGACAAAGATATGTTATTATTGTCAATATTCCTTCATAAGTTTTGTTAAATTTTTAAGTTGACAGATGGGCGTAATCGTGCGGATAAATAACGCGCTGTGCCGGAATCCCGACACAGCGCGTTATTTATCCGCCCGGATGGGAGGGTGCTGTAATAATTGTGGACGAACCGCTTAATAGATCAGTTCGAAATCATCGATGTACAGCTGGGAGCCTTCGCCGCCGGTGAAGTAGTCGCCGCCGACCGAGGCTGAGGCCACGCATATCACTTTGACAGCCTTTGTGTTGGTGTCGTAATATTCGATGGGTATTTCAAATTCTACCAGTGAATCCCCTCCTGTTGCCTCGGTGAACAGTTTCTCGCCATAGGCGATCACGTTGGGGTCATCCTTGCTGAACAGTTGAGTTGATTTGGTACGAATCACGCACGGCCATTGTGTGCCGTATTTGCTATCTGATTTGTTGTTGCCGTTAAGGATCGCGATGTATATAATGCCTTGGTCAGAATCGCCTTCCTTAAGGTTACGCGGATTCGATTGGACGCGGTTTATAGTTTGCGGAGTATACTTTGCCCAGACGCGCAATGCCCTTGGCCTCGACTGGAAGTCGCGACCCCAGCCAAGTACGCCGTCCATGCCGTCGGTTTCGAGATATTTGCCGATGAAGATGTTTCCGGCGGCGAATTTCCCTATACCGAACAAATTCGCGTATTTGCTGGTGAGGCGGGCGGAGTAGCTGCCCGAATGTCTGATTGAGCCGTCCCTCTCGGTCAATACCGCTTTCCCTGCCTTGTAGGCTCCATGGTTGCCGGAGTCCCAGAACTGGTCGGCGGTGGAGGCCGCGGGGATAACCACGCCGCCGTCGCTGCCCCATTCCTCGAAGCCGGAGTTGGGAAGCTGGGTGGCCGATTCGGTTGTGAACGTGCAGGTCACTGATGAGGTGAAGTCGTCGCAGTAGGACTGGTACTCGTAGGTCGCCCCCGGTTCGAGGCCGGTGAGCGTAACGATGTACTTGGAGTTGGCCGCGGCGCGCGAGGTGGCTTCGTCGGCGGCAACCTGCGTCCACTGCTGGGTACCCTGCTTGCGGTACTGGATGCCGAGACCGGTAGCGCCGTCCTTCATCACCGTGCCGGTGAGGGTGGCCTTGGTGGCCCAGGTGGTCGGGGCGAGCGCGTCAACCTGGTCGGTCATCACGAGCGCGTCGGAAACCATAAGTGTCATCGTCGCCGTGGCGGTCTTGTCGGCCTCGTCGGTTATGGTGACGGACACCTGGTGCTCGCCCGAGGGGAGGTTGTTGAGCAGCTCCTTGTCGAAAGTGAGTTTCAGTTCGGAGAAACGGGTGTCGTCGTGGGTGGTGTAGGTCCAGTGGATGCCGGCGGCGTTCACGGCGCTTTCGACCGAAGGCTCCATGCCGAAAATCTCGAAGTCGTTGCCGCCGATGCCGAGCAGGGCGGTGAACGCGTCGCAGCGCACCTCGGCACGTTTCAGGAACGAGGTCGCGGCAACCCAGAGCGATTTCTTGGCGAATTTGCCCGGTTCGGCTATCACGGGCTGCGAAAGATCGAAGCCGATGCCGGAAATCGCGGGGGCGGCGTTGATGGTGAACTCGTCCTCGACGATGGTGGCTTCCTGGATCTCGACGGTTATGAACGCGCCGCCTACGGGCGAGGTCACGCCGCCGTCATGCTTGACGGTGAGAATGTACTCGGTCTTGGGGCGGGCGTTCTCTATGGTGCCGGTCTTGGTGAACTCCTCGCCGGTTGAGAGGGTGCCTTTCAGCGTCCAGGCGAGGTTCTTGTCGATTGACGGCATCATGAAGTAACCTTTGGCATTGTTCTCAATCAGTTCAGGAGTGAATTCCAGAGAACCGGTCTTGTGGCCTATGGTCATAGTGATGTCGGAGAGTACGTCTTTGGCCCCCTTGTCGGCAACCACGCTTGTCACTACGTTGGCTATGGCGGCCACCACCGTCACCTGGGAGACGGAACCGCTCACGACGGTGAATTTCTCCATCCCCTTGAACCAGCGGGTGTCGAAGGAGGCTGGCACGGAGTCGCCGGCCCATACCTCGGCGGTGTAGTTGCCCGCGAGGAGGGTCACTCCGCCGGTTGGAAGCGGGTTGGAAGCGTCGAAGCGGCGCACAAGGCCCTTCTCGTTGGAAATCCATATCATCGCGTCCTTGGCCAGCTCGTCAACCGGGGTTATGGCGCGCGATTTGGCCACGTCGGCGTTGAGCGACGTGCGGATCATGACGCGTCCCTCACCCGAGACGTTGCCAAGGTCGTATTTCGCGTCGTCGGAGCAGCTGCCCATTGCCAGCCCTATCAGGGCGGCGCTGAATGTCAATAGCTTTTTCATCGGTCAGTCCTCCTTATTCAAACATTAGTGATTGAGACTTCTCGCCCCCTTTTTGGTCGACCACGCGGATGATGAAGGTGTTCTGTCCGGGATACATCCCCAGCATTGGCACGAAGTCCGTGATGTCGAAAGTCACTTCTGTCTTGCCGATAACCTCGTCACCCAGGGGGAACTTGAAGTTGTGGAGAACGTCGTAGCGGTCTCCGGGATAGGCCAGGTCAAAAGGCTTGTCAAGACCCATCGATGGGTCGGCGAGAACCGCTGCGAGACCATCATTGGCGTTGATGGTGACGATTAGGTTCGCGACTCCTTCTTTCGCGGTGATAACTACTATCGCCTCCTGCTTGGCGTCCATACCGTCGGCGAAGTCAGAGACCTTGTTCCAGGTGCCGTCGAGTTTGATTGTCTTGCTGTCGAAGTCGATGGCGTCCTCCTTGGGGTCGTCGGGGTTCTCCGGCCCGGGAGGGGTGGGGTCGTCGGGGAGCACTTCGTGACCCGGGCGGTCGGATGGGTCGAGGATGTCGTCCTCCACGGCGTTGTCAACCGTCATGTCCTCGTTCTCGACAGAGGTGTCAACCGAGATCGGGGTGCCGTCGACCAGGATGTAGCCATTCTCGTCGGGCGATACGGCGTCGTTCTTCTTCAATCCGAATGTGATTTTGCGGTGCTGGCCCGGCTTCACGTCGAGGAGGGCGTTGGAGAAAGTTTCGGCCACGCCGCTGATTGTGCCGGTGAAGGTTACTTTCAGTGTCTCGTTCTCGTCGCCCGACGAAGCGAAGTAGCCCGCGTCGGTCGCAGGGGTCGAGGTTGTGTAGGTCAGGCTGTTCCCCTCGGTGGAGGTGACGGCCACTTGCAGGTCGCTTCCGGCCTCGGCCAGGAGCTGCTTGGTGAAGTGCACGGTCACCATGACGTTGCCCAGGGTGCATACGACCGGCTCGACGTCGGTGATCTTGTTCTCGACGATGGTGAATTTCTGCGAGCCGGTGAAGTAGGGGCAGTTCCATCCCGCGGGTTCGGGAGCCTCGGACGAGGCAACGTCCACGGTGTAATCGCCCGCGTCGAGGAGCAGGAACTCCTCCATCTCGCCGTACTTCCAGGTGCCAGCCTCGGTGCCGTCGGCGGCGGTGATTTTCACGATGAAGTTAGTGAGGTCCACCGATTCGCGCGACTTCGCGGCGGCTTTCGGAGCCTTGGAGGGCGCCAGGCCGTCCTTGATCAGCATCTCGCCGTTGGTGACTTCCACGCCGAAGGTCGCGGTGCGGAGTCGGCCGACGCCGTTGCCGGAGCCGGTTTTGACATCAGGCTCCCAGTTGTCGCTGCACGAGGTGACCCCCGAGGCGAGTATGGCAGCCGCCGCCATTATGGAGAAAATCTTGGTTTTCATTATCTTGTGAGTGGTATGTTCGGTTAGTGGAAGGTTAGTAGGCCAGCTCTATGTCGTCGATATAGAGCTGTGATCCCATATATGTACCGGTGCTGAGGTTCATTCTCGGGGGAGGCGTGAGCCATGTTGTGTTCTTCTTGTCGTTCAGGTCGGTGTGTCCCGAGGAACGGAAGATGAGTGACATGTTCGCGGCCTTGGCGCAATGTTCGGGATAGCTGATATTGAACGTTTCCTGGGTGTATTCCGACGCGGTCAGTTGCTTGGTAGAGGAGAAAAGGACGTTGCCGTCGGCATCTGAAATTACCAGTTCTGCATATCCGTAGTCCTCATCTGCTTTTTTCAGGTATTTGTGCCAGAAAGAAACTTTATTGGGGCGGGATGTCAGCGGATATCCGTATGTGGGGGTAAGGGCGGACGCGTCATATGATCCCAGATACAACTCACCGGCGTTGACATGCTTGCATGTCCCCATTCTTCCGGAAATCATGCTCGCGGTGTTTCCGCTACCCCATCCGACAGTGCGTATCAATGCCGCTTTGTCGCCTGAATGCGCATCGGTCGTAGGGATGGTGCCGGATATGGATACATATGAATATGTGGTTCCGTCTGTGCCGTTCTGCTGCGACGTGGTAAGCTCGTTGATGGTTGCCCAGATTCCCCCCCTGGCTGTGCCTGCCGGATACCAGCGGGACCAGTATTTATGGCTGTCTGCTTCGGCCCAGTCCTCGAACGAGCTGTTTTCGAGCTGGAAGGCCGCTTCTGTGCTGGCCTCGGCGTTGCGGCATGGCACTTCGTCGACTACGGCGCGGAAGTAGTAGGTTTGGTTCGCGTTTAGGCCGCTGACGCTCCAGGTTGCCCCGCTGAGCGTGGCGCCGGTGGCCGCGGTGAACTTCTTGCCGTCGGTTGAGATCATCAGCGCCGCGCGTGCCGCCATGTCGGCGGGCGATTTGCGGATGCTGCGCGCCGCGGGCCCCGTGTAGTCGGGGTTTTCAATCAGGGTGACTTTCGCGGAGTGGGCGAACACGTCGCGCTCGTCGATGCTGAGCGCGTGGGGCGCTTCGGCGTGAACCACGTCGAGCGGTTCCGACACGGTTCCGTCGGCGGCCTTGGCGCGGAGCTGGGTGTCGCGCTCGCCGTCAACGGAGACCTCGACGAGGTATGTCGCGGCGGCGCGGCTCGCCGGGGTGATGGTGGCGGGGATGTCGCTCCATGTGCCTCGGTCGTTCTTGGCCTGGATGGCGATGTCCTTGGCGGCATCACCTCCGTTATAAGTGAGCTGGCAGGAGAAGTCGGTCTGCCCTTTGACAATCGGCGCGGGGGCGGAAAGCTCGATTATGAGTTTCTCGATGTCGACGGTCAGGGTCAGCGGTTCGGATGCCTTGTTGTAGGCGTCGCGGGCCACGAAGGTGAACTCCGTGGTGTTTGAGGCGCCTTCGACGTAACGGATATGGTTGAGCACGTCGGTGAGGGTCACCTGCGCGATCTTGCCGCCGGCCTTGGTCAGGCCGCGGGTCTTCAGACCGAGCGCGGCGGTGGCGGCGTTGGCCGCGGCGTCGCCTGCCAGGAGGTCCGTCTCGGCTGGCCACCCTTGCTCGCGGAGCGAGGGTGAGGCGGTGGTCATCACGAGCGACGACAGGCCGCCGTGGGCAACGATAGTCAGCGAGCGCTCTCCCGCGGGAGCATTCCCGGCGATGAAGCTTTCGACGGGGAATCCTTCGGAGGCGATGGTGGGCGCGGGAGCGTTGAGAATGTCATCGGAGAGGTCGATCGTGACTTCCTCGGTGTCGAGCATCTCGTCCCATTCGATTTTCAGGACGGGCGTTGCCACGTTGCCGTTGTTGACGTCGAACTTCACCGTGTAGTGATGGCGTGGGCTGAGTGTTACTGCGTTGGGGGTCAGTGTGGCCTTCGTGCCTGAGGGCTTGGTCACGTCGATCGCGAACGACACCTCTCCGGCGGGGAGGTAAACAGGCGCGGTCGCGTCGGCGGCGTATTCCAGCGAGCCGAGCGCGGTTGTGATGGTAGTCTTGTAGTCGGTGAAATACGCGGCGAACGCCTCGGAATAGGCGATGGTCAGCATCGAGTTGGCGAGCTGGGCCGTGACCTGTACCTGGGCCGAGCGGTTCTCCTCGACCTCGATCGAACATTCTCCGTAATAATAGGGCTTGCTGAAGCCCTGCTCTTCCGCGCTGCCGTAGAAGGCGCTGAAAGTGTAACGGCCTACGGGGAATAATTCAGCGGAGGGGAAGTCGGAGAGGGAATCCCATGTTTTGTCATAGCCGCCGGCGTCGCGCACGAGCCGGATTTTCATCTGGTCGGAGGAGACAGCTTCCGCGGCTCTTGACGCGGGGGCTTTGGGGGTGCTCTTCGAGGTCACCACGCTCTTGTCGAGGCTGACCGAGGGGAAGATGCGTCCCTGGTGGTCGCTGTCGCCACCCGGGTTGAAAGTGTCAGCGCATGAGGCGACTAACATCGCTCCTGCCGCGCCAATCAACCCGATTAGCACTTTTTTCATCATAATAGATAGTTAAATAAAAATTTGGAACGAAGTTACGGATAATTCTCCAAACAATCTTTAACCAAAACGTTAAAATTGCCTACGTGCGCGGCGCCCCCGCCCATGGCCGGCCGTTAACTTGGCAGACGCGTCGAAGTTAGCGGCGTTTGTGTTTTCAATGTAGGAAGCCGTGGTGGGTACAAAATCAGAAGAGGAGGGCGAGACGGTAGGCAGCGAAGGCCGCCAACCACGCGAAGGCGGTGTTGTACAGTATGGTGAATGCTCCGTAGCGCCATGAGCGGGTTTCCTTTATGATGGCGATCACGGTGGCGGTGCAGGGGCAGTAGAGCAGTATGAAAATCATGAAGCTGAGGGCCGATGCGGGGTCGAAGTCGGGCTTGGCCTCGCCGGGCATGACGGAGGTGAGGCGTTTCGACAGCGCCTGGTCGGTGGCTTCTTCCGATCCCGTGTAGAGCACTCCCAGGGTGGATACGACGATTTCCTTCGCGGGGATTCCGGCCACGGCGGCCACCGTGGCGCGCCAGGAGAATCCGAGCGGCTCTGTCGCGGGGCTTACGGCCTTGCCGATGCTTTCGAGGTAGGAGTCCTGTGCCTGGTCTTCCTGCGAGCGGAGCGGGAAGTAGTCGAGCGCCCACACTATCACCGAGGCCAGCAGGATGATGCCTCCCATCTTTTTCAGATACTCGCGGCTTTTCCACCACATGTGGCGCAGGGATGTCTTCATCGCCGGGACGCGGTAGGGGGGGAGCTCCATAACGAACGGGGTCTCGTCATTATTGAAGAACAGTCGGCGCAGCAGCCTGGCCGTCACGGCGGCGGCGAGAATCCCTATGAGATACATGGCCAGGAACACCAGCGCGGCGTGGGCGCTGAAAAAAGTGCCTACGAGCAACACGTAGACCGGCAGGCGCGCCGAGCACGACATGAACGGGGTGATCAGCACGGTTATGGCTCTCGACGACGAGCTTTCTATGGCGCGGGCGGCCATGACGGCGGGCACGTTGCAGCCGAAGCCCATCACCATCGGGATGAACGACTTGCCGTGGAGCCCTATCTTGTGCATCAGCCGGTCCATGATGAACGCAGCGCGGGCCATGTAGCCCGAATCCTCCATGAAGGAGATGAAGAAGAAGAGAATCAGTATGTTGGGCAGGAACACGATCACCCCTCCGACGCCCCCGATCACGCCGTTGGCGAGCAGGCTTTTCAGCGGTCCGTCGGCCATGCGCGCGTCGACCAGGCCGGCGAGGGCGTCGATGCCGGCCTGGATCCAGTCGGCCGGGTACTGGCCGACGTAGAATGTGGCCCAGAAGATGAAGCACATCGCCAGGATGAACATCGGAAATCCGAACAGGCGGCTGGTCACCAGCGCGTCGATCAGCCCCGTGGCCCCTCTCTTGCGGTCGGCCGCGAGCTGGCGCGTCTCGGCGAGCGCCCCGGCGATGAAGCCGTATTTCTCCCCGGCTATTATCGAGCCGACATCCTCGCCGGGAAGCTGCCGCGCGAGGGCCGCGAGGGCATTGTCGCGCGCGGCCAGGATGGAGGCTCCGTCGGCGCCCTGGCCGATTATCTCCTCCGCCTCCGGGTCTTTCTCCAGGAGGCGTATGGCGAGGTATCGGGCCGAGAAGTGCTGGTTGACGCTTTTGTCGGCCTTGATAGCGTCCTTTATGGAGGTCAGGGCGGCCTCTATGTCCTGGCCGAGGTGGACGTGGACGTGCTTGACTCTGGGGTCGCGCTGCTCGTAGACCTCTATTATCGTGTCGAACAGGTTCTCTATCCCTTCGCCGGTGCGGCTGACGGTGGGGACCACCGGCACGCCTATGAGCTTTCCCATGGCTTCGAAATCGAACACCGTGCCGGCGGCGCGCAGCTCGTCGTACATGTTCAGCGCGATCACCATCGAATGGTCCATGTCGATCAGCTCGGTGGTGAGGTAGAGGTTGCGGTCGAGGTTCGACCCGTCGACGACGTTGACGATCACGTCGGGGTTGCTGTCGCGCAGGTACCGGCGCACGAACCGCTCCTCGGGGGAGTAGGCCGACAGTGAGTAGGTGCCCGGGAGGTCTACGATGTTGAACGTGTAGCCCCTGTGGCGGAAGGTGCCGGTCTTCGAGCCGACGGTCACCCCGCTGTAATTCCCGACGTGCTCCTGCGCCCCCGATGCGATGTTGAAGAGCGAGGTCTTGCCGCAGTTGGGGTTGCCTATCAGCGCCACGTTTATGGTGTGGCTGCTTCCCTCGAACCGGTCGCGCTGTCCGGGGTCGGCGTCGTCGATCATCCTCAGGTCGCCGGCCGCGCCTCCGTGCCCGGCAACCGGGCTTTCTTCAAGGGGCATTACCTCGACCATCGCTGCCTCCGAGCGGCGCAGGCTCACCTCGTAGCCCATTATGCGGTATTTCACCGGGTCGCGGAGCGGGGCGGCGAGCACCGCCGTTATGGTGTGCCCCTTGACGAACCCCATCTCCATGACGCGCTTTCGGAACGCGCCGTGGCCCAGGATTTTCACTATCACCGCCGACTGGCCGGTTGTAAGGTCGGAAAGTCTCATCTCGTGTCTGACGATTTACGCCGCGAAGGTCGCAAAAAATCCCGAGCCGCGCAAGTTATCCGAACTCATTCCGCATAAAAACCGTCCGGGCCCGGTCTGGGTGCCGGGCGCCCAGGCCGCGGCGCGGCGCGGGGGCGGCGAGGCGTGCCGCGTGATTTTGATTTGTGGCCGGGAATTTGTACCTTTGTAGGTTCATTAATATAAATGTGCGCGGGAGCCGACGGCGGTCCCGCCAATTTGCCGAAAAATCAATAAACAGCATAGACTTATGAAATTCAAAGTAGCGAGCAAGGCGCTCTACTCCGTGCTTTCGGGGGTCAGCAAGGTGATCAACTCCAAAAACACTCTGACGATTCTCGACAACTTCCTGATGAAGGTGGAGGCAGATGCCCTTGTGGTGACCGCCTCCGATACGGAAAACACCCTGACAGCCCGCGTGGCAATCTCGGCCGTCGACGGCGAAGGCGCGTTCTGCGTCAATGCCCGCCGCATCTCCGATATCGCCAAGGAGCTTCCCGACGTTGACGTCGACGTGGAGGTAAACGACGAGACGCTGGAGCTGAAAATCGAGTTCCCCGGCGGCAAGTTCGACCTCGTGGCTCTCTCGGCCGAGCAGTACCCCCGCACTGTCGAGCCGGTCGACGAGGCCGACACGCTCTCCTTCGAGGCTCCCGCCGAGCAGATTCTCAACGGCATCGAGAACACGCTCTTCGCCGTGGGTTCCGACGACCTGCGCCCCCAGATGATGGGTATCCTCTGGGATATCAAGGAGGACGGCATAACCTTCGTGGCTACAGACACCCGCAAGCTGGTGCGCTACGTCAACAAGACTTCCGCTCCCGGGGTGGCCGCCTCGTGCATCGTGCCGGTCAAGCCCTCGGTTATACTGAAGAACCTGCTGCGCCGCGAGGACCTGGTGAAGGTGAGCGTCTCGCAGAAGGCCGCCGTGTTCACCACCGAGACCATCCAGCTCAACTGCTGCTTCATAAAGGGGAACTTCCCGGACTATACCCGAGTTATTCCCAAGAACAACCCTTATGTGGTGACCGTCGACCGCGCGTCGATTCTGACGGCTGTCCGCCGCGTGTCGGTCTGCGCCGATCCTTCCCACGGGCTTGTGAAGTTCCGCCTTTCCGACAACAGGATCGAGCTGAAGGTCGACGACGCGAACTTTTCCACATTCGCTAAGGAGAACGTTCCCTGCGACTTCCAGGGGCCGGAGATGGTGATCGGTTTCTCGGCTCCCTACCTGACGGAGATATTCTCGACACTGGCCACCCCCAACATCCTGCTGCAGCTGGCCGACCCGTCGCGCCCCGGAGTGTTCCTGCCCGAGGAGAACGCCGACGGCACGGATCTTGTCATCATCCTTATGCCCATGACGGTACAAGAGTTCTGATGAAGCTGAATATAACGAAGCCGGTGATGTTTTTCGACCTGGAGACCACCGGCACCAACATAATGACCGACCGCGTGGTGGAAATCTCCATGATCAAGGTGATGCCCGACGGCAGCGACGTGCAGCGCACGCTCCGCGTCAATCCCGAGCGCCATATTCCTGAGGAGGCTACCGCCGTGCACCACATAACCGACGAGGACGTGGCCGACAAGCCCACGTTCCGCCAGATCGCGGCCGACCTGGCCAGGAGTTTCGAAGGGTGCGACATAGCCGGTTTCAACTCCAACCGCTTCGACGTGCCGATGCTTTCGGAGGAGTTCGCCCGCGCGGGGGTCGACTTCGACTTCCGTCGCCCGCGTTATATCGACGTGCAGACGATCTTCCACAAGAAGGAGCAGCGCACTCTTGCCGCGGCATACCGCTTCTACTGCGACGCCGACCTCGAGGGGGCCCACTCGGCCAACGCCGACACCCGCGCCACCT